>JAIRPF010000196.1 GCA_031257115.1 Accumulibacter sp.
TCGCGGCGAAAGGCAAAAAGCGTTGGCCACGAAGGGCGCGGAGAAAATCGAAAGCGAAAAGCGTCAACCACGACGGGCACGGCGAAAAGCATCAACCACGGAGAATACGGAGAACACGGAGAAAGGACGATAGGCCGATGTGAGCTAGGTTCATTCCACCCCGGGCGTGCTCCTGTCATTCCCATGAAAGCCATCCCCGTCATTCCCGCGCAAGCGGGAATCCAGTTCCTTGTCTACGGCCCGAAAGGCCGCGAATCAAAGCCGCCTTCTTGAGGGAGGCTTGGCTTGCGGCGCTTTGCGCCGGAAAATACGCGCTGGATTCCCGCTTTCGCGGGAATGACGGGGATTCGCGGGCAAAACGTTCGCGCGCCGCGCGGTTTTCGCTTTCGCTTTCCGCCGCGCCCGCCGTCAGGCATCGCCGGATCGGGCCGCTCGCCACAGCATTGCGCCCAGGAAAACGGCCGCGAAGGCGAGGCTGAGCGTTTGGGCCAGCCAGAAGCCGGCGGCGCCCATCGGTTCCGGCGCGCGGAAGGCCAGCCACCATCCGCCGAGCAGGCCGACGCCCCAAAAGGCCGTGACGTGCGCCAGCATGGGCACGAACGTGATCTTGTAGCCGCGCAGGGCGTGGGCGGCGACGGTCTGCACCGCGTCGAACACCTGATTGGCGGCCAGATACACGATCAGGGACAGGCACACGCCGCGCACGGCCGGATCGCCGCTATAGGCGTTGGTCAGCGCCGTCCGGCCGAACCACAGCGCGGCGCCGAACGGCACGGAAATGGCGCTGGCGACGGCCAGGCCGGCCAGGGCGGCCACGCGGGCGCGCGCCCAGTCGCGGGCGCCGGCGGCCTGACCGACGCAGGGCAGCGTGGCCAGACCCAGGGAAAGCGGCAGCATGTAGCACACTCCCGCCAGATTGGCGACGACGCGGTGCCCGGCCACGACCTCGGTGCCCAGCCGCGCGACGAACAGCGCCACGAACGTAAACGCCGATATTTCGATGAAACCCGAAAAGCCCATCGGCAATCCCAGCCGGAGCAGCGCCAACTGCGTTTCCTTGCGCGGGCCGCGCCAGCCCCGGTACAGCCCGTAGCTTTCGAGACTGGCGCTGACGCGCATGTAGACCGCCCCCGCGGCCAGCGCCAGCCAGCCGATCAGCGCATTCGAGATGCCGCAGCCGAGCACTCCGAGCGGCGTTCCGCCCCATCGGCCGGAAACCAGTCCGCTCGCCAGCAGGCCGTGGATCAGCGTACACAGCAGCGAAACGGTCATCAACGGACGCGGCTGTCCGACGGCGATACAGAACGCATAGAACGCGCGATAGAGCAGCGCCGCCGGCAGTCCCCACGCGAGCGCGGCGAGATAGCTCCGCGTCTTGAGATCGACCGCCGGTTCGAGCGACGACAATTCGAGCAGGAAATCCGGATGCGACAGGCACAGCACCCCCGGCAGGGACAAGATGAGCGCCAGCCAGAATCCCTGGTGCAGCACGCCGGCCAGATCGCCGTCCCGTCCCGCGCCCTTCAGATGCGCGGCGATCGGCGACACCGCTTGCACGATGCCGGAGAGCGCCAGCAGAACCGTGATGTAAATGCCGCCGCCGACGGCGACCGCCGCCAGGTCCTCGGTGGCGAAATGCCCAAGGAGCACCGTGTCGATTACCGGCATGCCCATCGAGACCAGGTGGGCGATCAGCATCGGCCAGGCATAGCCGGCGATCAGGCGGGATTGTTGGACGAACATCGAATGGCGAACAGGAGAGACGCAATTCTAACCACGACGGACGCGGCGGGAAACGAAAACTTTCACCACGGCGAACACGGCGAGCACGGGATGCGGCGCTTTGCGCCGGAAAGTACGCGCTGGATTCCCGCGTTCGCGGGAATGACGAGGAAAGGGAATGGCCGTCGCTTGAATCGGGAATGCCTAGGGTTCGACTCGCGCGAAGCGCCTTGGATAGGTTTCCCTCTTGAGGGAGATGGCCCACGCAACAGCGCGTTTTTGAATCAAGCCCCTGCAAATTTCCGTCATTCCCGCGAAAGCGGGAATCCAGTTCCTTGTTTCCAGTCCGAAGGACTGCCTATTCAAATTCAAAGGATGCGGCGCTACGCGCCGGAAAGTACGCGCTGGATTCCCGCTTTCGCGGGAATGACGGGGAAAGGGGGCGGTCGTCGCTTGAATCGGGAATGTTCTGGTCTCAGTTTGCGCGAAGCGCCCTGGACTGGGGAAGGCGGAGGGCAAAAAAACAAAAGAAAATGGCCGGCGGCAACTCATTGTTGACAGGCATTCATGACTGTCGCGGTCAACGAACCTGGAAAGGGTTTTGCGTTTCTTTCCGGTTGTCGCGGCCGGAACCTTGCCCTTCGGAACGGGGATTTCAGCCTTTGCGCCACTGAAGGGCGAGGTTTCAAACCGGAGCCGGGGTCACGATGGGGGCGCGTGGCTAGCGGGATCGGGTTCGCGGCGGGGGAAAAGAAACGGCGGCCGGGTTGCTGGCCGCCGTTTTTTTGCTGGCGTCTGTTTATTCGACGATCAGCTCTCTCCAGGAGATGCGGCGCATTTTTTCTCCCGCGCCGCCGACCGGGACTTCGACGGTTTCGATGCCTTCGCGGCCGCCGCTGTCGGTTCCGAGGTTTTCCACGATTCCGCCGCCGGCGGTCTGGCCTCCCGGACCGCCGGTGCTGAGGTAGTCGCCGATCTTGGAACCGCCGATGCCGTCCGTGCCTTCGACATAGCCGCCGGTCAGGTAGTCCAGGAAGTATTTGTAGCTGACGCCGGCGGGCACGCACGCGCCGATTTGCGGCTTGTTCGTGGTGATCGACAGCGTTCCCTGGTCGAGATAGAAGGGCACGTTGACCCGTTCTCCGCCGGCGGGGAAGTCGACGTACCAGCCGTGATCCGTCGCCCAGTCGACCAGATTCTTGGACAGGGTCACGATGGGCGTTCCTTCCACGCAGAACGAATGGCCGGCCGGGCAAAGGCCGGCGGTCATCGTTTGCTGGACGAAGCTGAAGCCAGCGCCGCGCGGATCGTCGTAGTACGTCGTGGAATCCAGGGGATCCTTGATGGCGTAGAACGATTGCTTATCCGTCGTTTCCGACATGTCGGGAGCGCCCAGCAACTGGCCCGTGCCGATGAAAACCACGGGCTTGTTCTTGATGACCGTGATTTCCGGGGCGGTGGTGATCGGCTGGGGCTTGCCGGTATCGTCCTTCAGCGTGGCCAGGAGGTACGCTTCGAGGGGCGTGCCGGCGGACGGATCGGGGTTGATGTCGAAGCGCCACATGTTGCCCAGAAGATCGCCGCCGTAGACGTAGCGCGCCGTGTTGTTGTACAGGGTATTGCTGGCCCAGCCTGAAATTTTCGCCAGCCCGCTGGGCGTCGTGGGATCGCCCACGGAGGTGGAGATGTCGCTGAGCAGCGTGCCGTCGTTGGCGTCGAGCACGTAGAGATGCCCCTTGCCGTCGCCGGAGACGTTGTTGTAACCCGACGTCAGCAGCACCACCCATTTGCCGCTGGCGAGCTTGGTGATGACCGGGTTACCGTAGCTGTAGCCCAGGTTGACGTCGTCATCGCTCGTGAACTCCCACAGCCGCTTGGGATTGTCGGCGTCGGTGATGTCCAGCGCGTAAAAACCGCGCCCGCCGTGATTCGCGCCGCCCACCAGGATGGTTTTCCAGACCGGGTCGGCCTGGTCGAAGGCGCAATTTTGCGTACAGATGTCACCGGAAACCGGCGAGCCGTCGACGTAGAAACGGTGTTTGCTGGAATAGTGCTTGTCGGCGAGCTGGTACAGCGTGGGCAGGACGAAGCTCGGCACGTAGGCCCAGACTTCCTGTCCGGTGTCGGCGTCGAAGGCGTGCAACATGCCGTCGTTGGCGCCGACGTAGACCCTCCCCGCGCGTTTCTTGAGCGGGTCATGTTCCATCGCGTAGCGGAATTCGCTGTAGCCGTTGTCGGTGTAGCGCCACGGCGGAACCTTCACATAGGCGGGCGTCGAATTCACGATGTCGCCCAGTACGCCGGCGCGCTGGCGGAAAGCCTTGTTCGTCTCGTTGGCCGCGCCTTCGTCGCTCCGGTCGCCGCGCAGGAAATCCACCAGTCTTTTCCCAAGCGTCGTGGAATCCCTGGCCGCCGCCGAAATGCAGATCGACTCCGTTCCCGTCGCGCACATCTGGGTGAGGCTGTTGACCGATCCCATGAGGGAAGCCTGCTGCTGGGACGTGAGATTGCTCCAGGTGAAAAGCTTCAGCCCGTCCCCCTCCGTGGGATGGAAGGCGTAGATGGTCCGGGCGGTCCAGTCTCCCGCGTTCAGCTGGCTCTTGGCCGTCCAGGCCGGGTTATCGGACGGCTTGCCGTTCGCGTCGATGGGGAACATCAGCAGATCGCCTTCCCAGCTCTCCGAGGTAAACGAGCCTTTGAATCCCAGGACGTCGCCCTTCCCCAGGTTGAGGTCGGAGAGGGTCGGCTCGCTCAGGCTGCCTTCCTTGACCGTGATTTCCATCAGCGCGGCGCTGATGCCCGCCGCCACCTGCTCCGGATTCTGGGCGCTGAAATAGGTGCCGCGCCCGTTGACCGCCGCGTGCCTCAGGTCGTCGATGTTGGTCTGCACGCCCGCGCCGGTATCCATGGGTTTGGGCCAGTTGCAACTGTTACCGAGGGTCTGCCATGAACAGACTCCGTTATCCGGGTCGGCCGGCAGCCCCTTGCAGACGCTGTAGAAGTCGCCTGTCGAATCCGGCAAATTCTTGCAGCCGCTGCCATCCGGGTTCAGAACGCTTTTGTAATCGCTCTGGTACTGCATGAATCCCGACGCGCCAAGCCCCAGCGTAAAGGTTTTCATGAAGTGGCGAGGCGTCAAATCCGTGGTTACGCAGACGTCGTTGTTGACGTCGATTCCGCCGGAAGACACCGTGCCGCCGGTGCAGTTGCCAAGCGCCGGCGTGCGCAGGTCGGTCTTCCAATAGTATTCCGCCACGTCGGCCAGGGTGTTGTCCGTCGCCACGCCATTTCCCGCGCTGCAGCGGGTATGGACGTAGTTGTTCTCCGCGGTGGCCGGGATGTCGTCCTTCCAAACCCACGTGCCGTCACTGAGCTGGACGTGGCCGCAGTTGGGGTCGGCCGTTGGCCCGGTGGGGTACGAATTGCAGGTCGTTTTCACGCCGTTGACCGTTCCCGCGTTGCACGATGCCGCTCTGAAGGGGACAGATATGCCGGGTCTCACCGCCCTGCAAGTGATCTTTTTGACGGCGTGGATGGTCGCGTCGTACTCATACGTCACCTTTTGAGTGCCGTCCGGATTCACTTCGCAGAAGCCCGCGTTGGTCGGCAGAGGATCGTCCGCCGTGGCTTTCGGAACACTGGTTGTCTTGACGCTGGCCACGATCGAATACCAATTGCTGTATGACCGTGTGCCATATATCTCCACGTTCGGATCCGCCGCGGCGATTCTCGCCGGGTCGAACGCGGGGTCGGTGACATCCTGCAAACCCGTCCATCCCTGACTGCACTCGTAGGGATCGGTGGGCGCGGGATTCGGCGGACACACCGAGACGGGAGCAAACGTGGTGTAGCCCACGATGCAGTGTTTCGGACTTCTTTCGGTGAAAACCGGGCCTGGCGATTGCTCGACGTCATCGGCGGGGTCGCAGGTGGAAACATTGGCAGTGCCGACATCCACATACCGGCATTCCTGATAGTTGCCGTGAGTACACTTCCCGCCCACAGCGACGGTTGTCCAAGTGGACGGCCAACTGTAGAGCCGGCAGTACTGGTAGGTGGATTGCGAAAAGTCCCCGGTCGGAGGCGTGGCCGGATTCGTCGACACGCAGGCGTCCTCGGGCGCGTTCGGGTTATCGCGCGCGGGCACGGGGTAAGAAGTGGAGGAAGAATAGTTGCAGCTCACGTCGCCGAATTGAGCGGGGCTGTGCGTCACAGGCGTGCAACCCTGACCCTGCGACGGATACGAGTACGACCAATAATGGTAGTTACTGCATGATGTAGCGCCAGGGGGGCAGGTATCCACATAACCACCTGTCGACATGGGAACGCATCTCGCCGCCGGGCCGGTGTAGACGCCGTTTACAGGAGTGTCCGGCACCGAAACACATTGACTGGGGGGGGATATAGACGTAGACGATTCGTTGGAAGCGTAATAGCATCGCCTCGTATCGCTCGCTTGGCATGTGTTTACCGGACTCTCGGTCGTAGTCCATTCCCAATTGCACGCCCTGGCCTGGATCACCCCATAAGTGTTGCCGCTGCCCACGACCGGGTCCTGCGGGGTGCAGGTGCCGGCGTAGCTATCCACGGGATCGCTATACCTGCATTCGACGCCGCCGGCGATCACGCACGTCTGATCGGTATCTTCCCATTCGGAAAATTCGTCGATGAGGCACTGCGTCACGTTGGGAATGTTAAAGCTGCCGTCAACGTAGGTATTGCCGCTGCAGGCCGAAACGGCCGTCTTCGCGCTCCAGACATACCGGCAATCCGAAACGGATGGATCGCAGCTCGCCACGTCCTGAAAGTCGTTCTCGCCCGTCGCCACCGGCGCGCATGTCACTAGCGGGCTGTAGCTATAAGCCAGACCCGTCGACGGCGTGCATGACGCGAGGTTATATTCCGTCGTCGGCGAATCGTATTTGCACTCCACGGTTCCCGTATAGGTGAACTGGTTCGAAGCGTCGCCGCTGCCCTGGGTCACCGTGGGCTGCATCGGCGTACAACTGGAAACCGGTGCCCAGGCCGACATGGTTCCCGAATACGGGGCACATTGCGTATTGCTGTCCGTCGTACACTCGAACGCATCATCCCAGCCGGACCATCCGAACATGCCATTCGTGCGCTTGAGAACCGGCTGAGACCGCTCGTAGAGTATCGCCGTCGTCTTGTTCCAGAACTGCTTCGGTTTGCCCTGGAGCACTCCCGTCCGTTCCTGAAGCGGAACCACGGCCCTTTTCTGCAATTGCCTTTCGGTGACTTTCCAGTGCCCATCCCGCTGATACAGGGTCTTGGTGTACCTGGTCCACGCGTCGGTACGGTTCCAGTAAGCGTAATAGCGCTCGGTATAGACGCCCTTTCGCAACGTGTAAACGGTCTTGGCCCAGGTGGCGTTTCTGCTCTGAAGGCTCTGGGTGGTGATCTGGTTCTGGCTCCTGGTCCTCATCAGCGTCTGCAAGGAGTTGACCATCAGGATTTCTTCCTGTTTCTGGAACCAGGTCTCCGTAACAGGCTCCAGTGTCTTTTCAACATATTCCGTGAATTTCATCCGCGCTCCCGCGCCGCCGTCGAGCTGCGGCCGCTGAACCGGGTCGCCGTTGGGCGGTTCGGTCTGGCTGGGGCCGTCCTGGTCGCCAACCGGCGTCCCGTCGAGCTTGAAACCCGCGTCCTCGTTCCAATAGCCGTCGGTCGACAGAATCGCGACGTTGGGTTGACAGTAGTACTGCATGGGATCGTCGACGCTCACGCCGTACAGCGTGTTGAGTTTTCCCGCGAAAAGCCAGCCGGCATTGGACAAAGCCTTGCGCAACGGCGTGTTGGCGATCACTCCGCCCTGTCTCGTGGGCGTCGCGGCAAAGAGCTTGTCGTACCAGCTGTGTTTCTGCGCGTCGGAAAAATCCGCGACGTTCTGGAAATCCTTCTCCGAATTGCCGCCGTCGCTGTCATTGTTGTTGTTGATGGTGAAGTAACCGATGCGGTATTGGTCGTCGATCGGGCCAAAGGAACGGCTGACCGCCGTTTTCATCGCCTGCATCCGCGTCCGGTAATAAGCGTACCAGTTCGCGTAGTTGGTCATTTCGTCCTGATACGCCCTCGGATAACCCGAAGTCTCCGGCGTGATCGGAACGGCCTTGACGTAACCGGGAACATTGTTTCCGGGAACGAAAGGAGGGACGGTCAGCGAGAAGTCCGGCGAGGTAACGACAGGCTGGAAACTGATGGCGTCGGGCGCTTTCAGGGTGACCACCGTGCTCGTCCCGCCGGCCCATTCCGCGAGATACCCGGTGGCGGTCGGGCACTGCCCGGTTTTCATCGAAAAACAGGCATTGATTTTGTTCATGACAGCTTCGGCCAGGGCGGCGCGCGTGGTTGCCGTCACTGCGGCGGACAGGATTTCCACACCGTTTACCTTGATGCTGCTGATGGTTCCGACGGAAGGAATGTTGAGCGTGGTCGTCCAGGGCGCGGGCATGCGCGGATAGCTGTAAGTGACCGTCGAATCCCCTCTGCTGGATTTCTCGATCTCCATGGCCTGGCAGGCGCCCGCGCTCGGCGAGGCGGCGTCGGCTTCCGCCTGGGTCTTGCACCAGCGCAGATACGCCGGCTCCGTATGATTCGCGTCCGGCGCGTTGACACAGTTCCTCAGCGCCCTGTCGGTGCAATACTCGCCCGGCACGGTGAGGTAATAGAAGGCGCTGCCCACCAGATTCTTCGTGTCCTGGCTCTGTACGCCGTAGCCATCCACCGGCACCTGTTTCCAGTTGTTGCTTGCCGCGCTGGTCTGACTGGGATATTTGGCGGTATCGGCGATGCCGTTCAAGTCGAAGTAATTTGGCGGGAAATAGGTGACGGCGGGGTCGTAGGCGATACCGTTGAAAC
Source organism: Accumulibacter sp. (assembly GCA_031257115.1). Taxonomy (GTDB): domain Bacteria; phylum Pseudomonadota; class Gammaproteobacteria; order Burkholderiales; family Rhodocyclaceae; genus Propionivibrio. The sequence goes on from JAIRPF010000196.1 coordinate 8,602, forward strand.
TTGGGTTATAGCGCTGATAGTGGAGCGAATATATGACATCACCCTGGCCCTGATTCTTGTTCTGTTCATAGGAATGGTCGATTTTCGCGGCCCAGTCGGGCAAATAGTCCCATTCCATGCTCGTCGAATCGTCCATGATGAACACGATGTTGGGCTTGATCTGCGCCGATGACGCGCCGGAAAGCGGGGCGTCCGAAAGGTCGGTGACCGCGGCCGAGGCGATGAGCGGGGCCGCCAGCAGGCTGGCGAGGAGGGAGGCGCGAGGCGCGATGAAGTGGGTTTTCATGGTGACTCCTTTGTAATTCAGCCGTCAGAGCGCGATGGTCGTTTGCGTGTAGACGACGGTGTTGCGAGGACCGACCACGCGGGCGGTGATCCGGTAATAAACCTGGGGATTCTTCAATCCGGCGCTCGGCGCGCCGGCGACCATGGAACCGCCGCCGCCGTCGCGGGGCGGTTTGGAGCAGTTGATCCCGGAGAGGGGATTGCCCGTCGCGTCGCACAGGCGATGGATGACGTAGGAAACGGTATTGCCCGCGGCGTCGCTGCCGGCCCCGGCGGTGGTCAGGGCGGCTTTTTTCGCGCCGCTGCCGGTGTTGTTCCAGAACGCTTCCCAGTTGCCGTCGGCCGGATCGGCGCGCACCGCCTGGTAGCCTTCTCCGGTGACGTCGCTTTCGAGCGTCGACCTGCCGGCGCTGACGAGCCAGTTAACGGCCGATTCGGTGGCGCGCTCGGCGGCGAGCACCGCGGATTCGCGGAAGGCGAGGTTGCCGGCGATCAGGTTGGTCGTGTTGACCGAGCGGATCAACGCGAGCGCCGACAGGGTCATGGCGACGAGCACGATCAGCGCGATCAGCAGTACCGCGCCGCGCTGGCGGAAAGCGGCCGGGACGCGCGCGGGAAAGCGGCGGGGACGGTTTTGGCGGAGCCGGTTTTTCATGTTCATGATCCCATCCAGGGAATGTTGCGCAGCGGCACGACGGTTTCATAGACTTGGTAGCGGTAACGCTGCCAGTTGTCGCCGTCGAGATTGCCGGGGAGGGTGCCGTCCTCCCATACGGCGCCATTCGTCCATGTCGGCGGCGAGGCGGTCACGGACTCGCGGCTGGGTTCGCCGTTGCGCGCGACGAGCGCGAAGCGCACCGCCGGGATGGCCGCCCAAGCCTTGGCGAACGCTTCGTGGCCGCTGTCGCCCGACGGGAGCACGGGCGATGTCGCGTTCCAGGCGCGGCCGCCCGCCGTGTCGTGGCCGTATTGCGCGCGCAGGCTGACGATGCCGTTGGCGACGATCGTCCATTGGTCAGCGTCGGAACAGTTCGCCAGCATGTAGTCGCACGTGGTCAGATTGCCGCCGCGAACGGCGTAGCCGACGATCCGGGGGGCCACGCCGAGGTCGAACAGGTGCCAGTCGTCCGACGCGCCGATGTTGCTGTCCAGCTTGAGCGTCGTCGGAATGGCGGGCGGGGACGGATCGAGTCCCGTGACGCGCCCCATCTTCAGATCGCACGCGGAAACGAGGGCGAGATCGGGCGGCGCGGCGAAGACCCATTCGCCCACCCTGAAATTCTTGACGGAAACGACGCCCATGCGCTGGTTGCCGCTCATGACGCCGGCGTCGGCGATGATGTCGCCCTCCGGCGATCCCGCGCCGTTGCCGTAGACGATGAGCAGGGTGTCGGTATTGTCATCGCCGGCGGGAACGCCGCCGTTGATGATGACCGGCGCGAGAACGTCCAGCGTGTGGGCCGTCACGGGATCGCGCGCGGGAATCACCAGCTTGCAGCCGATCGCGTTGGGCGAACTGAAGCCGTAACCGGCCTGCTTGACGTCGCGCTCGACCGAGTAGATGGCCAGCGCGCCGTTGTTCTGCGCTTCGCCCGACCCGGTGGTGACCCGCTTTTGCGCTTCTCCGGTGCGAGCGACCTGCATGATGACGAGCACGCCGATCATGCCGATGACCAGCGCGACCATGATTTCGACCAGCGAAAAGCCCCTGGCCCCGCCGGAATGGCGCGCCTTCGGGGAAAGGAAATGGGGGGACGTCCGCATCATGGATTTCTCGATATCTGTGAAATGACGATGTGCTGGTGTTTCTCGTCGGAGGCCATCGAGGGCGTCCGCCAGTAGAGCGTGACGGTGACGTCCGCCGTCAGGCTCGACCCCGATCCGGTTCCGGCCGGCCTGTCGAGCGCGGCGATCTGGACCGTGGGCAGCGTGGAGGAAGCGCCGTCTTCCACGCCGGGGAGTCCCTTCCCGTTCGTGAAATCCTTGACGTCCGCGAGCCAGGCGAGGTAGGCGGCGCCGTCGGGGGATTTGAATTTCGTTTCCAGGTCGGCGATGGAGTCGCCGCCCGTCCACATCTCGCCGATCAGCCGGTCGGCCAGCAGGGCGGCGCGGGTGCGGTATTGCGCCTCGGCCGCCATCTTGATCGACGCGGCCTGGATGCCGATGACCGTCAAAATGCCCAGGGAAAAAACCAGGATGGCGATCAGGGCTTCGAGCAGCGCGACGCCGGCTTGCCGGGCGTCCGGGCCGCCAGACGGGATTCCGATTTTGTGTTTGCCGTTGTTCATGAACACCCCTGTGGATCGGTGGAAGGCAGGGCGGGATCGCACATCCGGATGCTTCCCCCGGCGGAAACCTCGATGCGCATACAGCGCACCTTTCCTCCGCTGTCGGCGCACGCGGTCGCGCCGTCGGAACTGGAAACGAGGATGTTCGCGGGCGTGCTGGCGAGGCGGCCCAGGCCGTTGAAGGTGAAAGTTTCCTCCTCGGCGGCGATCAGCGCCTTGTCGCCGCCGCCCTCGGCGCCGTCGTATGCCTGGACGGGATCGCCCGCGCCGTCGGCGCGGCTGACGACCCAGTTCGGGCCGCTGGCGCTCGACGCGCCATCGCCATCCATCAACTGGAAACTCACGCGCGAGTTTTCCTTCAGCGCCTCGGCGCGCGCCAGTTGCAGCCCGGAGAGGACGGACTCGGCCACGGTGCGTATCCTCATGTTCCGTATCCACGTCGAAAAATTCGGCGCGGCCATCGCAATGAGGATCGACAGGATCAGGATGCCGACGGCCAGTTCGATCAGGGTCACTCCGCGCGAGAATTTCAACATGCGCCTCCCTTGTTGGTTATCCAGCAGGTATTGCTGGTGGCGACCCAGCCGGAAGGCGCGGGGCTGGCGATCGCCGATCCCTTGGCGTTGCTCTGATCGACGGTGTAGGAAAACCCGCTCATCGTATTCAGCCCGGTGGCCTTCAGGGTGAATTCGGTCGTCGTCGGCGTGCCTTCGCAGGCGAACTGGAAGTCCTTGGCCGTGGCCGTGGCGCAGGCGGCGCATCCGCTCGTGGGCGCATAGGTGTGATTGTCCTGATAGCACTGTTCCATCTGCACCTGCCGCGCCGACAGGCCCTCGATGGCCTCCATGATCCGCGCGCGGATCACGTAATCCCTGTAAGCGGGAACCGCGATGGCCGACAGGATGGCGACGATGACCACCACTATCATGACTTCTATCAGCGTAAAGCCTCGGCTTGGGTTGGGGTTCATGAGTTGTTCGTTCCGAATGATCGACAGGATTGCTTCCGATCGCATCATAAGAAAAACGGCCGGGAACGCAATCGTCAGGCGATGTTCGGCGGCTATTCCGGGACGAACGGCAAATTTTTTCCTTTCCCCGTGGCTAGAATGGCCGCCTTTCATTCATTCCCGACCGCCGATGCGCCTGATTCCGATTCCGAAAATCATCGCCAATGATCCGAGCGCAAAAATCAAAACGCCGGTCATTGATCAACTGCGGATGAACGGAAAAACCGCCTTCCCCTTGACAAGCGGAAATCCGGCTCGCCATTGCCTTCGCGCCCCATCACCGCCGTCATTCCCGCGAAAGCGGGAATCCAGTTCGTTGCCTCCAGACCAAAGGGCTGCAAACCCAAATTCAAAGGATGCGGCACTCCGCGCCGGAGAGTACGCTCTGGATTCCCGCTTTCGCGGGAATGACGGTCATGCGGCAAGCCTCCACCTGAAATTATCCGATATGCAATGAAACGCACCGTCGTCATTGCGAGCGAAGCGAAGCAATCCAGGCCCGGCCCAATCCCGGTCATTCCGGATTGCCACGGCGCTGCGCGCCTTGCAATGGCGGGCGCGGAAGCGCCGCCCTTCGCGGATGATCGCAAAGGGAATCGTTCCGTCAAGGAAATGACGGACGTTTTGATTTTTGCGCTCGAATCGTTGGCAATGATTTTTGGAAATGGAATGAAGAGAATGGCCGGCGGCGGCGAAAGGGCGAAAAGAATTCTCCCGTCCGCGCTTCATCCGTCGAATGAAACGCGCCGGGGCGGCCCGTGCTGGCTCTTTCTCCGTCCGGAACGATGACGATCGCCATGAACGCCGGAGCGATATCCGCCGCCTCCCGCGCGATCCGCCGCGAGCCGAAAGAAGCGCGGACACCCCCGTCCGCCCGATTGACCGTGGCCGTGGCGCTTTCCCTGCTGGTTCATCTTCTGCTTCTCGGCGGCTTCACGATCTCCCCGGATTTCGCCGGAAAAGTAAAAGCCGGAAAAGCCCCCGGACACGCGCTGGCGGCAAGTCTGGCCACCGCGCCGGAGAAGGCGAGGCTGACCGCCGATCCGGAGAAGAGCGCCGACACCAAAAGGATTTCCGCTCCGCCGCGCGAACCGGCAAGGAGAGAGACCACGAACGTCCCGCGCCACGCCGCGCTGATGACGCCGGCAAGCGAACGCCACGGGCCGGAAATGCCGCTGGGGAAAACGCTGGAAAGGATGTCGGAAAGAGGGTCAGAAGAGGTGCCGGAACGAGAGGCGGAACGGGCGCCGGAACAGATATTGGAACAGGCCGGCGCGCCAGCGAATCCGCGCGAAGCGGCCAATGAAAGCGGCGAGACCTTTTTCCCGCGTTCCCGGCTAACCGTCGCGCCGGTCATGCTGACGGAACCCGCGCTCGACGACGCTTCGCCGATGCCCGGCGGATGGCGGGGAAGAGCCGTCCTGCTCCTGTTCATCGACCGCGAAGGCCAGGTCGTCGACGTCCAGGGCAATGTCTCCCCGGACGGCGATGACGACACGCGCGTCCTCGAACAACTCATCGCGGCCTTCAAAGCCGTTCGTTTCTCCCCGGCCCAAATCGGCGGCCTGCCCGTAAACAGCCAAATCCAGCTCGAAATCGACGCGATCGACGAACAACCAGGATCGAGCCAGACCAGCGGCCGTCCGTTTTGAGAGATTGAGAGATCAACCGACGGGCACGGCGAAAACAAGAGAAGAGCATCAACCACGACGTGCGCGGCGAAAGGCGGGAATCTTTCTGGAGCGTTTTCGGGTCGAGCGATGACGATTCCACTTTCCCGTCATTCCCGCGAACGCGGGAAGCTGTAACACCCGCGCTCGTGCCTGTTCCGTATCACCGTAAAGCCGCCAGTTGACCGCCAAGCAACTAATTAGCGACAGGCATTCATGCCTGTCGCTGTGAACGAACTTGGAAGGGGTTTGCACCCCTCCCAAGTAGCCACGGTCGAAACCCCGGCCTTCCAGGCCGGGGTTCCAGCCT
>JAIRPF010000198.1 GCA_031257115.1 Accumulibacter sp.
CACCCCCTCTCCCGGAGGGGGTGGGGGTGTTCAAAGGATGCGGCGCGATGCGCCGGAGAGTACGCCCTGGATTCCCGCGTTCGCGGGAATGACGGAGGGGAGGCGGGCGAATGACGGGGTTCCGCGCTTCGTCTCCTCTCTTTTCCTCTCTTTTCCTCTCCTCTCCCCCCTAGCCCCCGGTCATTTCCCTCACTCCGCCTCCACACCGCCTCCGTCCCTTCCATCTCCCTCGTCATTCCCGCGAAAGCGGGAATCCAGTGCCTTGTCTCCGGCCCGCAGGGCCGCCAATCAAAGGATGCGGCGCCTTGCGCCGGAGAGTACGCCCTGGATTCCCGCGTTCGCGGGAATGACGGGGTGGGATGGAAGCGGCGAAGGCGATGGCGAACCGGATTCCCGTTTATCAAGAGAATGACGGGGGCTTTCTTTTTCGTCGTATCCGTCGTGGTTACTGCTTTTCGCTTTTGTCTTTCTCCGTACCCTCCGTGACTAACATTTTCCTGGTTCTCACCGTGGTTATCGCTTTTCTTTCAGGTTTTTCTCCGTGTTCTCCGTGCTTCGTGGTTACTGCTTTTCGCATGACGGGATTTCGCGGGCATTTGATTCAAAAACGCTCCAAATGGTTTTCTTTGTGCCTTGAGTGTCTCCGTGGCGAAAAAAATTTCACCATGAAAACTCAGCGCCTGGCCCGCATTGTATCGAGCATGTCCAATAGGCGGGTCGAATTCGCCTCGGCGAAGGCTGTCAGGGCCGCTTCGCCCCCGCCTTCCTGGGCCTTGGGCGCGTACAGGACGAGCACGGCCGAATCGTCCCCGTCGCCGCCGAGCAGGGAGAGCGCCGTCAACAGCTTGGCCTTGACGTCGCTGGCGGTCAGGAACCCGTTGATCCAGAAGAACTGCCGCGCGACAAGCCGCTGCGATTCGCCATCCATGCCGCCGGCCCGCAGCTCGGCCGAACGCGCGCTCACGGATTGGCCGGCAAGGCGCATGTCGGCGACGCCCGAGGCGACCCGCGCCCAGACGCGATCGTTGCTTCTGACCAGCATGTTCTCCGAACTGACGAGTTTCCGGCGGTAGTCCTGCTGCCGGTAATAGCCGATGTACAGCCCAACGATCCGTCCCCGCGCCGAATAGACGCGGTTCAGTTCGGCCGACGGATCGACATAGGCCGGTTTCCATTCCGGTTCCAGGGCCGCGCCCGCCGATCGCCAGCCGTCCTCCAGTTGGCTCATGTCCGGAAAAACGGGCGTCGCCGCGATCGCGCGTTGCAGCAAATACCATTCGCCGGCGGGCGCGGCGACCAGCGCCAGCGCCACGATGCCCGCGCTTTTCCAGAAACCGCCCGCGGACGCCGCCATGATTTCCGTGGGTTCGGGAACACTTCCGCTTTCGCTCCGTTCCCGTGGATGCCGGACGTCGGACCAGCGGCCGCCGATGGCGAACATCAGGAAAATCACGATCCCGAAAAACACCCATCCATAGATGAGGTGGTCGACCCCGGTCGCCAGGGCATTCCCGGAAACGTGGCCGAGCATGACGATGAAGTAGGCCCGCACCCAGTTGGCGAAAATCGGCACGACGAAGGAGACGGCGACAAAGACGAGCCTGCGTTTCGGCGAGCGGTAGTTCAAATAGGCGAAAAGCGTTCCGACGGCCAGCGACGCGATGAGATAACGGACGCCGCTGCACGCTTCCACGACCGACCAGGTTCCGGAAGGAATGACGAACTGCAAGCCTTCCCGGAACACGGGCACGCCGCTCATGCGCAGACCGAGAACCGTGAAAGCCGCCGTCCACTCCATCAGCCTCGGCATGGCGAATTCGCCGAACGGAACGGAGAAATAGAGGAAAAGCAACGGAAACGCCATGCGCCGGGCGACCGGCCATCCCAGAATGGCCGGAACGGCCAGGACCAGCAGCGTGACGAAAGAAAATTGCGCGACCACGCCCACCGTCGCCAGTTGTCCCAGCAGCCAGGCGAAGCCTGTTCCCGCCACGAGCGCGATCGTCCGCATGTCCGGGCGCGGCGTCATCGACGCCAATCGCCGCCGGTTCCTCCAGATCAGCCAGGCGGATATCGGCGCCACGAGAAAACCGTGGGCGAACGTATCCGAGCGCGCCCATATTTCGACCATGGCCGCCGCCGTGTGGCGAAACAGGATGACGGCGGCCAATAGCGTCACGAGCAGCGCCGGCAAGGCCCGCCGCCAGCCCGTGGCGTTATTCCGGCCGCGCTCCACGGAAGTTCCCGGCGTCCCGGTCATGGTTCCGCGTTCAGATGACGGTCGATCGCGGAAAGATGGGCGTCCCAGTCATAGCGGCCGAGCACCCGCCGCCGCGCCGCCGCGCCGATCTCCGCGCGCGATGCCGGCGAATCGAGCAAATCGCCAACCCGCAGAACGTAATCCTCGACGCCGTCGGCCAGCAGGAAATCCCGCCCGGCCACGGCGTCCACCGCTTCGCCACATCCCCTGGCCACGACCACCGGCCGCTCCATCGCCATCGCTTCCAGCACCTTGTTCTGGATGCCGCGCGCGATGCGCAACGGGGCCACGACGACGCGCGCGTGCCGCAGCCAGGGCCGCACGTCGGGCACCGCGCCGGTCACGACCACCCGCTCTCCGGCGAGCGCCCGTACCGCCGGAGCCGGATCGCGGCCGACGATGTAGAAGCGCGCGCCGGGATGACGCGCGCCGATTCGCGGAAAAATTTCCTCGGCGAACCACTTGACCGCGTCGACATTCGGCCAGTAATCCATGGCTCCCGTGAAAACCAGGGGAATTTCGCCGTCCGCGTAGGGCGACGCGAACTCGTGACGCGGAGAAAAATAGTCCGCGTCGACGCCGTTGCACATCGCCGACGCCTTGCCGCGGCATTCGGGCGCCAGGCGCAGGAAAAGCGCCGTCTCGTTCTCCGTCACGAAAAAGGAGTGCGCCGCCGTCGCGGCGATTTTCCGCTCATAAGCCAGCAGCCGCTCGCCCTCGCGCCGATAGATCCATGACAGCGGCCAGGGGCGCGTCGATGCGTACTGCGTCCATTTGGCGGAATCGACGTCGCAGAAATCGACCAGCGTTTTTTCGCGCGGAAAGGCGGAAAGATATTGCGCCATCGCCGACGAAAAAACGACGGCGGCATCGATCCCCTTTTTCCGGATCGTTTCATCCACCCACGCCCGCAGGCCGCCGTCGCGGTAATACGGCAGCGTCAGCGCCTCGCCGCTCAGGAAGCCGCGCAGGCTCCCGATCCGCGCCCGCTTCGGCGACAGCCGCGCGACGCGCATGTCCGCGCAGGACTCGCGCAGCTTTTCGACATGAATTTCGTCCCGTGGATCGTCGATGAACGTTCCCAGGAAAATCCGATGCTTCGCCGCCAGATGCCGGAACAGGTGAAACGAACGCACCTTGTCGCCCTTGTCGGGCGGATAGGGCAAACGATGCGCGAGATAGAGCAGATTGCCCACGGCCTATCCCAGATTGCGCACGATGAACGGCCCCAGCCAGTTGGCCACGCCGACCGGCAGCCGCCGCCAGGCTTCGATGAACAGCCGGAATCTGGCGTTCGACGGGTTGTTCTGCGGAATGGCGTCGCGCCGGTAGAGACGGTATTCGTAATACAGCGGCCGGGGTTCAAAGCCCCAGTTCTTCTTGAACGCATACGACCCGGTTCCGCGTTTGCTGCGCCCGTAATCGAAAACCTTGACGCCGCGCTCGCAGGCGCGGCGCATCAATTCCCAGTATTTGAAATCGTTGCCGGCCAGATCGCGCGCGGCCGCGTCGTCGCCGGCGTAATACGGCAGAATCTCGTCGCGGAAATGAAAGCTGAGCACGCCGCTGATCGCCCGGCCGCGCGCATCGGTCACGGTCAGAACGTCGCAGTCCTTGCCGAACACTTCGAGCAGCTTGCGGAAATAGCGTTTCGGCATGGCGGGCGTCCCGTGCCGCAGAACATTGTCGGCATAAAGCGGGAAAAACCGCTCGACATCGCCGTCGATCTCGCTCTTCAACCCGTTCTTGATGCCCTTGCGCACCATCGCCCGCTGCTTGCGCGGAATGGCCAGCATGTTGGCTTCGGCGTCCGGAAGGATGGCCTTGCGGAAACAGACGTAAAGATCCTGCGTGGGCCAGTCGGCGTGACGGCGGTTGAAGTTGCGCAGTTCGAGATGGTCGACGCCGAGTTCGCGGGCGATTGCCTGCGCCTCGTTCTCCAGCGCCTCCGCGGCCGCTTCGGTGTTTGCCGCGACGCCGCCGTAGACGGCGAACGGCAGCGAAACGAGCGCGTTGCCGAACAGAAGACTCTTGACGTGCGCGAGCGGCAGCACGCCCTCGATCGCGCCCTCCCGCTCGGCGTGGAGAAAATACGACGGATGCCGGAATACGCCGGAAACGATCTCTTGCCAGCCGGCGCGGTGGAAAAACGTCGCCTCGGGACACGCCTGGACGAAATCGTCCCAGCGCCGCGCTCCGCGCGAGTCGCCGGCGTCGAGCCGCCGGACGGTCAACGGCGGCGGCGATGCCGCGCTGTCCCCGTCAGGAGGCCTCATCCGGCCTCTCCGTCCTGGCGGGAGGGAAAGACCGCATCCATCCGCCCCCAATGAAAATCGCCCAGCAAACGCCGGATGCGCCCCTCGGTCCGCCGCAGGTTGAGGTAATGCCGGAAGCGCGTCTTCAGATCGATCCCCGGAATTCTCGGCTGTTCGGGATCGATTTCCCAGGGATGGAAATAAAAGACCGCCGGCTGCCCGTCGCGGCGGTTGACCCGCTCCAGCAGCCAGCGCGACACGGCATAAGGCATCAGCCGGAAATAGCCGCCGCCGCTGGCCGGCCAGTTGCGCCCGAAAAACCGGCAGGTCGTCGGCGGAATCTCCAGCAAGCCGCCGCGCGCCCGATGCGCGAAACGCGGCGCGTCCGGCATTCCGTAATGGTCGTGGCGTATCGGATAAACGCTCGAACTGTACAGATAGCCGGCCCGCGCCAGGCAATCGAAGGCCCACGGATTTTTCTCCCCGATCGAGAAGCTCGGCGCGCGGTAGCCTTTCACCCGTCCGCCCGAAAGGTCTTCGAGCAGTTTCTTCGCCGCGTCGACGTCCGCGAAGAACGCCTTTTCGTCCAGATCGCTGGCGCGTTCGTGGCCGTAGCCGTGGCTCGCCAGTTCGTGACCGCCGTCGACGATGTCGCGCACGAGCCGTGGATGGCGTTCGGCGATCCACCCCAGCGTGAAGAAGGTCGCCTTCGCGCGGCATTCGTCGAGCATGGCCAGGATGCGCCCGACGTTACGCTCGACCCGGCGCGCGAGGCCATCCCATTCGCCGCGAGCGATGTATGGAGCGAACGCGGAAACCTGGAAATAGTCCTCGACGTCTATCGTCAGGGCATTAACGATCGGAGTGCGGGGCACGGTCAGGCTCCTGTTCCATGTTTCGCCGCCGCCCGTTTCAGCGGCCGCCGCGGGCGACGATCCAGCCTGCCAGATGAGAGGCTCGATCGTTCAATTCCGGTTCTCCGCGCCCTTTTGTATCCGGCTGGCGTTGATTAGCTGTTGCAGCAGGTTCAGCATCGCCGTGACGCCGTGCTCGATCCGGATCATGCTGCGTTCCAGGCGCACGACGCGCTGTTCGTCGAAACCCTGTTTCAGATCGCCGACGCTCCGCAGCGCGTCGTCGGCCGTCTGCGCGTCCAGTTCGAGCTGGCCCAGGTCCATGCCGCCGCTCCCGGACGGCCGGCCGTCGCGGGCGGTTCCCGCCGCGCTCCGTGGTTCCTGGGGCGTCATGCCCGGAGCCAGCGTCTCCTCGTTGAGTTCCCTCGCCACCTCTTCGACGTCGGCGGCCTTGAATCGGGGCTTTCCCGCCAGAAAGCCCGCCAGGAGAATCCGGTCGCAAAGCGAATTGATGCGCCGAGGAACGCCGCCGCTGGTCTTGAACAGCGCGGCATACGCCTCGTCGTTGAAAAGCGGCCGGCCTTCGTAGCCGGCGCATTTGAGCCGGTGCTCGATGTAGGCGCGGGTTTCGTCCCGGTCCATCGGGCCGATGTGGCACGCGGCGATGACGCGCTGGCGCAGTTGCAGCATCCGTGGACTTTGCATGATGTTGCGGAATTCCGGCTGGCCGATCAGGAAGCTCTGCAACAGGCCCTGCGTCTCGAACTGGAAGTTGGACAGCATCCGCAGTTCTTCCACGGCCTGCGTCGTCAGGTTCTGCGCTTCATCGACGATGAGCAGGCAACGCTTGCCCTGGCGCGCCACGTCGACGAGAAAGGCTTCCAGCGCGAGGAGCACCTCGGATTTGCCGAGCGCCCTGATGTTCACGCCGAACGCGGCCGCCACCATGCGCAGCGTATCCTCGGCGTCGAGCTGGGTGCTGACCAGCTGCGCCGCGACCACTTTCGTCGAATCGAGCTTGCTGAGCAGGCCGCGGACGATCGTCGTCTTTCCGGCGCCGACCTCGCCCGTCACGACGATGAATCCTTCGTTCTGGTGCAGGCCGTATTCGAGGTAAGCCGTCGCGCGCCGGTGCTGCTTGCTGCCGAAATAGAAATTCGGGTCCGGGTTGAGCTGGAACGGCTTGCTGGTCAGGCCAAAATAGGATTCGTACATGGCGGCGGATCAGAAACGGTGGGAAAACGTCCCCGTCAGGGCGTTCTCCGTATAGCCCGTGGTTCCATCCAGTTCGATGCGCCGCGCGCCCAGGCCGGCGTCGGTCTTCGGCCCCAGCCGGGTCAGGAAGTTGACGGAATACATCGTCTCGCTGGTATGCGCGGGGGAAGTTCCCGATCCCTTGCTTTTCAGGCGCGAGGCGGAGCTGGTCAATGTCGAAAGCCCGGTGAGCTTGTGCGACCAGTTGACGCTGGCGCCGGTCTGCCTGACGTTGTCGAGACTGAGGAAATTCGTTCCCTGGAACCATCCCAGGCCCGCCCCGTTGGAAATATCCCTGGTTTCGCCCTGCGAAGCCGCGAAAGTCACCGTATTGCGCGCGCCGACCAGGGCCAGCGACAATTCCTTGCGTTTTTGCAGCGTCACGTTCGACGTGAGGAAGCCGCCCTGAAGGACGGCGTTCGGCGAAAGGCCGCTGCTCGCCAGCATGGCGTTCACGAAAGCGGCCCGCGCCACGGGATCGGGGATGGCCGAGGAGAACATGCTGTCGAGCAGGCTGAAATACGTGCCGACGCCGCCCGACGACTGCCCCGTGGAAGTGAAATAATCCTTTGTCTGGCTGTATTTCCAGGCCGTGCGCGCGGTCCGGTGCGTCAGGGAGATGCTGTCGCTGTTGCCGAACAGGCGATCCTCGCGCGAAGCCGCCAGCAGGGTTCTTTCGGTCGGCGCCCACTCGAATCCGCCGCCCTTGATGGTGTGCGATTTCTCGTCGAGACTGGCGTAGTCGTTGGACTCGCGCCCGGCGATCAGCGACACGCGGAACTGCGGATCGAAATGATAGGTGAGCCTGCCCCGGACGAGATCCGATTTCGTGTCGCGCTCCCGTTCATAATCGTTCCTTTGACGGCTCGCCTCGACGGACCAGCCGAATCCGGAAAAATTCCGCGTGCTGGCCAGCCGGCCAAGCCATTGCCTCGTCTGGCCGTCGTAGGCGCCGCCCGCGTCCGTCGTCGTCTTGTCCAGGCTGTAGCGCAGGAGATATTCGGTCGATGCGCCGAGCATTCCCCTGAAATAGGGAGAAAGGCGATAGCTCCGGGTTTCGGCCGTGTTGTCGCTGTCATTGACGTCGACGGAAGAATAAGCCGACCCGGCGAAGGCGGACCGGTTCTCCTGCGCGATCTTCGCGGCGGCGTCGATGAAAAACAGGTTTTCCAGAACCTCCAGCGAACCCGCCGCGTTCAGGGAATTCTGGTGGTTGTCGCGCGAAGAATCGTTGGCATGGAAAAGACCGTGCAACTGGTAGTCCAGATTCAGCCTGAAACGATCTCCGCGGCCGTCGATCCTGACTCCCGGCGTGATGTCGGTGATCCAGTCGCTTTTCCGGTGTTTGCCGGTCAGACCGACGTTGTCCGTCGCCGTCTCGTTGACGGAAACGCTCGGCTCGATCCGCCAATCGCCCGCCTGAATCGCCGGAGCCATCGCGCCCAGGGCCGCGCCGAGCGCCATCCGGAAGGCGCCCTTACGCCACGCCGCCGTAACCATATCCGTATCCATAGCCGTAACCATAGCCATATTCATCCCTGCTTACCGTTTTTACCTGATTCAGCAGCATCAACCGGACCGGACAGGACTCGATGGCCGCCAGCGCGTTCCTGACGTCGGAATGCGTCGTCCTTTCCGCGGCGACGACCATGACCACCTGCCCCATGTGCGAGGCCAGCGTCCGCGCCTCGGTGGTCACCAGCAGGGGCGGCGAATCGAAAATGATGATCCGGTCCGAATAACGGCTCGACATCTCCTCGAGCAGGCGGGCCATCGCCTCGCTGGCGACCAGTTCCGTCGCGCGCGGGTGCTGCGTGCCGCTGGGCAGGAGGGTCAGCTTCTCGATATTGGTCTTGAGCAATACCCGCGACAGCGAAACCGAGCTATCGACCAGCACGTCGAGCAGGCCCTTGGTCGGCGCCAGTCCCATCCGGCCCAACAGGGCCGGACGGGCGACGTCGGCATCGACGAGCATCACCGTGTTGTCCATCTCCATGGCGATGCTTATGGCGAGATTCAGCGTCGTGAAGGTCTTGCCCTCGCCGGGCAGCGAACTGGTGACCATGATCAGGTTGCCATCCTTGATCTGTGCCGCGCCCTTGCCCATGGCATTGTCGATGAGCGGCCGCTTGATGACGCGGTATTCGTCCGCCTGGCGGGAACGCAAGGTGTCGGGACGGATGATTCCGGACGCCTCCAGCACGTCGAAATCGATGTTCACCTGCCTGGACGACGGCATCTCCGGCCCCGGAGGCATCTTGGCCCGCCGCGGCGGCGCTTGCGGCGGGTACGGCGCCTGGGGAGCGCCCGGCGTTTCGGCCACCCGGCGCGGTGGCGGTGGCGACGGCCGCGGCGGGGGAACCGCCCTGGAATCGCGGGCATCGGAAGCGGCGCGGCGCCGTTCGGCGACCGGCTCCGCCTCATCCTCCGGCGGCGCCGGAATATCGACGCCCGCGCTTCTCAACTGCTCCAGACGCCGCGTTGCCTGCTCAATGAGACTCATCGCTGTTCCTCAAGCAGAACGGGTTGATAGATAGACCAGCAGCGCCATTCCGGAGCCATAGGCGGCGAACAGCGCCATGACGCCCAAGATGAACAGCCGCAGCAGCCGCTTTTCCCTGGCGACCTCCGCTTCGGGCACTTTCCTCGAAACGACGCCCAGCAGCGGCAAGCCGGTGGCTTCCCGCAGGGCACGGGCGTCGAAGAAAACCGGCCGCAGCTGGCTCGCCACGAACGGGGAGAAGAAACCCGCCGCCAGCGCCAGCAGCAGGGTCATGGGCAGCAGCAGCAGACGATTCGGATAAACCGGCTTGGACCCCACGCGCGGCGGATCGATCAGGCGAAAATCGACCGATGCGGTCGAGGCGTCCATCTCGCCGGAAATCGTCGCGGATTCCCTGCGCGCCACGAGGCTCTCATAATTTTTCTTGTGGATGTCGTAATCGCGGTTGAGCTGCACCAGTTCCGCCTCGATCTGCGGAATCATCTTCATGGCATCCTTCAACTGGTTGTACCGGCTCTGGTATTCCACCACGCGGGTTTGCAGCGACGCCACGCTGGCCTCGCTTTCCGCCAGCGAAACCTTCAACTGCTGATACACCGGATTCGCGCTGGCCGCCATCGCCGGATTCGATGCCGCGCCCTTCTTGCGCGCGGCGATTTCCTGGAGCCTCTGTTCTTCCAGTTCCTGGATCATCCTGCGCGTCCCCACGACGTCGGGATGCCGGTCGGTGTAACGCTGCAAAAGGCCATCCAGATTGCGCTTCAGGGCGTCGATGCGCCCGTCGATTTCCGGCACGATCCCTTCCGCGACGGCGCCGGACGCATTGGACAGCAATGTCGGTTCCTCGCCCGCGATCTGCCTTTTCAGCGCGTCCCGCGAATTCTCGGCCTCGCGCAGTTCCAGCCTGGCCCGCTCCAGTTCGGTGCTCACCTCGCTCAGACGCCCGAAATAATCCTTGCCCTCGCCGGTCTGCGCGGAAATGTTCTTGAGCTTGAAGTCCTTCAGCCGGTTCTCCGCTTCCTCGAGCTTTTTCTGATAGACCTGAATCTGGTCGTCGATGAACTTCTTGGCGGAATCGGAATCCTTGCGCTTGTTGCCCAGGCTGGACTCGACGAAAATCGACACCAGCGACTGCACGACGCGCCTGGCGCGCTCCGGCTGCGGATCGGCATACGCCAGGGTGTAGAGATTGTCCCGCGAGGTGCTCTGGATTCTCAGCGTTTTCGTCAGCTCGTCGACCAGCGTCTCCATGCCGGCCCGGTTCTTGACGTTGAGATCGAGATCCGCCATGCGGATCAGCTTCTCCACGTTCGGCCGGCTGATCAGCGTGCGGCTCAGGATTTTGATCTGCTGATCCATGTTGGGTTCGATCGCGAGGCCGGACATGAGCGGCTTCAGGATCGACTGGGTATCGACGTAGATGCGCGCCGACGCCTCGTAGCGATCGGGAATGCGAAAGACCACGATGACGCTGATCACCGCGATGGCCCACGCGGCGGCGAAGCCAAGCCAGCGGTGTTTCCACATTCCTCGCAGAATGATCGTCGCCTGTCGGAGAATTTCATCCATCGATCGATATCTCTTCAGGGTTGGAGAAACCGCATCGCGCCCCTCCGGGACGCAATGCGGACGATGCGCGCCGTCAGAACCAGCTGCGCGGAATGATGAGAACGTCGCCCGGCTTCATGTCGACATTGGCCGAAACGTCGCCGCGCTTGATGAGATCCGCCACGCGCACGCTGTACTGCCTGTCGCCCTCGATCGTCCTGAGCAGCGTCGTCCCGTTGCCGTCCGCGAAATCGGTCAGTCCGCCGACGGCGATCATCACGTCGAGCAGGGTCATCTTCTGCTTGTACGGCAGCGTCTGCGGCTTGCCCGCCTCGCCGACCACGCGGATCTGCTCGCTGTACGGCCCGACGAACTGCGTCACGACGACGGTCACGATGGGGTCGCGGATGTACTTGCCGAGTTCCTTCTCGATGTCGCGCGCCAGCGTCGTCGCGTCCTTGCCCATCGCCACCATGTCCTCGACCAGGGGCGCCGCGATCTTGCCATCCGGACGGACAGGGACGGACATCGAAAGTTCCGGATTGCGCCAGACCACGATGTTGACCGTGTCTCCCGGACCGATGAGGTAGTTATAGCTCTCCGAGGCGGCGTTCACTGGCGCGGGGGGCGCGGAATTGCTCGCGCAGCCGAACAGGACCGCTCCGAACGCCCCCAGCGCGATCCACCGAATCACCGTAGCAACACTTTTTTTCAGGCCGACCGACATTTCATTCTCCTAAGGCAATCGATTTACGAAGAAAGATAACATTCAAGATTAAATAGTAACCGAAACTTTCTGATTTGAATAAATATTTTTCACCATTTCGCAAAAATAGCACTTTTTGTGTATTCGCGCCGCCACAAATCCGCTCCAAAAACCGCTCATTGCCGAAGATTACCCGTTTCCGGGCATCCGAAACACCAAATATGTCACGGTTCCCGCCAAATCACACGCCTTGCCGCAAGGCTTCCACGACGTTCAGGCGGGAAGCGCGCCGCGCCGGCAGCACGGCCGCCAGGATCGTCGCCGCGGCGCCGACGGCTCCCGCCAGGGCGACGTCGGCCGGCACGAGGCGGATGAACGCGGTATAGCCGGCGTTGGCGTTGGGCGGCGGCGGCATGGGAATGCCGATGGCCGAAACGATCGCGGCCGCCGCGCATCCCGCCGCCACGCCGGCGAGCGCGCCGAAAACCCCCAGCAGGACGCTCTCGGTCATGATCAGCCGGAACACCGTCCCCGGCCGGCCGCCCAGCGCCAGCATCGTCCCGAACTCGCGCGTCCGCTCGAACAGGGTCATGTTGACGCTGTTCGTGACGCACAGCAGCACCATCAGCAGAATGATCAGCCGCAGGACGCCGAACTGCCGGTCGTAGAGTTTCAGCGTCTTGTCGTAGAAATCGGACAATTCCCGCCAGCTCGCCAACTCGAAGCCCCGGTTTTCCAGGCGATCCTTCAAATGGGCCAGCGCGGCGTCGGTATCTTCCGTCTTGTCCAGCACGCCCACCAGCACATGCGCCGCCCGCGTATCCATGAGTTCGCGCGCTGCCCGCAGGGGAATGCGCACGGCGCGCGCGTCGAAATCCCTGGAAAAACTTTGGAAAACGCCGGCCACTTCGAAATCCAGCGTGTTGACCGCGCCCTGCGCCAGACTGATGACGAGATTGACCCGGTCGCCGGGTTTGAGGCCCAGCGACCGGGCGACGCCCTGCCCCACGACGATGCCGTCCAGATCCTCGTCGCGCAGCGCGCGCCCTTCGATGTAGCGCAGGTAGGTGCCCAGCTTTTCCTCGGCCGACGGTTCGACCCCTTCGCCGACGATGCCCAGATCCCGCCGGCCGTTGTTGATGACGCCCGCGAATCCGAGCCGCGCCAGCGCCGATCGCATGCCGGGCGTCTCGCCGATCGCGCTTTTCACGTCATCGGGCCGGTCGATGAGAAACGATTCCGGCGAGCGGACGCGGCCTTCGCGGTAGCCCTTCTTCGTCACCTGGATATGCCCGCTCTGCGAATGAATGACCGCTTCGCCCAGCTGGAAAAAAATGTCCTGGACGAATCCGCCGGCGAGGATCAGCCCGGCCACGCCCAGGGCGATCGCCGCGAGCGTCCCCGCCGAGCGGGCGCGTTGCCGGAAGACGTTGCGCAGCGCGAAATCCAGATGCCGCCGGAAACCGGATTTCATTGGTTCCTCCGCAGCGCGTCGATGATGACCATGCGGCTCGCCTTCCAGGCCGGGAAAAGGCTCGCCGCGAAGGTGGTGAGCATCGCCAGGAGCAGCGCGTCCGCCGCCAGCCGGGGAACGATCCGGATTTCTCCGAGAAAGCCCCGCGCCATGCCCGGCGGCGGCGGCATGGGAATGCCGATCGCCGATATGAGCTGGGCCAGGAGAAACCCCAGCGCGATCCCCAGAACGCCGCCGACGGCGCCGATCAGCGCCCCCTCGACGACGAACAGGCGCATCACGGCCGCGCGCCGCAGGCCGATCGCCAGGCTGGTCCCGATCTCGGTCGTGCGTTCGAGCACGCTCATCATCTGGGTATTGGAGATCGCCAGCGCGATGATGACACCGATGATGAACTTGACGACGTCGACTTGCCGCGAGAAAAGCACGACCGTCTTGTTGTAGAAATCGGCCAGCGCCGTCCAGGGCACGACCTCGAACCGATCCCTGGGCAAATTCTCCGAAAGATACCGGCTCGCTTCCGCCGTCCTGTCCGTTTCGTCGAGCAGCACGACCCAGGACGTCGCCCCCTTCACCTTCATCAGCTTCCTGGCCACGCCGATCGGCAGGCGCAGCGCCGAATCGTCGTATTCCTTGGCCGTCGTGGCGAAAATCCCCGCCACGCCGACCTCGACCGCGCTCGGGCCGCCGCTGGCCGCCGTCGCCAGCAGCACGACGGTATCGCCCGGCGCGACGCCCATGCCGCGCGCCAGGCCCTCGCCGAGAATCACCGAGGCCTCGCCGGCGCTTTCGAGATCGCGGCCGGCGACGATGTTGACCTGGGTGCTCACGGGTTTTTCGTTGACCGGATCGACCCCGTCGCCGATGAAGGCGATCGTCGTCTCACCGTGGCTGATCAGGCCGCTGAAAGCAAGGCGCGGCGCCAGACCGCGAAACCCCGGCATGCGCTCGACGAGCGATTGCTCGTCCGACTTTTCCGGAAGCAGGAACGCATAGGGATCGGCGAGGCCCTTCTCGAAAAAATCCGGCCGCACGATCTGCGCGTGCCCGAACTGCGAATGGATCGCGCTCTCGCGCATCTGCTCGAAAATCCAGGCGATGAACCCGCCGGCCAGCAAAAAGGCGACGATCCCGAACGCCACCGTCAGCGTCGCCACCAGCGTCCGTTGCGTATTGCGCGTGAGATTCCTGCAAGCCAGGCGAAAATCGGCGATCAAACTGTTCATCGGAAGCGGTTCGTCTGCTAGATTGTGAATCTGTCAGGATTGCATCATACGGCAAGGCGCTCGTCAGCAACTCATTAGCGACAAGCATTCATGCCTGCCGCTGTGAACGAACCTGGAAGGGGTTCGCGCCCCTCCCAGGTAGCCACGGTCGAAACCCTGGCTTTCGGGCCGGGATTTCGACTTTCGCACTGCCCTGAAGGGCGGGGGTTCAAACCGGAGTCCGTTTTACGATGAAAGTGTTCGACTACGAAAAAGCGTTTTCGAGAAACATCGGCTGGGTCACGGAAGCGGAGCAGGCGCGCCTGAGAACCTCGCGCGTGGCGATCGGCGGACTGGGCGGCGTCGGCGGCGCGCACCTGCTCACGCTGGCCCGGCTGGGCATCGGCCGTTTCACGATCGCCGACCTCGACGATTTCGACCTCGTCAATTTCAACCGCCAGGCCGGCGCGCTGGTCAGCACGCTCGGACGCCCGAAACTGGACGTGCTGGCCGAAATGGCCAGGGACATCAACCCGGAGATCGACCTGCGCCTCTTCCCGGCGGGAATCCAGGACGACACGCTGGAAGATTTCCTGGACGGCGTCGACGTCTATGTCGACGGCCTCGACTTCTTCGCCTTCGCCGCCCGGCGCGCGACCTTCGCCGCCTGCGAGCGCAAGAACATTCCGGTCGTGACCGCGGCCCCCCTGGGCCTGGGCGCGGCCCTGCTCGTGTTCGGCCCGGGCGGTATGCCGTTCGAGGAGTATTTCGGCTTCGCGCGATGCGCGAGCGAGACCGAAATGGCCATCCGCTTCATGGTCGGCCTGTCCCCGGCCATGCTCCAGCGAGGCTACGTGGCCGACATGTCCCGCGTGCGGCTCGCGGAGCGCCTGGGGCCTTCCTGCGTCGCCGCCTGCCAGTTGTGCGCGGGCGTCGCCGCCATCGAAACCCTCAAGCTCCTGCTCGGCCGGGGCGGCGTCAGACTGGCGCCCTGGGCGAGCCAATTCGACGGCTACCGGATGCGCCACGCCAAAACCTGGCGCCCGTGGGGGCACCGCAACCCGCTGCAACGGCTGATGATTTTCCTCGTCAAGTCCCTACTGACCCGCGCCGCGAAACAGGCAGCAACTAATTAGCGACAGGCATTCATGCCTGTCGCTGTGAACGAACTTGGAAGGGGTTTGCACCCCTCCCAAGTAGCCACGGTCGAAACCCCGGCCTTCCAGGCCGGGGTTCCAGCCT
>JAIRPF010000200.1 GCA_031257115.1 Accumulibacter sp.
CTCCGGCGTGATCGTTCCGTTTTCTCCCAGTTTCGCCATGCCGTGCCGGGCGATGCTTTCGGCGATCCGGGCGGGCGCTTCGGCGTCGGCCACGCCGGCTTCGGAGAGGCGCGCCGGCATGCCGAGCGCGCGATACAGTTTTTCGACCTCGGCGATGGCGCGTTCGGCGAGATCCGCGTCCGGCGAAAGATTGAAGACCGCGCGGCCCATCCGCGCCAGCTTGACCCGCTTTTCGCCGATCCGGTCGCGCAGGAGCGCCGGCTGGACGATGGCCAGCGTGCGCGCGTGATCGATGCCGTAGGCGGCGGTCAGTTCGTGGCCGATCATGTGCGTCGCCCAGTCCTGCGGCGCGCCGGCTCCGATCAGGCCGTTCAGCGCCTGGTTGGCGGTCCACATGAAATTGGCGCGCCAGGCGTCGCTGTCGCGTTCCCCGAATTGCAGGGAAAGATTCAGGAGATTGCGCAGGAGCGTTTCGGCGTAGCCGTCCTGCACCCAGGCTTGCGCGGGATAGGTGAGGTATTGTTCGCAGACATGGACGAAGGCGTCGACCAGGCCGTTGGCGATCTGCCGTTCGGGCAGCGACTTGACGACGTCCGGATCGAGCACGGCAAAGCGCGGAACGACGGCGCCAGACAGAAAGGCCAGCTTTTCCCGCGTCGCCCCGCGGCTGACGACCGCGCCGCTGTTCGATTCCGACCCGGTCGCCGGCAGGGTCAGCACGACGCCCAGCGGCAGCGCCTCCCGCACGCGATGCTTGCCGGTCAGGATGTCCCAGCCGTCGCCGTCGTAGCGGGCCGAGGCGGCGGCGTATTTGGCGCCGTCGATGACCGAGCCGCCGCCGACGGCCAGGATGTAATCGAGCTTCTCCTCGCGGATCAGGGCCACGGCCCGGTCCAGGGTCTCGACCGACGGGTTCGGCTCGACGCCGGAAAACTCGCGCCACGGCCGCCCGTCGAGCGCCGCCGCGACCTGGTCGTAGACGCCGTTTTTCCTGATCGAGCCGCCGCCGCAGATCACCAGGATCTTGCGCTCCGGCTCGATGGCCCCGGCGATGGCCGCGATCTTGCCCTGGCCGAAATGGATGACGGTTGGGCTGGAATAAGTGAATTTCATTTCAACGCTCCTGCGCGCATGGTTTTTCGGGCCGTTCCGTTTTTCGCGCCCCGGACGGCGGGAAACCGGCCGCGAGGAACCCCGCGAACCGGCTCCCGGGCACGGGGCGTCAGAAGTTTACGTCGTAAGGGTACGCCTTGCGCTTCTCCTCCGCCGCGCGGCGGGAACGCAATTCGTCCACATCCCCCCGTTTGTTCCAGAGCAGCGCCAGCCCCTCGCGCTGTCCGCTTTCCCAATCGGGATGCAGGGCGCGCATCTCTTCCCGGAATTTCTCGTATTCGGACTGATAAATGGCCATCGGCAAATCCTCCGCGTTCAGTGAAAAACGATCGGCTGCGCCGCGCCGGTGCAGTAGCCGTCGAGCAAGGCGTCGATCGACTCCATGTCGCGCTCCTCGTCCGGGATGCGGTCGATCGCCTCGCGCAGGCCGATCGCCAGCGAACCCTGGACGAACATGCAACGCTTTCCCAGCTTGTCCACCAGCTCGAATCCCTCGTGGATGGGGTAAGCCAGAATGGCGTAATGCTCGCTGTTATAGACCACGTTCATCGCGACTCCTTTCTCCGTTGCGCCCGGCCCGGCGATCCCGCCGGGCGCTTGCTTCTTCATTTCGGAATTACGGAAACGAAAATGAGGCCATTCACACCTTTTTCAAGTTCGGGACGGGCGCTCCCTTCCCGAATATCCCCGGAACCCCCCGGACATTTCCGAATATTACCCCGCTCCGGGCGGCAAGGCCATGCGCTCGCGTCAGGATCGCGGGGCGGCCGCCCGCCGCGCGGCCAGAATCAGTCCAACGAGCGCGAGAACCCCGATCAGCCCGGCGACGGCCGGCCAGCCGCCATACTGCCAGAACCATCCTCCCACCGAACCGACGATGCTCGATCCCATGTAATAGAACAACAGGTAAAGCGACGCCGCGTGGCCCTTGTATTCGCCGGCCAGCGGGCCGATCGAGGCGCTGGCCACCGCGTGGGCGATGAAGAAGCCGATCGTCGCCAGCACGATGCCGCCAAAAACCACCGCCAGCGACTCCGGCAAGGTCGCCAGGACGCCCAGCAGCAGGATCAGGAACCCCAGGGCAAGCAGCGGGCGGCGGCCGAAGCGGTCGGCCAGCGCGCCCGAAACCGACGAGGAAACCATGCCGAAGCCATACGCCAGGAAAATCATGCTGATCGCCGCCCGGCTCAGGAAATACGGCGCTTCCGAGAGCCGGAAAACGGTGTAGTTGAACAGCGTCATGAAAACGGCGGTAATCAGGAAACCGTAAACGTAGATGCGCCGCAGGGCGCGGTTGGCGAGATGCGCTTTCCAGGTGCGCAGGTGGAAGGCCAGGTCGAAGCCCGGCCGGGGGACGAAATTCCTGGACGGCGGAAGCAGCTTCCAGAAACCGGCCGCCGCCACGAGGCACAGCGCGCCGAGAATGCCGAGCGCCACGCGCCAGGGAGTGAATTCGGCCAGCACGCTCGTGACGATACGGCCCGTCATGCCGCCGAAAGCCGTCCCCGCCACGTAAAGCCCCATCGCCTTGCCCAGGTTGGCCGGCTCGATTTCCTCGGACAGATAAGCGATCGCCACCGCCGGAACGCCGCCGATGATGAAGCCCTCGATGGTCCGCGCCGCCAGGAGCGCCAGCCAGCTCGGCGTCGCCGCCGCCGCGATGTTGCAGACCGCCGCCAGCAGGATCGAGCAGAACATCAACCCCCGTCGGCCGAGCGCCTGCGAAAACGCCCCCGCGAGGACGATGGACACGGCGAGCAGCCCGGTGGTCAGCGACAGGGCCAGCGAGCTTTCCGCCGGACTGACGCCGAAAGCCTCGGCAAACGCCGGCAGCAGGGGCTGCACGCAATAGATCAGGGAATAGCAGGCGAAACCGGCGAGAAACAGCGCCTGCACGGCATGGCGATACTCGGCGCTCCCGGCGCGTATCCACCGTGGCGCGGCGCGATCCGGCGGCGTGTCGGGAGGAAAGGACGCGGGAGGAAAAGGTGCGGGAGACATGATTGGCGCGCAAAGTTTGTCCAGATCAAGTATATCCGAAGCGTACCACCACGAATTCCTCCCGGCGGAAACCCGAAACCACCGCCGAATCGCGGTGGGCGCGGGGAAGGGATTGGGTTCCAGCCAGCGCCGTCACAAGACATTACCCCCTGGGGCATACAGCGGATATGGACAGCCGCGACGATCTTCCTGAAACGCGCCGGCTTTTTTATCGCGCCCATCGCAACCTTTTTGCGGCTCCCATCCCGATTGTTCACCGCCACGCCCACGCCCTTCAAATATCGCGCGCGCCCACGGCGCGAACGATTTGGAAATGGAATGCTACACTTTCGCCGTTTTCCACCAGGCTTGCCGTGGCGCGCCATTCGCATGATCATTTTCGACCTGTCCTGCAACAACGGCCATCGTTTCGAAGGATGGTTCCAGTCCTCCGAGGCGTTCGACGCGCAAAACGCGAAGGGGCTGGTTTCCTGTCCTTCCTGCGCTTCCGGGGAAATCCGCCGGATTCCGTCGGCCGTCCATCTGGGCGGCGCCCACGGATCGGCGCGGCCGGCGGCGGCGCCCGCGAATACGGCCGTGACCAATCCGGGAGGCGGTCTGCTGGGCGCCTATCGCCAGCTCATGACGGCGATCATGACCCGTACCGAGGACGTCGGCGCGGAATTCGCGGACGAGGCGCGCAGGATTCATTACCTCGAAGCTCCGGAGCGCCCGATCCGCGGACAGGCCAGCGAGAAGGAATTCAGGGCGCTGCGCGAGGAAGGCATCGAGGTTTTCAGGCTTCCGGTCGTGGGCAAGGAAGATTTGAATTGAGCGGGGCGCTTGCCGCCGCCGGCGAAAAATCGAACCGCGAGCGTTCGCCGCGGTCTCATCCAGCAACTCATTAGCGACAGGCATTCATGCCTGTCGCTGTGAACGAACTTGGAAGGGGTTTGCACCCCTCCCAAGTAGCTACGGTCGAAACCCCGGCCTTCCAGGCCGGGGTTCCAGCCT
>JAIRPF010000005.1 GCA_031257115.1 Accumulibacter sp.
CTTGCGCGTTTCAACCGAAGAAGCAAGCGCTTTTCCAAGACCCTCAACAGGCTCAAAATCACCCTCGACCTCTTCATCTACCGAGCTGTCGTGATAGACAATGCTATGGGAACATTTCCGCGGGCGACGGGGCGCTGCCTTGGCGGCCGGGGCGTGAGCCTCGTCATGTCCCGCCTCCAGAACGCCATCGTCGAGCGCGGCTACGTCACCACGCGTGTCCTCGCCGAAGCGCAGGATCTGACGACCGGCGTTCTCCGGCTCAAAATTCTTCCCGGCCGCATCCGCGTCATCCGTTTCGCCGACGGCGGCGATTTCCGCGCCACGCTCTGGAACGCCTTTCCCGCCGCGCCCGGCGATCTGCTCAACCTGCGCGACATCGAACAGGCGCTCGAAAACTGGAAACGCCTTTCCACGGTCGAGGTCGATATCCGCATCGAGCCGGGCGCGCTGCCCGGCGAAAGCGATCTCGTCGTCACCTGGAAACAGGCTTTTCCCCTGCGCCTCACGCTTTCCGCCAACGACGGCGGATCGGAGGCGACCGGCAAGCGCCAGGGCAGCGTCACCGTCTCCGGCGAGCATCTGCTGGCGCTCAACGATCTCTTTTACGCCACTTACAACCAGGACCTGGAAGGCGGCCGTTCCGGCCATCGCGGCACGCGCGGGCACACGCTGCACTATTCCCTGCCGTTCGGCTACTGGGCGCTCGCCGCCACCGGCAGCGCCCACCATTACCATCAGACCGTGGCCGGCGCCGTCCAGAACTATGTCTACAGCGGCGCCAGCGACACTTTGGAAGCCAGGCTGTCGCGGCTCATCCACCGCGACGCGATGAGCAAGAGCACGGTATATCTGCGCGGCTACCTCACCCGTTCGAGGAATTTCATCGACGACACCGAAATCGAGGTGCAGCGGCGGCGCATGGCCGGATGGGAGATCGGTTTCACGCATCGCGTCTTCATCGCCGACGCCGTTCTCGACCTCGACCTGGCCTGGCGGCGCGGCACCGGCGCTTTCGACGCGCTGAAAGCGCCCGAAGACGCCTTCGGCGAAGGCACGGCGCGCCCGAAAATCGCCACCGCCGAAGCCTCGCTGTCCCTGCCGTTCCGGTTCCTTGGGCAGCGCCTGCGCTACAACGGCCTCTGGCGCGCGCAATGGAACCGCGCGCCGCTCGTGCCGCAGGACCGCTTTTCGATCGGCGGCCGCTACACCGTGCGCGGTTTCGACGGCGAAAGCGTGCTCATGGCCGAGCGCGGATTCCTTCTGCGCAACGACCTGTCCGTGTCTCTGGGCGACAGCGGGCAGGAGGTTTACCTCGGACTCGATCACGGCCGCGTCGGCGGGCGTTCCGCCGGCCTGCTCGTCGGCCGCGCGCTCACCGGCGCCGTCACCGGCCTGCGCGGCGCCTGGCGGCAGTTTTCCTACGACGTTTTCGCCGGCCGTCCCGTGAGCCATCCGGCGTTTTTCAAGACCGATCCCGTCACGGCCGGATTCAACCTGACGTTGAGCTATTGAGCTTCGCCCCACCGTTTTTGCCGCCCGGCCGCGCGCTTTCATCGAGGTCGATTCAGGGATGAATTCAGCCGATGGATGAGGTAAGATGACGATTCACTGAAGGTCGCGCGGCGTTTGCCGCCGGCGTGAGCTTGTTTTCCTGCCTTCGCTTTCATGGCCGCCGGCGCCGTGGCAAGCGGCGGCGTCGATCGATTCGAGTTCGTTTTTAGACACGATTAGACACGAAAATGGCATATTGGACGCGAGAACCCAAAGAATTGGAGAGGCGGCGGCAGCAGGGGGCCGCGCTTTTGGCGCAGGGGCTGTCGAAAGCGGAGGTGGCGAGACGCCTGGGCGTGACGCGGCAGGCGGTGTGGGATTGGGAGCGTCGCTTGGCCGAGGGCGGCCACGAAGGACTCAAGCGCGAGCCTCAGGGGCGGCCGCGCCAACTGAATGTCGAGCAGGAAAAGATACTGGCGCGAATCATCACGGTCAGCGCGCGGAAGGCCGGATTTGCGAGCGAGGTATGGACGATGCCGCGCATCCGCCAGCTGATCGCCAAGCAATTCGGCATAAAATGCAGCGACGCCAGCGTCTGGAATCTGCTGCGGCGCATGGGGTTTACCTTTCTGAAGCCGGAAGAGCGCGCCCTCCAGCCCACCGGCTCCCGAACCGTCCGCTGGAGACGTCTGCCCCAGAAAACCTCCAAAAAAGAGCCCGGCGAAAAAGACGCGGCCCAAGCTTTGTTTCCAGCGGAACCGGACTGAGTCCATCCGGACGTTCCGGAGCGCGCGCCACACGGCCGTCAATCAAGGTATCTCTTTGAGGATGTAGGCTGGATAGGAGCAGCGAAAATCCAGTGGCGAATCATAGGTTGGGGGGGAACGAAGCGAACCTCAACATTTGGGCGTTATTGTTTTTGATTTTCCTTGTTCATTCGTCTGTCTGTGCAAAAGAAATTGAAAATGTGCGGGGGATGTATTGGGGTTCGCTTCGCTTACTCCAACCTATGCGGGCTGAAGGTAAATCGAATTGGTATTCATTACCGAATCCTTTGCATTGGGGTGATGAATATTTGCTTAAACAATGCTTCCCTGCCAGCCACTTGAATTTCAGGGCAGTGAAAACTTGATCCATGCCACGGACCAGGTAGGTCGCCGCCGCCTCTTCCATATAAAATCGTTTCACCCAGGCTCTTATTATCTGTACGTCGAATCACTTGATGACGATAGCGGAAAAGCCGTGGATTCCCTTTGTGGTCGTAGTGGGTTTCATTGATAAAAATATATTCCGGCCCCAGCGCGTTTTCCCCTTGAGTCGGCTTGTAAAAGTTGATCTGCCCCCATTCGTTGAACTTCTCCGCCGGCAATTTCACCGTCTCATACACCTTGATCCCGCCGTCGATGGCGCACAGGCGTTCGACTTCGGCGTCCAGCATGGCCTTGACCAAGGGCCGCTGGAGCAAGCCG
Source organism: Accumulibacter sp. (assembly GCA_031257115.1). GTDB lineage: Bacteria > Pseudomonadota > Gammaproteobacteria > Burkholderiales > Rhodocyclaceae > Propionivibrio. The sequence goes on from JAIRPF010000005.1 coordinate 2,961, forward strand.
CCAGCAGAAGGAACAAAAAGGGCAGTGGTGCAAACAGTTTTCCAGGTTTCATGCGGCAAGCCTCCATTGAGAGTTTTCGGCCGTGCTCCGGCCAATGACATTGCCGGCGAGATACCGCCAGACCGGCGGGGAAGGTTTGATTGGCCGCGCAAACAAAAGGATCGAAGCCATTCACGCTTTTCGCCAACCCGGCCTGTCTCCCTGGAGCGGAAATCGAATCAGGAGGCATCCGCCCGCCGGAATTCGGGCAGGGTGACGGTTACGAGCGCGCCGAGCAGGATCGTGGCCCATGACAGGTAGAGCCACAGGAGGAAAATCGGAACCGTGGCGAATGTTCCGTAGACGAGGGTGAAGGACGGAAAATACGACAGATAGAGTTCGAATCCCTTTTGCATCAGGAAAAAGCCGAGCGCGGCGAAGACGCCGCCGAGCAGCGCGTCGCGCAACCTGACCCTTGCGTTGGGGACGGCGAAATAAAGGCCGGCCAGAAACACGGCGGCGACGAGTATGCCGGTGGCCTTGGACAACAGGCCGTTCAGCCACGGCGGTCCGATCATCAGCCCGGACGACAGGGAAACCGCGAAGGAGACCGCCGCCACGACATAGGCGACGGCCAGCGGCCACAGCAGGATCAGCGCGGCGTACAGCCCGATGCGACGCCACCACGGGCGTTTTCCGGCGGCTTTCCAGACCTTGTCGAACGCCTGCTCGACGGTGTGCAGCAGGGTCAGGGCCGTCGCCACCAAGGCGAGCAGACCGACGACCGTGACGTTCAACGCTTTCCGCGAAAAATCGAGCACATAGCCGACGATCATCACGGCGCTGCGTTCGGGAAGCATGTTCTGGACGAGATGCTGCAATTGGTCGACCATCGGCAGGAACGACGGCATGGCCGAGATGGCGCCCAGCACCACGGCGACGAGCGGGACGAGCGACAGCAGCGTGGTGTAGGCCAGACTGGCGCTCGTCCGGCCAAAATCCTCCTCGGCGAAACGGCGGAGTATCCGGCCCAGAAAACGGCCGGCGAGGAGCAGCCGGCCGGTCATGCGCGGCGGCCTCGTTCCGGGGCGGCGCGAAAGGGCTTCAAGCCAAGGTTTCAAGCCAGCTCGGCCAGCACGCTGCTCGAAGCGGAAACCCGCTCTCCGATGACGACTTTCACCCTGGCGTCGAGCGGCAGGTAGACGTCGACGCGCGAACCGAAGCGGATGAAGCCGTAACGCTCTCCTGCCTTCAGGGACGCGCCCGCGTCGACGTAATTCGCTATCCGCCGCGCGATCAGCCCGGCCACCTGGACGCAGGTGATGTCCCGGCCGTCGCGCGTGGAGAGGTGCAGGGCGCAGCGTTCGTTTTCCACCGACGCCTTGTCCAGCGCCGCGTTGAAAAACTTGCCGGACGCGTACCACTTTTGCCGCACCGCGCACTCGATCGGGGAACGGTTCGAATGCACGTTGAACACGTTCATGAACACGCTGACTTTCAGGGCGCGGCGAGCGAGGTAGGGATCGTCGGCCTCCTCGACCACGACGATCCGCCCGTCGGCCGGCGAAACCACGCTTTTCGGCCCGCCCGCGACGACGCGGGGCGGATCGCGGAAAAATTGCAGGCAAAAGACGAAAATCAGCCAGAATGGCAGGGACCAGAAACCGGCGAGCGAGGCCAGCAAGGCCAGGGCCAGCGAGCCGCCGATGAACGGCCAGCCTTCCCTGGCGAGAAACGGATGCGGATAGTTCATCGAACCTCGGATTTGGAAAGGAGCGCAAGGACACGGCGGGCGCAACGAGAAACAATTCCGCCGTTTTTCGTTGCGCCCGTTACGTCGTTGCGGTTAAAAACACCACATTACAGCTTCTTGATGGCGTCGACCTCGATTTCCACGGGGAAGCCGGGAAAATCCTTGTCGACCTCGCCGCGGATTTCCACGCTATCGCCCGGACCGACGGTCACGCCGCGCCAGACGTCGTCGTCTATTTCAACGACGATTTCACCGCTCGCGTCGCGGAATATGTATTTTTCATCGCCCAGCGCGCGCACGATGTTGCCCTGCAACCGCGCCGGCGTGTCGTCGCGCAGCTTTTTGGCTTCCTCGACGGTGACGATGCCGCCCGTGGCAGGCTTGCCCGCGCCATCGACAAAACCGCCCTGCGCGCAAACCGGCCGGGCGATAAAAAGAGCAAACACGATAATGAACAGTCGAAACTTCATGACGATCTCCCCTGTTCGATCTCTCCTGTTTTGAAAAACGTCCAGGAAGAACGGTTCAACCACGGCGAACGCGGCTTGTCCGAGGCTCTCGCCGCGGCCGCCGCATCGCCGTGGCCGGAACGTCAATTCCTCGACTGATCCACCAGTTTGTTCTTCTTGATCCACGGCATCATGTCGCGGAGCCTGGCGCCGACGGTCTCGATCTGGTGTTCGGCCATCAGGCGGCGGCGGGCGGTCATCGACGGATAGTTGATGCTTCCCTCCTGGATGAACATCTTGGCGTATTCGCCGTTCTGTATCCGCTCCAGCGCGTTCTTCATCGCTTCGCGCGAGGAGGCGTTGACGACCTGCTGTCCGGTCACGTATTCGCCGAACTCGGCGTTGTTGGAAACCGAATAGTTCATGTTGGCGATGCCGCCTTCGTAGATCAGATCCACGATCAGCTTGACTTCGTGCAGACATTCGAAGTACGCCATTTCCGGCGCATAACCGGCTTCGACCAGGGTTTCGAAACCCATCTTGATGAGTTCGACGAGTCCGCCGCAGAGCACGCATTGTTCGCCGAAAAGGTCGGTTTCGGTTTCTTCGCGGAAGGTGGTCTCGATCACCCCGCCCTTGGTGCCGCCGTTGGCCGCCGCGTAGGAAAGGGCGATGTCCCGCGCTTTCTTCGAATTGTCCTGGTAGACCGCGATCAGCGACGGAACGCCGCCGCCTTTCACGTACTCGGAACGGACCGTGTGCCCCGGCCCCTTCGGCGCCACCATGATGACATCCAGATCGGCGCGCGGCACCACCTGGTTGTAATGGATGTTGAAGCCGTGCGCGAAGGCCAGCGTTCCGCCCTTCTTGATGTTCGGCTCGACGTCTCCGTAATAGACGGCCGGAATGTTCTCGTCCGGCAGCAGCATCATGACGACATCGGCCCCCTTGACCGCCTTGGCGATCTCCTCCACCTTGAGTCCGGCCTTCTCGGCCTTGCTCCACGACGCGCCGCCCTTGCGCAGGCCGACCGTCACCCTGACGCCCGAATCGTTGAGATTCTGCGCGTGGGCGTGACCCTGCGAACCGTAACCGATGATGGCGACTTTCTTGCCCTTTATCAGGGAAAGATCGGCGTCCTTGTCATAGTAAACCTTCATGGCAATCTCCCTTGCACGTAAAAAAATCAAACTTTCAAAACCCAGTCGCCGCGGCCGATGCCGCTGATCCCGGTGCGCACGGTCTCGAGGATAAGACCGCCGTCGATGGCCTGGATGAACGAGTCGAGCTTCGATCCGTTGCCCGTCAACTCGATCACGTAGGTCGCGTCGGTCACGTCGATGATGCGCCCCCGGTAGATGTCCGCCATGCGTTTCATCTCCTCGCGGTCCTTCCCGGAAGCGCGCACCTTGATCAGCATCAGCTCGCGCTCGATGTGCGCCGCCTCGGAAAGATCCACGACCTTGACGACGTCGATCAGCTTGTTCAACTGCTTGGTGATCTGCTCGATGATCTCGTCGCTGCCGGATGTCACGATGGTCAGCCGGGACAGGGATCGGTCCTCGGTCGGGGCGACCGTCAGAGTCTCGATATTATACCCGCGCGCCGAAAAAAGCCCGGCGACCCGCGAGAGCGCGCCCGACTCGTTTTCCAAAAGAACTGAAATGATGTGTCGCATGTCGTTTCCCCTTACAGATTTTCGTCGGCCAGGATCATTTCGGACAACCCCTTGCCCGCCGCCACCATGGGGAAGACGTTGGCTTCCCGCGCGGTGCGGATGTCGAGGAAAACCAGGTCGTCCTTGTGATCGACGAAGGCTTTCCTCAACGCCGGTTCGACATCCTTCGGTTTTTCCACGCGGATGCCCACGTGACCGTAGGCTTCGGCCAGCTTCACGAAATCGGGGAGCGAATCCATGTAGGTCTGGGAATACCGGCGGCTGTAGAACATTTCCTGCCACTGGCGCACCATGCCCAGATAGCGGTTGTTCAGGTTGACGATCTTGATCGGCAGGCCGAACTGCTTGGCCGTCGAAAGTTCCTGGATGCACATCTGGATCGAGCCGTCGCCGGTGACGCAGACCACCGGCTTGCCCGGATTGGCGAACGACGCCCCGATGGCGTAGGGCAGTCCCACGCCCATCGTGCCCAGCCCGCCCGAATTGAGCCAGCGGCGCGGCTTATCGAATTTGTAGTATTGCGCCGTCCACATCTGGTGCTGGCCGACGTCGGAGGCGACGATCGCGTCGCCCTTCGTGATCTCCCACAGTTTCTCGATCACGTACTGGGGCATGATGGCGTCGTCGCGCGGAACGTATTTCAGGCACTGCCGGGCGCGCCAGCCTTCGATTTCCGCCCACCATTCGGAGATGTCCTTCCTTTCCCGCTCGGCTTCCAGCAGGCGGATCATCTCGTCGAGCACGTCGGGGACGTTGCCGACGATCGGCACGTCGACGCGCACGCGCTTGGAAATCGAGGACGGGTCGATGTCGACGTGGATGATCTTGCGGGCAACGGCGGCGAAATCCTCCGGATTGCTGATCACGCGGTCGTCGAAGCGGGTGCCGATGGCCAGCAGCACGTCGCAATGCTGCATCGCCATGTTGGCCTCGACGGTGCCGTGCATGCCGGGCATGCCGAGAAACAGCCGGTCGGTTCCCGGATAGCCGCCCAGCCCCATCAGGGTCGTGGTGATCGGAAAACCGAGCAGGCGCGTGAGGCGGGTCAGGCTGTTCGCGGCGTTCGACAGGATCACGCCGCCGCCGCTGTAGATCACCGGCCGCTTCGCGCCCGCGAGCAGCTGGACGGCCTTCCTGATCTGGCCGGAATGTCCCTTGATGACGGGGTTGTACGACCGCAGCCTGATTTCGGCCGGGTAGTCGAATTTGCATTTGGCGGCCGTCACGTCCTTGGGGATGTCGACCACCACCGGCCCCGGACGTCCCGTGGCGGCGATGTAGAAGGCTTTCTTGAGGGTCACGGCCAGATCGCGCACGTCCCTGACCAGGAAATTGTGCTTGACGCAGTGCCGGGTGATTCCCACCATGTCGCACTCTTGGAAGGCGTCCTGGCCGATGGACGTCGTCGCCACCTGCCCCGATATGACGACCAGCGGAATCGAATCCATGTAGGCGGTGGCGATGCCCGTCACGGCGTTGGTCGCGCCCGGCCCGGAAGTCACCATCGCCACGCCGACGCGCTGCGTGGAACGCGAGAACGCATCCGCCGCGTGGACGGCGGCCTGCTCGTGGCGGACCAGGATATGCTTGACCTTGTCCTGCTTGAACAACTCGTCGTAAAGATGCAAAACACACCCGCCGGGATAGCCGAAAATGTATTCGACCTTTTCTTCCTGCAGGCACCTGATTACAATTTCCGCACCGGTCATCATGGTCATGGTTGCCGCCCCACAAAGAAAAATTACTGGAAAAAGTCTGTAAAGTTAAAGCCTGAACCGAATTTGGTCAAGACAAAACGCTTTGCCCCGCGAATCGAACACCGGGCGCGCCCCGGCATGACGCGAATCCAGGGGCGGCGCGTCGATGTCGCCGACCCCGCTTTCGAGGAACATCATCCTGGCCAGCCAACGCGAATTGTCGGATTTTCTCGCCGCTTCCGAGCGACGCGCCTTCAAGCAGGCCATGTTCGCCGTCCGCAACGAGGAGACGGCGCTCGACATCGTGCAGGATTCGATGATGAAGCTCGCCGAAAAATACGGCGACCGCCCGGCGGACGAACTGCCGCTGCTGTTCCAGCGCATCATCCAGAACACGATCCGCGACCATTACCGGCGCAGCAAGGTCCGTTCGCTGTGGATCACGCTGCTTTCGGCGTTTTCTTCCGGAGAGGACGAAGACCGCGATCCGCTGGAAACGCTCGAAGCCGATTCCGAGGCCGCTCTGCGCGATTCTCCCGAAAGGCAATACCAGCAGTCACAACTACTTGATATAATTGAGAAAGAGATCATGCGCCTGCCGGCGCGTCAACGCGAAGCCTTCCTCATGCGTTACTGGGAAGACATGGACGTCGCGGAAACGGCCCTGGCGATGGGATGTTCGGAAGGCAGCGTCAAGACGCATTGTTCGCGCGCGACCCACGCGCTGGCGGCGGCGCTGAAGGCGAAAGGAATCACGCTATGAACGAGCAGCATTTTGTTTACAAGGTCAGACAGCATCTGAACCGCGGCCTGCATGATCTCGGCCCGAACACGCTCGATCGGTTGGCGGCCGCCAGGCGGTTGGCGCTGGCCCATCAAAAACAGGTCGCCGGACATCCGGCGCTGGCGGCGGCGGGCCACGCGGCGGGCCATTTTTCTCCGTTTCACCTCCCGTTTCATTTTCCGTTCCACTTCCATTTCGCCGGCCTTCGTTTCAGCCAGACGCTGGCCGCCCTCGCGTTCCTGCTGTGCGCCCTGTACTCGACATTCTGGATCGCCGACCGGCGCGCGCAGGAACTGGGCGACATCGATTCGGCGATCCTTTCCGACGAACTGCCGATCGGCGCATTCACCGACAAGGGCTTTGCCGCATGGCTAAACAGCAAATCGCCGGCGGAGTGATACTGGGCCTGCTCCTGACCGCCACGGGCTGGGCGCAGACGGCCGCCGGCCCGTCCATGGTCGCCACGCCCCCGCAGCCCGGCTGGAGCGAACTGTCCGTCCCGCAGAAAATCATCCTGGCGCCGCTCAGCGGCGAATGGGATTCGCTGACGCCCTTCCGCCAGAAAAAATGGCTTGGAATCGCCGCGCGCTTCCCTTCGCTGGGTCCCGGCGAACAGCGCCGCCTGCAAGGACAGATGCAGAAATGGCGCAGGCTCACGCCCGAGGAACGGCAAACCGCCAGGGAAAACTACAAGACCGTGAGCCGGCTGTCCGCCGACGAGCGGCAGGGTCTCAAGCAAAAATGGGAGGAGTATTCCAGCCTCCCCGAAGAAGAAAAGGAAAAACTCAAAATGCGGGCATCCGGAAAACCGCCCGCCCCCCTGCCCGCCTTGCCCGCCGCCACGTTCACCCGCCCGTTTCCGAAAATGGCGCTCCGCCCATCCCTGGGAATGGACGAAACCGCCCCGGCGCCCATCTTGCCGCCCATGAAATCGCGCCCGGCGACGGCCGCGAAACCCGGTGAGCGGATTTGAATCCGCCCGGCCCCTTCCCCATCGCTCGCGGCGCGCCACGGGCCTATCCCGAATAGTTCATTCCGGCCAAGAAAAAGCGGATAAGCGCGACGAACACGCGAAAAACAGAAGCGAAACCCCGGAAAGCTCTCTTTTCCCCGCCATTCCTTTGATCGCCGGAATCCGGTTCATTTTTCAAATCAAACTTCCCCCTGAGCGAAGTGTCACGTCGAAGGCGTGACGGAGGGATTTGTGCGGCAGGATTTACGGGCGCGATTGGAAGAATAAACGCCCGACTTCTTCCGACCCGCGGCTTTGCCGCGGGCCACCTCCCTCAGGAGGGAGGCTTGGCTTGCGGCGCTCCGCGCCGGAGGCTACGCGCTGGATTCCCGCTTTCGCGGGAATGACGAGGGCGTGGGGATAAGGGGAATTTTCGTGGGAACGACGGGGTCTTTCTTTCGTCTTTCGCTTTTTCGCCGTGCCCCGTACTCGCCGTGGTTATCGTTTTTCTTTCAGGTTTTTCTCCATACCCTCCGTAAACTCCGTGATTGAAGCTTTTGGTTTGCGGCGATGCGTGGCGAGGCAGGGGCGGCGAAATATCGTTTTCATCGCGGAATGGAGTGAACCAAGGCCGCCGCTTCGATTCCCG
>JAIRPF010000038.1 GCA_031257115.1 Accumulibacter sp.
ATCCTTCTGCACGGATGCTTTTTCCGTTTGCGACAGCAAAAGCCATTTTTGTGCCGCTTTCCCCAAATCAAGCGCGCCGCACACCGATTGCGAGGGATGCAGGATAACCAAATCAAAGCCGGAAAGCGTCGCCTCCAGGTTTTCCGCATCCGGAGAGGGGAAAACCGAAACCTGCGGCAGCCAGGATCGCAATTGCCAAACGACCGAACTGAAAAGAGTGACGGAAAACCCATTGAGGCGCAGATTTTCCGCCATGAGCAAATACATCAGGCTATCCCCAAGAGAAGGATAGGAGACCAGGGCAATGCGCGCCTTGTGTTTCTCAGACATCCCGCGCCTTTCCGCAGAAGGCTTTTGCCACGATCGACCTCACGCGCGTCGCCAGGTCGTTCCTTGCGGTCCGTCTTCGAGCACGATGCCGGCGGTCGCCAGTTCGGCGCGGATGCGGTCGGCCTCGGCGAAGTTTTTCGCCTTCCTGGCCGCCAGACGCGCCGCGATCAGGCTTTCGATCCTGTCCGCCGGAAATTCCCCGTTCGCTTCTCCGTTGCCCGCCGGCGACGCCTGGAGAAATTCCCTGGGGTCGCGTTCGAGCAGGCCCAGCAGGGCGGCCAGCGCGCGCAATTGTCCGGCCAGCGCGGGCGATCTCGCGCGATTGACTTCCGCCGCCAGGTCGAACAGCGCGGCGCAGGCTTCCGGCGTGTTGAAATCGTCGTCCATCGCCTCGCGGAAACGCCGCGCGTACGCCTCGTCCCAATCGACCGGAGCCGCCACGGGTTCGACCGCGCCGAGCGCGGTATAGAGCCGGGAGAGCGCCTGGCGGGCGTCGTCGAGGTGCTTGTCCGAATAGTTGAGCGGGCTGCGGTAATGCGCGCGCAGGATGAAAAAGCGCACGACTTCCGCGTCGTATTTTTTGAGCACTTCGCGGACGGTGAAGAAATTGCCCAGCGACTTGGACATCTTTTCGTCGTCGACGCGCACGAAACCGTTGTGCATCCAGTAATTCACGAAACGCCCGCCGTGCGCGCCCTCGGATTGCGCGATTTCGTTCTCGTGGTGCGGAAACTGGAGGTCCTGCCCGCCGCCGTGGATGTCGAAATGCGCGCCGAGAATCTCCGAACTCATCGCCGAACATTCGATGTGCCAGCCCGGCCGGCCGCGCCCCCACGGCGATTCCCAGAACGGCTCGCCTTCCTTGGCGCGCTTCCACAGCACGAAGTCCAGCGGGTCCTGCTTGGCTTCGTCGATGCCGACGCGCTCGCCGGCGCGCAGGTCGTCGAGCGATTTGCCGGAGAGCTTGCCGTAGCCCGGAAACTTGCGCACCGGGAAATTCACGTCTCCATCCACGGCCTTGTACGCGAGGCCGTGGTCTTCCAGCCGGCCGATCAGCCCCAGCATCTGGGGAATGTACTCGGTCGCGCGCGGCTCGAAATCGGGTTTTTCGACGCCGAGCGCCGCCGCGTCCTCGTCCATGAAGGCGATGAAGCGCGCGGTCAGTTCGCCGATGGTTTCACCGTTCTCCCGCGCGCGCCTGATGATCTTGTCGTCGATGTCGGTCACGTTGCGCACGTAGGTCACGGCGAAGCCGCTGGCGCGCAGCCAGCGCCGCGCCACGTCGAAAACCACCAGCACGCGGGCGTGGCCCAGGTGGCAGTAGTCATATACCGTCATTCCGCACACGTACATGCGGACCTTGCCGGGTTCGATGGGAATGAAATCCTGTTTTTCCCGCGTCAGGGAGTTGTAGATCTTCAGCATTTTCCGACTCGCGTGGACGTTCCGCAAAACGGCCGGGCACATGGAGGGTTTTGGCTTTGGCGGCCTCTTTCTTGCTAAAATCCGCAAGATTTTGACCAGCGCGCGGAGTATAGCACAGCGATGTTTTCGACCCTTTTCGAGTTCCTCTCCAGGTTTCTTTCCAGATTTTCGCGGAGACGTTTTCCGGGCCTGCTCGCGGGCGGCATCCTGGCCGTCCTCGCGCCGCTCGCGGCCGCCCAGACCCTGGTCGGCGTCCAGACCCTGATGAAGGAAGGAAAAATGAGCCGGGCGCTGGAGCAGGTCGACCGCTACATCGCCGCGCAGCCGAAGGATGCCCAGGGGCCGTTCACCAAGGGCCTGATCCTGACCGGGCTGGGACGAACGCAGGAGGCGATCGCGGTATTCACCGGACTCACCGAGAATTTTCCCGAACTGCCCGAACCGTACAACAACCTGGCCGTGCTGTACGCCGGGCAGAAACAATACGACAAGGCGCGCGTCGCGCTGGAAATGGCGATCCGGACGCATCCGAGCTACGCCATCGCGCACGAGAATCTCGGCGACATCTACGCCAAGCTGGCGAGCCAAGCTTACGACAAGGCCCTGCAACTCGATTCCTCGAACCGGGCCGCGCAGATCAAGCTGTCGATGATCGGGGAACTGATCAATCCTCCGGATCCGCCGGGCGGCAGGCCCGCCGCGATGGCGAGGGCCGAACGCGCGCCGGTGAAAACGGCGATGGCCGAACCGCCCGCCCCGGCGACGCCCGTTCCGGCGGAGCCGGCCGCCGTCCCGCCGCCGCGCCCCCCATCGCAGGCGGTCGCGGCGAAACCCGCCGCCGGGGAACCCCCGGCCGCCGCCGGAAAATCACAGGCCGCCGCCGGCAAGGCGGAAGACGAGATCGGCAGGATCGTCCGCGACTGGGCCGCCGCATGGTCGCGCAAGGACGTGAAGGCTTATCTGGCGTTTTATGCCGACGATTTCCAGACGCCGAACGGCGTGGCGCTCGGAAAATGGAAAGAGGAGCGCCGGCAGCGAATCGACAAGCCGGGGAAACTGCAAGTGAGCGTCAACGACGTCCGGGTCTCCCTCTCCGAATCCGGCGACAGGGCGACGGCGCGCTTTCGCCAGCAATACGTTTCCGCGACGCTCCGGTCGCAGACCAGCAAGACGCTGGTTTTCGTGAGGTCCGGAAACGGATGGCTCATCGCGCAGGAGCGCGTGTCCTGATGCGCCGCGCCGCGCTGCCGCTGGCGCTGTTCGCCGCCTGCTGCGTCGCCTGGCCGATCGTCCCGGCGTCCTCCGGCGGCCGCGCCGCGTCTCCGGCGGCCTCCTCGGCGGCCCTTTCGGTGGCTCCTTCGGCGGCTTTTCCCGCGCACCTTCCCGCGACCTTCTCCGATTCCGGCACCGAGCCTCAACTGTTCGGCATCCTCGACGAAATCGGAAGTGGCCGGCTGGACAGCGCGCTCGAAAAAACCGAGGCCCTGCTCCGCCAATACCCGAACTTCCGCCTGGCGCACCTCATCAAGGGCGACCTGCTGCTGGCCCGCGCCATGCCGCTGTCGACCTTCGGCGACGCCAGACACGCTCCGCGCGAGCCGATCGGCGAACTGCGCGACGAAATGGCCGTCCGGCTCGACGCCCATCGCAACCGCCCGGCGGTGGCCGGCTACCTTCCCCGCTACCTGCTGCAAATGCCGCCGGAGCAAAAATACGCGATCGTGGTCGACCTGGGAAAATCGCGGCTCTACCTGTACCGCAACGAAACCGGCGGCGACGGCCGCCCGCGTCTCGTGGCCGATTACTACTTCTCGCAGGGCAAGTTGGGCGCGAACAAGACGCGCGAAGGCGACAAGAAAACGCCCGTCGGGGTCTATCACGTCACGTCCAGCCTCGATCCGAAAAAAGTCGGCGATTTCTACGGCACCGGCGCTTTCCCGATCAACTATCCGAACGAATGGGACAAGCGCCGGGGGCGCAACGGCCACGGCATCTGGCTGCACGGCACCCCGCCGAACACCTTCTCGCGGCCGCCCAGGGCCTCCGACGGCTGCATGGCCCTGGCCAACGCCGACCTCGACGCGCTGGCCGGAAACCTGCAAATCGGCCTGACGCCGGTCATCATCAGCAATTCGGTCGAATGGCTCTCGTTCGACGACTGGCAAGGCGAGCGCGCCGCCCTCGGCAGAAAGATCGACGAATGGCGCGGCGACTGGGAAAGCCGCGACGTCGACCGCTACCTGCGGCACTATTCGAAGGAATTTTCCGCCCAGGGCCAGGACCTCGCCCGGTTCGCCGCGCAAAAACGCCAGGTCAACGCCCGCAAGGAATGGATCAGGATCGAACTGTCGAACGTCTCGATGTTCCGGGACCCCGGCCAGGACGAACTCATCGTCGTCAGCTTTGAACAGGATTACCGGAGCAACAACCTGAACAACCGGATGAAAAAGCGCCAGTACTGGATCCGCGAGGACGGAACCTGGAAAATCATCTTCGAGGGAAGCGCCTGAAAACCGGACGGATGGCGCACCACCTTGCCCAGCGGCCACCGCCCATCGAGGCCGCGCCAAGGGCGAATGCCCGCAAAGAAAGCGGACAAAACGAGCGGGACGCCCGCGCTCCAACGGGTTTGGCGGCTGTCGGGAATTTCGGCTTGGGTGAAGGTCGCGCCACGCGAAAAACCTCCCTCTAGAGGGAGGTGTCACGCCGAAGGCGTGACGGAAGGAGTCAGGCGGTTGGATTTCCGAACGCGGTTGGAAAAACGTGAGGTGGGTCGGGCAGTTGAATCATCAAACGCGGATGAATGGAAAACCACCATCCAGGCCGTAACTCATTGATTAAAAAAGACGGTTACGGTATTCCCGCATTAGGAATGGACTCAAACATGGACTTTTTCCCATTCGTTGGCAAGCGGGTCTCTTGCCCTCTGTCCGCCTGAATCCATTACCTTCTTGCGAGGGTGATAGTGTATCCCAAAGCCGATAAAGGTCGCCAGACAGACTGACGACATGGCGAATCGATAGCGCCGCCTTGTGGCGGGCGAAGATGGGCAAAAATGACCACCATCTTCGCTTACCCCCCCCCCTGGACGTTCGCCTACAAACCCCGTGGAAGCGAAGCCAGAAGACTGATGGCGACAAAGGCGATCGGCGCACCTACCCCAATCAAACGCAAATCAAACGTTCCAAAGCACCCGAGCATCTCCCGACGCCTTCCAATTGGCATATATCAAGAATTCTTTATCGGTTCGGGGTTGAAATTTGCCTCCTGTCGTGATGATTTCATCCTGAGGTCGGAGGACATCACTTATGGAGATTTTATGAAATCAAGATCTTTGTATTACTTCCTGGCCGTTGCCGAGGAACTGAGCTTTACGCGCGCCGCGGCCAAGGTTCATATCGAGCCATCGCCACTTTCACGGGCGATCCGGGAATTGGAATCCGACTTGCGGGTTCATCTGTTCCAGCATCATCCGGGTTCCTTGCGGCTCACCCGCGCGGGCGAAGTGTTCCGTGACGATGCGCGCCGTCTGCTGGCCTCGCTGGAAAGCGCCTGTGACCGGGCGTGTTCTGCGGAACGTGGCTATCTCGGACAACTGCGCATCGGCCTGGCCGACCGCCTTGCCCAACCACAACTGGCCCGGCTACTGGCCCATTGCCGTAAGGAAGAACCCGGCACCGAGATCAGGATCCTCGAAATGACGGTCGGCGAAATGATCGAAGCCCTGAATCACGGTCGCATCGACGCCGGCTTCACGGTACACCCCGCGCCAGTCAAGGAATTGCGCAAGGAAATCGTCTGGCGGGACCGGTTCGCCGTGGTCATTCCCAGAAACCATCCGTTACTCGTTTTCCCCAAGATTCCCTTGCACGAAATCACCCGCTTTCCCCTGCTGCTTTTCCATCCCGAATCCTGTCCCGGAGGCCACGACCTCATCCGCCGCTGCTTCCTTGACACCGCGATGTCTTTCCCCACGATCGCCGAATACGTTTCCGGACACGAACTGATGCTGATGCTCGTGGCGGCCGACTACGGGATCGGCATCGGGTTGGCATCGCAGGTCACCCTTCACGACCACCCCGACGTCATCGTCCGCCCCGTCGCCGACGACGTACCCACTCTGGCCACCTTCCTGATCGTTTCGGATCGGCCGTTATCGAGCGAATTGGGCCACTTCGTCACCCGCGTCCAGCAAATGGGACAAAAGACGGTGGTTCATTGAAGCCTCGACCCGACGATTTTCGTCGGCCCGCTGACCCAAACGTTCGGGTAGGCGCCGGACGACCGGCAAGGCATCCGGCTGGTTTGCTGATAAAACAAGCCCTCGATTGTTTTTCCTCCGACCTTTTCGTCACCACTCCTTCTGGCGTTGCAGACGGACGCCTGCGGCTCGGGAGTCCGAAGCATCCCGAAGCATCTAGCAAAAATAATAAATACGCGGTAAGATAATCCAGCTAGTTCCATAGCATGGAGGGAAGGTGCAATGGTCACTCTCAAGGTTCATGAAATCATAATGTCAAAAGTGCGGCATGATATCCGCAAGGTGTTGTTTTTATGCGCGTTTTTGATGTCTTCCACGTCTGCTTTGGCCATTCCGATCTATGTTGGGAGTTTTGATGTGTTTGACGGTCCCGCGGCGTGGACCGAACCGGAGGTTATGAGTGCGCGTGAGGTTGCCGCGATGCTGTTCGGCGGGGAATATAACGATTATGCGATTTCTGTTCTGGATTCTACGGATTGGCAGACTATCACTCATACGGCGTGGGTAGACGGTCTTTTTGATGATCAGTTTCTGTTCAATCCGGTGCACGAAGACTACTCTGTCGCTCCCGCATCAGGGCTTTATAACGACTATCCCGCTTATTCGGCATGGGTGTGCGATCACGCCGACTGCGTAGGTTTCGGTTATCCCGAAAATGCGGGGTGGGAGGATTACAGCTACACAAATTACGTCTGGCGACTCGATTCCCCGCCCGTCGATATGCCGGAGCCCGGCATGCTCGGTCTTTTCGCGCTGGGTTTGACAGTCCTGGGCATCTCGTCCCGCCGTCGCTCAAACTAAGATTTGTCCAAATGGATGTGCCACGACGAGCGCATGGGTTTACGCTACTTGAACTCTTGGTGGTCATCGTGATCATCGGCTTGTTGTCGACCTACGTTGGGCCGCGATATTTCTCGCAGCTTGGCAAATCGGAGCGCAGCACCGCGAAAGCGCAAATCGAGGCGCTTGGCAAGGCGCTTGATGCCTACCGACTGGATACCGGCAGTTATCCTACCACCGAGCAGGGGTTGTCGGCACTGGTTACACGGCCCAACAATGAATCGAAATGGGCTGGCCCCTATCTGACCAAGGCGGTTCCGCTTGATCCTTGGGGGCGTGAATATATTTACCGATCACCAGGGCGCGATGGTGAATTCGATCTCCTGTCTTACGCGAAGGACGGACAGCCCGGCGGCACGGATGTCGCGGCCGACGTTTCCTACCGTTGAAGCGTGTGTTGAAACGGCATGGCGTGGCGCACTTCAGCGAATGTCTTGCCGCTCATAGCGCCCAAGGCAGTTGCGAACGAGCACTTGCGCATCACGGTACGGGAACCCGATGGGAAGACCCGAATACTGGAGTTTGCCAACGTCGGTCAGGAAGAAGCGGTACGGCGTGTTGTTGCGCGCGGTTTTCGCATACTCGCGATCGAACATGGAAGTGATTCGGCGCCACAGGCGGCGAAAGGGTTCGGCACCCATTTTCCCCTCAATCTTTTCAGTCAGGAATTGCTGGCGCTACTGAGCGCCGGCCTCAACCTCACCGAAGCGCTTTCCACACTGTACGCCAAAGAGCAGCACGCGAACACCAAGGATGTGCTTGCCGCAGTCCTACAGTCCTTGCGCGAAGGGCATAGTTTCTCCGACGTGCTGGCCGCGCATCCGCGCCATTTCCCGGAAGTTTACATTGCTACCGTGCGGGCTTCCGAACGGACTGGCGACCTCGCGCAAGCCTTGGCGCGCTATATCGCCTACCAGCTCCAGTTCGAGACCATCCGCAAGAAGCTCATGTCCGCAGCGATCTATCCGACGATACTGCTCATCGTTGGGGGACTCGTCACGCTATTTCTCCTCGGCTACGTCGTGCCCCGCTTTTCCGTAGTATACGAATCATCGGGACGCGACATCCCTTGGTTGTCCTCGGTACTGCTCTCCTTCGGCAAACTTATCTACGCGAACTGGCAACTGGCATTGGGAGGACTGTTGGGCGCCATTGGCCTGCTTGCGTGGGGAATATCCCTTCCCTACGGACGCGCCTTGCTGCTCGATGCGGTATTGTCGTTCCCCTTGCTTGCCGTGCGAGCGGACGAGTTCCGGCTCTCGCGCTTCTATCACGCGGTCAGCCTGTTACTGGCGTCTGGCGTCGCCCTGCCGCGCGCGATCGGCATGGTCAGCGGCTTGCTGGGCGTATCGCAACGTGATCGGCTGGCGCAATGCCAGATGGCGATCGATCAGGGGCGTAGCCTATCCTCGGCACTGGTCGATGCGCGTCTCGCAAGCCCGGTCGCCGAGTCGCTCATCAAGGTCGGAGAACGCTCGGGCCAACTCGCCGAAATGCTCGAACGCACGACCCTTTTCGCGGACGAGGAATTCTCGCGTTGGATGGACTGGGCCTCGCGATTGATCGAGCCGATGTTGATGACGGTAATCGGTCTGGTCATCGGCACCGTGGTCGTGCTGATGTATCTGCCCATTTTCGATCTTGCGGGAAACCTGCAATGAACGTGACACATGAAGCCACGGTTCTTGATGACGACTTGCTTGGACGCGCCCGTCTGATGTGTGCGCAAGAGGAATTGACGCTTACCGGCGCCCTGCAAAAACTTGCCGGATGGTCGGCCGAGGAATTGCTGGCGGCGTTGAGCGCGAACTTTGCCTATCCTGCATTGAGCATGCCGGAACTGCTCGGCTTGCAGCCGGATTTCAATGTGCTCGGTTATACGGAATGCGTCCAGCGCGGCGTGCTCGTTGCGCGCGATGTCAATGGGAAACATTGCCTCATTCTTTCCGATCCGTTCGACGGCATGTCCGAGGACTGGGCGCTGCAACGTTGCGCGGGTGTCGATGTGCATCCGCGCGTATATATCGTCCATCCCGACGATCTCAAAGCCTGCCTCACGCAACAGGAGCGTTTGCTGCGCGCGATGGACGGTTTCGAGACTGAGTTGGGCGTGCGCAACGACGACGACGTTGCCGTTGCGATCACCCTCGCCAGCATCAACAGTGACGAAAGCGCGGTTGTCAAGCTGGTAAACTCGACGATCTACGATGCGCTCAAGCTGCAAGCAAGCGACATCCATCTCGAATGCGACGCCGGTTGCCTGCACGTGCTCTACCGCATCGACGGCGTGCTTGTCCCGATCACCCAGGTGCAAGGACAGGAAATGTCGGATCAAGTCATTTCGCGTATCAAGGTCATGGCCGAGCTCGACATCGCCGAGCGGAGGGTTCCACAGGACGGGCGCTTTAAAGTACGGGTCAACGAGCGCGAGATCGACTTCCGCGTTTCGGTAATGCCCAATATATTCGGCGAAGATGCCGTACTGCGTCTGCTCGATCGGCAATCGCTGACCGAGGAAGCGCGTTCGTTGCGGCTGGAGAATCTCGGTCTCGATACGCACAGCATGGCCGCCATCCGCCGCCTCGCCGCCCGCCCACACGGCATGCTGCTCGTCACCGGCCCGACGGGTTCCGGCAAGACCACCACACTGTATGCCACGATCACCGAGATACACAGCGGTCGCGACAAAATCGTCACCATCGAGGATCCGGTCGAGTATCGTCTTCCTCGCGTGCTGCAAATCCCGGTCAACGAAAAAAAGGGCCTCACCTTCGCCCGTGGTCTGCGCTCAATTCTGCGCCACGACCCCGACAAGATCATGGTGGGTGAAATTCGCGATGGTGAAACCGCGCAGATCGCCGTACAAGCCGCATTGACCGGGCATCTTGTGTTTACCACCGTGCACGCCAACAGTGTCTTCGATGTTCTCGGACGTTTCCTGCACATGGGCATGGATGCCTATAGTTTTGCCGCGGCGCTCAACGGCATCGTTGCCCAGCGCCTGCTGCGTGTCAATTGCCCGCAATGCACTGTCGAGGCCATGCCAAGCGACGAGGATCTAACCGCCGCGGGGCTCACCCGTGCGCAGGTGGAAGGCTGGACATTCAAGGCCGGACGTGGCTGCGGGCACTGTCGCGGCGCGGGATTCAAGGGGCGCCGCGCCGTCGCGGAAGTGCTCGTGCTCAACGACCAATTGCGCGAGATGATCGCCGACAAGATTCCAATCTCCACATTCAAGGAAAGGGCCACTCAGACCGGTCTGCGACCGTTGCGCGACACTGCGCTGCAATGCGTGGCCCGTGGCGAAACGACGCTTGAC
>JAIRPF010000068.1 GCA_031257115.1 Accumulibacter sp.
GAAGGATCGAGACAGGAATCGGATCACCCGAAACCCCGTCATTTCCTTGACAAGCCGGAATCCGGTTCGCCGTTGCCATCACCTTTACCGCGTCAATCCTCCCCCGTCATTCCCGCGAACGCGGAAATCCAGTTCGTTCATCAAATATTTGTTTTCAGAAATTCAACCGCCGGACTCCTTCCGTCACGCGGCCTTGCCGCGCGGCACCTCCCTCAGGAGGGAGGCTTGTCTTGAGACCGCATGGAGGTGAGCGAAGCGAACCCCAATCCATGCGCCTCCATGCCGGAATGACGCGGATTCAACTCAAGCCTCCGTCGCCAAACAATGTGTCATGACAGTTTCTCCGATGATTTTCCCGATTTCTTCCACACCCTGCCCGGCATTCACGACCCGTATCCGGCGCAGCGCGGAGGCGGCGCGTTCGAGGTACGCTCGCCGCACGCGCTCATGGAAATCCGCCCGCTCCCGTTCGAATTTGTCCAGCGCGCGCCCTTGGCGGGCAATGCGTTCGCCGGCCACTTCCGGCGGCAGGTCGAACAGGAAGGTCAGGTCGGGCTGCAAATGGCCATGTACCCAGTGTTCCAGGCTGGCGAACCGGGCCTTGTCCAGCCCGCGTCCGCCGCCCTGGTAGGCATAGGTCGCGTCGCTGAAACGGTCGCAGACCACCCAGACGCCGTTCGAGAGCGCCGGCTCGATGACCCGCGCTAGGTGTTCGCGCCGCGCGGCGAACATCAGGAGCGCCTCGGTCTCCGGGTGCATCGGCTCATGCAGCAGCAATTCGCGCAATCTTTCGCCGAGCGGCGTTCCGCCCGGCTCGCGCGTCGCCACCACGTCCAGTCCCCGCGCGCGCAACAGTTCGACGACCGTGGCGATGTGCGTGCTCTTCCCCGCGCCGTCGATGCCTTCGAACGTAATGAATTTTCCCCTGCCAATCGGCAATTACCGCTCCTTCGACTTGAAAAACGGGTTTTCGCCCGCGACGGGCGCGGCGGAAGGCGAAAATCTTTCAACCACGACGGACGCGACGAACACGACGAAAGGCAAAAAGATTTTTGCCTTGTTTTTCGTCGCGCCCGTCGCGCTCGTCGTGCTCAATGCCTCTTGCCGCGCCCACTGTCTGCGATCATAACAAACCGGAATAACGGGAAATTCCATTTCAGGCAAGAATTTCCACCGTTTTTTCCAGATCGACCACGGCGCGATACAGCGTGTGCCCCGACGCCTGGTATTTGCGCTCGAATGGCGTCAACGGCGAATCCGGGACGAAAATCTCGCCGCGCGCTTCGATTCCCGTGAGGATTTTGACGGCCAGGCAGAATTCTTCGACGTAAATACGCCAGTTGCTGCGGCATTCGAATATGCCGCCGAGTCCGAGCAGCGCGGGAAACGCCGGGTGGCCGTGCCAGCGCCGGGAGAGATGGCCGATCTTGGGCCAGGGATTCGGATAGAGCAGGTAATGGCGCGCGAGCCGGACGCCTTCGTCGCGCAGCAGGCGCCAATAATCGACCAGGTCGGCGCGCGCGAAAGCGACGTTGGGCGGCCAGCCCGGCGGCGGACCGGCAAACGCTTCCTGCGCCGCGAGCCGCCGCCGCAGACGGGCCTCGGACTGATCGACGCCGAGCACGTAGTGGCCGGGAAACCGGCGCGCCAGGGCGAGACTGCTTTCCCCGCCGCCGCAGCCCGCGTCGAGGATCAGCGGCGCGTCCGGCGCCACGCGCCGCCAACGCCCGACGCTGGCGGCGAACGCCGCGCGATTGTAATCGGCGCAAGGCTTGCGAAACGGCGTCCGCCGGCGTTCGAGCAGCGCGCCCAGATGCCGGTGGACGCCTTCCTGGGCGCTGAATGGAATACGAGAGTTCGCCTGCATTTGCGATAAAAACCATTAACCATGACGGACACGACGAAGGACAAGAGCGAAAAGCATTGGCCACGGCAACACGGCGAGTACGGCGGGCACGGCGAAGAAATAAATATCTTGACAACGAAGAACGCGGAGACACGGAGAGAAGCGTCATCCGAAAATCTTCCGTCATACCGGCGCGAGCCGGAATCCCGGAGGCGCGCCGATTTCCAACAGCCGTCCCGGATACCGGCTTGCGCCGGCATGACGGATTTTTTCGCCCGTCTTTCGCCTTTCGCCGCGCCCGTCGCGGTCAAACAGGGTTTCCCGCCGTCTCCGGAGCGATGGCCGCGAGGATGCCTTGCAGCAGTTGCAGCGGCGTGGGCGGGCAGCCGGGGATGGCGACGTCGACCGGAATGACGTTGGCGACGCGCCCGCGGCTCGCGTAGCTCTCGCCGAAAATGCCGCCGGTGCAGCCGCAGTCACCGACGGCGACGACCAGCCTGGGCTCGGGCGTGGCGTCATAGGCGCGCTTCAGGGCCACTTCCATGTTTTTGGCGACCGGGCCGGTGACCAGCAGCAGATCGGCGTGACGCGGGCTGGCGGCGAACTTGATGCCGATCGCTTCGAGGTTGTAATAGGGATTGCCGAGCGCGTGGATCTCCAGCTCGCAGGCGTTGCACGAGCCGGCGTCGACGTGGCGGATGACGAGCGCGCGCCCAAGCTGGCGGAGCATGGTTTCGGAAAGGCGCCGCGTGGCGACGCGCAAGGCTTCGTCGGCGTCCGGGGCGGGTTCGCTGACGATGCCGGCGCGGAGGATTTGGCGAAGCATCGGGAACATGGTTGGCCACCTAGAGATCCGGTCCGGCGTAGGACAGGTTGAACGATTTGTTTATCAACGGAAAATCGGGAACGATGTTGTCGATGATCGCGTGTTCGAGCGCCGGCCAGTTCTGCCAGGACGGGTCGTGGCAGTGGCAGCGACGAATCCGGCCGTCGCCGCCGGTTTCCAGCGCGACGAGAACGTCGCCGCGCCAGCCCTCGATCCAGCCGAAACCGCGCTTGTCCGGCTCGCTGCGCGCTTCGCGGCGGATTTCGCCGCCGGGCATTTCGCGCAGGATTTTGCGCGTGAGGTCGATCGATTCCCGGATTTCGGCGAAGCGCACCAGCGCCCTGGCGGCGACGTCGCCGTTGCGTTCGACGCACGGGCGCGGCCGCAGGCGGTCGTAGGGCGCGCAGGGATGGTCGCAGCGCAAATCCCAGCGTTGCCCGCTGGCGCGCCCGGCGAGGCCGGCGACGCCCAGGGTCGCGGCCAGTTGCGGCGTGATCCGGCCGGTGGTCAGAAAGCGATCCTGCAAGCCGGCGTGTTCGTCGTAGATGCCCTTGAGCGCGCGCAGCTCGCCTTCCAGCGCGTCGCATTGCGCGGCGATCGCCCGGCGGCCGTCGTCGTCGAGGTCGACGGTCACGCCGCCGGGGACGACGCGGTCCATCATGAAACGATGCCCGAACAGGCGGGCGTCGAGCCGCACGCAATCTTCCTTCAGGCGCATGAACTGCGCCAGCCCGAAGGCGAGCGCCACGTCGTTGCCGAGGTAGCCCAGGTCGCCCAGATGGTTGACGACGCGCTCGCGTTCAAGCAGCAGCGCGCGCAGCCATGAGGCGCGCGGCGGCGGCTCGGCGGCGGCGATCGCCTCGGCGGCCTGGCAGTAGGCCCAGGCGTAGGCCACCGTCGAATCGCCGGAAACGCGCCCGGCCAGACGCGCGCCGTCGGCAAGGCTCATGCCGCGAAAGCGCCGCTCGATGCCCTTGTGCTTCCAGCCGAGCCGCTCTTCGAGGCGCAGCACGCTCTCGCCGGCCACGGAAAAGCGGAAATGGCCCGGTTCGATGATGCCGGCGTGGATCGGGCCGACCGCGATCTCATGCACGCCGTCGCCCTCCACGCGCACGAACGGATACTCCTCGTTCTGCGTCCCGAAGCGCGCGTCCTCGGGCGCGTCAAAGCGCAGGGGAAAATGATCGGCGGGCCAGTTGGCGTGACGCAGCCAGGGCCGCCGGTCGGCGTCACCCTCCGGCGACGCGCCGATCGTGTCCCTCACCGCGCGCTGCATCCGGTTGGCGGCGGGGAAAATGGGCGCGAGGTCGGGGAACGACGGGTTTTCGGCGGCAAGCGGCAACGTCAGGCAGGCCAAGCCTTCGACGAGGTCGAAAGCGGCGTGCAGGGCAAAGCCCTCGCCACGGTCGCGCTCGTCGCCGCCCCACAGCGCGACGAGACGCCGTTCCGCTTTCCGTGCCGCGGAACAGAAAGCCAGCCATTCGCCCGCCGAACCGGCGCGGGCGGCATAAACCGGCGCGGCGTGGCCGGGCAGCGGATCGAATTCGATGGTTTGGTCGAGGAATTGCATCGCGGGCGTTTTGTCCGATGAGTCCGCCGATATTCTAACAAACCGCGATGAACGTGACGGACAGGGCGCGGCGGATGGCCGGGGCGTCTGGCTAAAAGAAGCCTGAAAGAAAAGCGATAGCCACGGCGAACACGATGGACACGACGAAAGAAGGGAGGCGAAAGCCACTTCCACCATTTCCTTGATAGGCGGAAATCCGGTTCACCGTTGCCTTCGCCGGTTCCATCACCCCCGTCATTCCCGCGAACGCGGGAAGCCAGGAGCGTGCCTTCCGGCGCGAAGCGCCGCACGAAAAGCCTTCCTCCTGAGGGAGGCTTGCCCGGATCATGGCTTGGGGTGATCGGAGCGAACCCCAACACGAGTGGTTGAACAAAGAGGCGCGAATATCGGGCCACGGCGGGCGGATGATATTCGCCCCCGTGGAATTCGCCGCGCCATGATTGAAAAACACGGCAAGCGCAAATGTTGGGGTTCGCTTTGCTTACCCCAACCTATACGGACTGGATTCCCGCGTTCGCGGGAATGACGACATTTTGGGGGGAAATCGCCTGCGCGATAGCCCCAACCCGCGCGAAGCGCCCCGGGTAAAGCCTCCCCCTTGAGGGAGGTGGCCCGACGAAGGCGGGTCGGAGGGAGTTTGGTGTTGAACCATCAAGCGCGGGCAGACAGAAAAACCCGTCATTCCCGCTTGCGCGGGAATGACGGGTTTTTCGTTTGTGTGTCTACTCATCCGCGACTGTTTGCGAATGAGCGAAACGAATCCAAACACAAACGGACAGGCGGCAATACCCAAAGGTTGGGGGGCACTACGCTTACTCCGAACTATGCGGACTATTTAATACCTTCCTTTGGTTCTCCGTTTTCTTCTACGATCAACGCTTCAGCCGCCATTTATAGATTGGTGTATTTGAGATAGTCGGCAATTGTGGGGGTAGTCATTTAACGCTCCTAATATGATTGAACCGGTTGAAGCACTTTTGCAACGAATTTACGAGTCTGCCCATGTCGATATACGGTCGCAGGAATACTCACAACATCACTCGGTCGAAAACTGG
>JAIRPF010000123.1 GCA_031257115.1 Accumulibacter sp.
AACCCCTTCCAGGTTCGTTCACAGCGACAGGCATGAATGCCTGTCGCTAATTAGTTGCTGAAAAGCGCCCGGAAACCGGCGAGCCACCCCCGTGGCGCGTCGCCCGGATTGTGAAGTAACATCACTGGTTCCGATTCTGGTCTTTCCGCGGCCTTTGCGGTTCGCTTGCTTTTTCCGATGTGCCTTCATCCACGGCGCGCCTTGGCGTTTGCCCTGATCGTTTCCTTGCTGGCGCACGCCGGGCTGTTGTTCGGCGTGGCCGGGAGGTTTCCCGCGCGCGCCGGCGTGCCGGCCCTGGCGCTGTCGGTGGTGGCGTTGAACCGAACCGTTTTCGGAGATACCACGCCGCCGCCCGCCGTCCAGACCGCCGCCGAAGAAGCTCCACGCGCTGATGAGCCGGCGCGCGTCGAAGCGCCGCCGCCGTCCAGGCCGCCGAAAGCCAGCGTCAAAAGAATCGCGATCCCCAAGCCCAAGCCGAAAGAGGCGGAAGTTCGCGCCGCCGTTTCCGATCCGATTCCCGTTCCCGCCACCGATCCCGATCCGGCTTCCGCCGCCGTTTCCGAATCGGCGGCGTGGGTTCCGGCGCGCGCCGATCCCGGCCTTTCCTCGTCTGGCGGTACGCGTGCGGGCGCGCCGGCGGTTTTCGGCGAGACCGCGCCCGCGCGGTGGGCAGGAGCAAGCGCCGACGACGTCGGACGCTACCGTTCCGCCCTGAAAAACAGCGCCCGGCGGCTCAAGCGTTATCCGCCCTTGGCGAGGGAGCGGGAATGGGAGGGAACCGTGGAAATCGCGCTGAATTTCTCCGGCGCGGGCGCCGAACCCGCCCTGACGGTCGCCGCGTCGAGCGGACGGAAAATTCTCGACGAGCAGGCGCTCGAAACGCTCCGCCAGGCCGCGCGCCGAACGCCCCTTCCCGATGCGCTGAAAGGCAGGGATTTTCGCATCGTGCAGGCGGTTACCTTCAGCCTCGAAGACGGAGAATGATTCCGAAAACGATTGGCCACGGCGGGCGCGGCAAGGACTTCGGAGCGTTTTTTAATCAAACGCTCGCACATCTCCGTCATTTTCGCGGAATCGGAAATCCAGCTCCTTGCCTCCAACACGAAAGGCTGCAAAGGCAAAAGATGCGGCGCTTCGCGCCGGAATGCACGCGCTGGATTCCCGCGTTCGCGGGAATGACGGGGAAACGGAACGGCGCGAGCGCCAAGGAATCGCTACCGCAGGCTGAAGCAGCCTGGAATGAATCCGGCGACGGTCGAGGGAGGGTGGATGACAGTCCGCATGGGTTGGGGTGATCGGAGCGAACCCCAACACATCGCCCACCTGTTTTTGTAACTTCTTTCGACGCGGATAGCTTGCAAATGAGCGAAACGAGCCTGAACGCCAACGGACAGGCGGCAATGCCCAAATGTTGAGGTTTTCCATGCTCACCCCAACCCATGCGGGCTTCCACGAAACCCGTAATTCCCACGATCCCTCCCATCATTCCCGCAAACCCCTCGTCATTCCCGCGAAAGCGGGAATCCAGCGCGTCACCTCCGGCGCGAAGCGCCGCAAGAAACACCCTTCCTCTTGAGGAAGGTGGCTCGCGCGATAGCGCGAGCCGGAAGGAGTCAAGCGGTCGAGCAAGGATTCGGACGGCGAAATTTTTCATGCCCCTCCGGAAACCCGAACCGCCCCACTCCCTTCGTCCCGCCTTCGGCGTGACACCTCACTCAGGAGGGATGCCTGGCTTGCGGCGCGATGCGCCGGAAGGCACGCGCTGGATTCCCGCTTTCGCGGGAATGACGGGATTCTCTTTCGCTTTTTGCTTTACCGTGACCGCCATGCTTGCCGTGGTTGAGGCTTTTCGCTCTTGTTTTTTGCCGCGCCCGCCGTGGTCAAACAGGTTTTTGCCTTTCGGCACGGCGGTCGCGCTCCATTGCGAACCGGAATGAAAAGGCTTATTTCCACGCCGAATGGAATAGCGCCTCGTCGGGCAGCGCCATGATTTGCCGCACTTTCTCCGCCTTGTACGCGAGGTAGGCGCGGTAGCCTTCGCTTTCCTCATCGGCCGCCTGCCAGGCGGAAACCCACGCGCGGAACTCGTCGTCGAAGATCGATTCGTCCGGCCAGACGGCGAGCGTTTTTCCCCGGTAGCCGATTTCGAAAAGGATGCGGCCCGCCACGGCCGGCGGCGCGTCGGGGTGGAAAAGCGTGGGGTTTTGCAGGCAGCGCCCTTCGCGCACCGCGTGGGAGATCATTTCGACGCAGTCGAGGATGCCGGAGCCGGGAAAGCCGACCTGCCAGTACAGCTCGCGCCGCCGCGCCGGCGCGTCCGGCGACAGGCGCGCGAACGCGAAGCGGCACAGGCGGATCATCAGCGCCGAGGCGATGACGTTCTCGTTCGTGGCGTATTTGAGGAAATCTTCCCGCGTCAGGACGATGTCGCCATCCCGGTCGCGGACGGTCACGGCGCATTCGCTCATGGTCAGCGCTCCAGGGCCCGCGGCAGGATGATCGCGCCGACGTCCGGCGCGTTGCGCATCATGCCGTTGTCCAGCATGAAGCGGATGTCGTCGCCCATGCTGTCGATGTCGCTCTGGCCGAGGCGCTGGGTGAAGTGCGAGCCGTCGTAGAGTTTCTGCGCGTCCTCGACGGCGAGGCCCTGGATTTTCGCGCCGAGGGCGACGGCCTCGGCTTCGTGCTCCGCGATCCAGCGGCCCGCTTCGTCGTGGGCGGCCACGGCGGCCTCGATCCAGTCCGGGTGCGCCTTGACCGTTTTCTCGCTGGAGGCCATGACCAGCTTCGGCACCACCAGCCCGTCCGCCGTGGCGAGCACCCTCGCGCCCTCCTGCCCGGCCTTGATGACGGCGGCGGCGGCCAGCAGCGCCGCGTCGACCTGGCCGCCCTGCAACGCGGCGAACGCCTGCGGAATTTCCATCTGCACGAACTGGACGTCGCTCATCGCCAGGCCGTTCCTGGCCAGCGCGGCAACCAGCAACTGGTGCAGCACGGTGCCCTTGGGGCCGGCCACCTTTTTGCCTTTCAGGCCGGCGATCGAGGCCACGCCGTCCTTGCCCGCGACGATGGCGAACGTCCCGGTCGGCCGGGAAACGCCCGCGATGATCCTGACGGCGTTGCCTTCGCCGTTCGCCATCAGCACCGAGGCGGTGTTCATCACCCCGGCCACGTCGAGGTCGCCGCTGGCCAGCGCCTGGGCCTGCTTGGCGCCGGAAGTGATTTCGTGCCATTTCACCTTCAGCCCGATCGCCCCGGCCCGTTTTTCCAGCAATCCGCGCTCCTTCATCACGATCATTTGCAGGTTGAACGGCGCCTTGACGTAGCTGATGTCCAGGGTTTTCTCATCCGCCCGGACGCCGCCCAGGCCCAGGAACAGCGCCAGCGCGCCGGTCAGCAATGTCTTTTTCATGGTGTCTCCTTGGTTTCGGTGGGTTGTAAATGATCGAGTATCCGTTGTTTCGTTTCGGGGCCGTATCCGCTCCCGTCCCGGTCGAATCCGGCGGCGATCCGCCCCCGGTTCATGACCAGGATGTGGTCGCCTATCGTCATCGCCTCGTGGATGTCGTGCGTCACGAACAGGCAACTCGCCTGCCGCCCGCCGATCAGGGCTTTCAGCATCCGCTGGTGCTCGGCGCGGGTAATGGCGTCGAGGGCGGCGAAAGGCTCGTCCATCAGCAACGCCCGCGGACGCCGCAGCAAGGCCCGCGCGATTCCCACGCGCTGCGCCATGCCGCCGGAGAGCGACGCGGGCATCATGGCTCGCGCGCCGGCAAGCTGGACTTTCGCCAGCGCGGCGTCGATCGCCTCTTTTTTGTGGCGGCTCCAGAACGGCAGCGCCAGCGCCAGGTTCTCGGCCACCGTCAGCCACGGCAGCAGCCGGGGTTCCTGGAACACCATCGCGCAGGCGTTGGCGGGCATGTCGACCGTGCCGCCGTCGGGCGCGGTCATTCCGCCCGCGATGCGCAGCAGGGTCGACTTGCCGACGCCGGAAGGCCCCAGCAGGCAAGTGATCCTGCCCGTGGCCAGCGCGAGGGAAACGTCCGTCAGCACGGGCTTGCCGCCGTAGCTTTTGTAGATGTGCGCGAGACTCTGCACTACCGGGCCACTTCGGGAAAACGGCGCGCCAATCCCTCGGCCAGCGCCCGATAGAACAGAGCGTCCAGCAGCCAGCCGATCAGGCCGATCGTCAGGATGCCCACCATCACCGCGTCGGTGCGCATCATCTCCTGCGCGTCGATGATCAGATAGCCGAGTCCGCTGGCGGCGGCGATCAGTTCCGCGCCGATCAGCGCCCGCCAGCTGTAGCCGAAAGCCAGGCGGATGCCCGTCACCGCCGAGGGAATCGCGCTGGGAATCACGATGGCCAGCAGATAACGGACGGGCGAGAGATCGAGACTGGCGGCCAGCTCGCGGTGTTCCGGCGCGACGCGGCGCAGTCCGTCGCGGGTGTTGAGGAAGATGGGGAAAACGGAGGCCAGCACGATGATCGACAGTTGCGTCGCCTCGCCGATTCCCAGCCACAGGATCAGGAGCGGCGTCATCGCCAGCGGCGGAATCATGCGGAACAGCGCCAAGGGCGCCGAAAGAAGCTGCTCCAGCCAGAAAAAGCGGGCCGCCAGTCCGGCCAGCAGCATCCCCAGCCCGCAACTGAGCAGGAAGCCCTCGAACACGCGCCCAAGGGACGTCGTGATATGCGCCGGCAGCGCGCCGGAATGCCACATCTCGACCGCCGAGCGGAACACCGTCGCCGGCGGCGGCAGCAGATAGGCCGAAATCAGCCCGGAACCCGCCAGTATCTGCCAGTAAAGCAGCAACAGCAGCGGCGTGAGCAGCGGCCTCAGATAGCGCATCACAGTACCCGGATCGCGTCCCGCGCGTCGATGCCGAGCAGCGTGTTGGCCAGCCGGTATTTGGCCTCGATCCACTTCCGCCGCGTCTCCGCGGTGGCGTCCGCGCGCTTGCTGGCGCGTCCCGCGGCCAGGAATTCCTCCGGCGGCTGCCCGGCGGCCGGCGCCAGCGCCACGCGCCTGCCGCGATAGCCGAACTCGAAATAGAAGCTGCCGGCGATGCCCTTTTGCGCGCCGGGATGCGTGAAGTCGACATCCAGCGTGAAACGCCCCTCCGTCACCACGCGGCTCACCAGCTCGAAAACGTCGCGCGCGCCCATGCCGGGAAACGCGGTAAAAAGCGTCAGCCCGCGCCGTTCCGGCAATTCGCCCTCATCCGCAAGCAAGGCCACGGCGCGCTGCAACAACCGGAATCCGAGCGCCACGCCGCCGACCGCGTCGTACCCGTGGTAGTTGAAAGCCTCCTGGATGGAAAAAACGATCGGCAGCCCGTCATCCGCCACGGCCAGCGTCGGCGCGACCCATCGGGAGTGAGGAATGAGGCGGGGATTGGCGGTCATGGAGGCTCCTCGTGTCATCGTTCTGTGCCGTCGTTTTTTCCAGACGCGATTCTAGGTGTAAAAACAGATAATAACAATTCTCATTCCGGCGCCGATCCGGTTTCCGGAACGCCCCCCGCCGCGCCATCGCGCGCCGAAGGCGGGAAACCTGAAAAAAGACAACCACGGCGGGCGCGGCGGAAAATGGAAAATGCTGGCCACGGAGGATGCGAAGAAAAGCAAGGGCGAAAAGCCTTGCCCACGGCGGTCACGGCGAAAGACGGAAATCTTTTGACCACGACGGGCGCGATGAAAGGCGAAGAAAGAATCCGTCACGCCAGCGAAAGCCGGTATCCAGCGCGGCGATGGAGAAACCGTCAAGCTTTCTGAATTCCAGTTTTCGCCGGAATGGCGGGGAATTTTCCATGCCTTTGTTTTTCGTTGTGCTCAGAGCGTTTTCGATTCAAGCGATGACCGTTCCATTTCTTCGTCATTCCCGCGCAGGCGGAAATCCAGGAACGTACATTCCAGCGCGAAACGCCACAAACCAAACATCCATCATGAGGGATGTATCGCGCCGAAGGCGTGATGGAGGGAGTTTGGTGGTCGGGCTTCCAAACGTGGTCAAGACCACACCCGACTCTTTCCGTCAGTCGGCTTGCGCCACCTGACATATCCCTCACAAGGGATGCAAAAAATGGAACGCGGATGTCCTGCCCGCAAAAAAGCAACCGAAGCGAGCGAAACGCCCGCGCTCCGACGAGAGGGATCCAGCGAAACGGATACGCGGCGACGACGACACCCAGCGTTTCCCACCTCGTCATTCTCGCGAAAGCGGAAATGACGAGGTGATGGGAATGACGGAAATGGCGAGCATCGGGTTCCCGCTTGTCAAGGAAATGACGGGAATGCTCGGGCGCTGGATTCCCACCTGTGCGGCGTGGCCGTGTCTGTATAATCCAAGGAAAGTCAATCCGCCTTTCGAACAAGCCCATCACGCGCGAAGTGTCGCAAGACTGGAATACCCACATCAGCTATGCCGAGGATGGGACGGCGGTGGAATTCGTCATTCTGGAAGCGCGCGCACGGCGTGTTTCCCTTGGAAATTTGCCGTGCGGCAGATTACCCGGATGCCATGCGCCCCGTGATCTTTCCGGCGCGTGGCGCGGTTTTTCGTTTATCAAGGAGATGGCGGGAATTTGTGGGCGCTGGATTCAAAAACTCGCTACCGCGCGAACCCTCTTCCCCAAAAATGCCGTCATTCCCTTGATAAGCAGGAATCCGGTTCGCCATTGCCTTTGCCGCTTCCATCCCCCCTCGTCATTCCCGCGAACGCGGGAATCCAGGGCGTACTCTCCGGCGCGAAGCGCAGCCTCCGGTGCTTAGCGGCCCTTCGGGCCGGAGACACGGCACTG
>JAIRPF010000211.1 GCA_031257115.1 Accumulibacter sp.
TGGTCTGCAATTTCCCGCGCCCGGTCGGCGGCAAGCCGGCGACTTTCTCGCACGACGACGTGGAAACCCTGTTCCACGAGACCGGCCACGGCCTGCATCATTTGCTCACGCGCGTCGACGAACCCGGCGTTTCGGGCATTCGCGGCGTCGAATGGGACGCCGTCGAATTGCCATCGCAATTCATGGAGAACTATTGCTGGGAATGGGATGTGGTACGCCAAATGTCGGGCCACGCCGATACCGGCGAGCCATTGCCGCGCGAATTGTTCGACAAAATGCTCGCCGCGCGCAATTTCCAGAGCGGTATGCAGACCGTGCGCCAGATCGAATTCGCTCTGTTCGACATGCTGCTGCACAGCGAATTCGATCCGGGCGGAGAACGCGGCGTGTCCGACGTGCTCGACGCGGCGCGCCGGGAAGTCGCCGTCGTCTTTCCGCCAGACTGGAATCGCTTTCCGAACGGCTTCTCGCATATTTTCGCCGGCGGTTACGCGGCGGGGTATTACAGCTACAAATGGGCGGAGGTTCTTTCCGCCGACAGTTATGCCGCTTTTGAAGAGGCGGGCGGCCCGTTCGATCCGGACGTCGGCCGGCGCTTTCTCGACGAGATCGTCGCCGCCGGCGGCGTCCGGCCGGCGCTGGAAAACTTCCGCGCCTTTCGCGGCCGCGATCCCCAGGTCGATGCCTTGCTGCGGCACAGTGGTATGATTCCGGCCTGATTTCAGTGCATTTCCCAACCCGGAGGATCGCGCCATGCCTGCATTCCGTTCCTTTCTTTTCTGCGCCGCAATCGCAATCGCCGCGCCATGCGGCGCGCAAACAACGTACCGCTGGGCCGACAAGACCGGACAGACCGTTTATTCGGACCAGCCGCCCCCGCCCGAAATAAAAGTCTTCGAAACAGTGGAAGGCCATGCGCGGGGAGGCGAGCCGCCGCTTTCCTACGCCGTGCGCCAGGCCGCGGAAAAATATCCCGTCACCCTGTACACCACGGCCAACTGCAAGGAATCCTGCGCCAACGCCCGCTCTCTGCTCAATGGGCGCGGCGTCCCGTTCTCGGAGAAACTGCTCACCGGGCAGGAGGAATACACCGAGATCGCCAGGCAAATGGGGAATGAAGCCTTCATTCCCGGCCTGCGGGTCGGAGCGCAGAACTTCCCCGGTTTCGAGGCCAATTCATGGAACAACCTGCTCGATCTGGCGGGTTATCCGAGAACCGCTCCCTACGGCAGTAAACCCTCCGGCGTGTTTTCCCGGTAATATCCGCGCGTCCGGCGGACGGGAACCGATGCGGAATCATTTGCCAGCAGCATCAATCGCGTTTATAGTCGGAATTGCCGATGAGCGGCAGAAGGATTGTTTCTGGCTCTTTGTCTTTCTTTCTAACCCAATCGATCCGATAGGAAAGGATGTTTATGAACTCGTATGATTCGATTCTGACCAAAATCTCCATGCTCCAGAAAAGGGCTTCATCGCTGCGAGAAAACGAAAAAAGGCATGTCATCGCCGAGATGCGCAAACTGGTCGGGATTTATGAAATTCAGCCGGCCGAGCTGTTTTCGAATGCCAAGGCGCCGAGCGCCAAGGCCTCCATCGCCGGCAAGGCGCTTTCCCTCTCCGGCAAACTTTCCGCCAAGCGGGTTCTCCCCCCGAAGTACCGCGATCCGGCCACGGGAAAGACCTGGAATGGACATGGCAAGAGGCCGTTCTGGCTGCCGGTTGACAACAGGGAAGCCTTTCTCATCGACGCGCAGTCCGAAGGCGCGGGCAGCGGCGTGAAGCCGAAGAGAGGCGCGCCGGCGAAGGCAAAACCGGCCACGGCCAAGGCGGCGGCGAAACCCAGGTTGACGGCGAAAGCGAAAGGCGCCGCGCCGCAAAAACGCGGCGCGAAACGCGGGCCTCGGAAAGCCGCTTCTCCCAAGGTCGACGCCGCCAGTCCCGCCACGACTTCCGGCAACGCCTGATCGTCCTTTCCGTAGACCGGACGTCGGCCATTCATCGCCGGTGTCCGGCCGCCGTGGAGCGCGGCGCGTTCCCGATGGCCGAACCGAAAGCATTCCGGGCATCCGGCGCGCGCCGCGTCAACATGCCATCCGCGCATCCGGCCTGAACACGGACGGGCCGTTCCGTGGGCCGGCAGGCCCCGGCGGGCTGTTTTTCTTTCACCCTTCCTTCATACTCGCCTGACGGAGCGGCAACGAGAGTCGCGCGCTCATTCAACGCTCTAAAACGAATTCATGGGATCACGGAACGTCGCGCTTTTGCTGAAATCCGGGCGGACGAGGCTCTGCCTGGCGCTCGTCCTGGCTGTTTCCATTCCTCTCCTGTTTTTCGCCTGGCAACACTATTGGCCGGTACAAAGCGCCGCTGGCTGGTCGTTCAGGGTCTATCGGGACGGCATTCCGATGGTCAGCGCCCTGGCCGTCGACGCGCAAAAAAACCTCTACGTTTCCCAGGAGCACAGGCAAGGCAAAGGCGTCATATTCCAGTTGACGCCGGACGGCGGCCGGCGCGACATCCTCACCCGCCTCTCGAAACCCGACGGAATGGCGCTGTACGAAGGCGGCATCATCGCCAGCCAGGAAGCCGGGCAAACCCCGATGCTCCGATGGCGTGAAGGCAGGACGGAAACCTTGCCGGGCGGGGACAACATCGAGGGAATCGCCATTGCCGGGCGCAAGCTGTTCGCCGTGGAGGACGTGAAAAGAGAAGGGCGTCTGCTGGAATACGATCTGGAGAAGAAGGAAACGCGGGTTCTGCGCGAGGGACTGGAAGAGCCGGAAGGCGTCGCGGTGTGCCCCGACGGCGGACTGTATTTCACCGAAAAGAAGGACAACGCGATAAAGCGCTACACGCCCGGCCCGATCGACGATGTCATCGTCAGCGGACTCCGCGTCCCGGCTTTCCTGATGTGCGACGACGAAGGTCTCTGGATAACGGAAGACGCCACCCATCGCGCCCGCCTGCTGCTCCGGGACGCTTCGGGAGAAATCCGGACGATTCTTTCACACCTGCGTTCCCCGCAGACGATCATTTCGATCGCTCCCGATCGTTTTCTCATCGCGGAACAGGGCCGGGGACGGATACTGGAACTCATCCGGCAAAACCATGCCAAATAAAATCTCTTTCTCCGAACAGCGTTATCACGCCCGGCCCCTTTCCGCCCTTTCCACATTTTCCACACTTTCCGCCGCTTCCCGGATCGACCTGAAAAGCCATCTCCTTTTCACGCTCGCGAGCGCGCTGACGCTGATGACCCTGTATTCCCTGTTGCGGCTGGCCCTGCTGGTCTACAACCGGGAACAGATCGGCGGCGCGACGGCCGGGGCGCTGGCCGAGGCGTTTCTCAACGGTCTGCGCTTCGACCTGCGCCTCACCGTTTTCGCGTGCGTCCCGCTATTGCTCGCCCTGCCCAGCCTCCGGGCAATGAACAAGGCGCGCGCCCATGTCCGTTCCTGGCTGGTCGCGTTCGCCAGCGTCACGCTTTTTCACGGCATCGTCGAACTCGACTTTTACCGGGAATTCAACCAGCGCCTGAACTCTCTGGTGTTCCAGTATCTGAAGGAAGACCCCGGAACAGTGCTGAGCATGATCTGGTACGGCTTTCCGGTAGCGCGCCATCTGCTGGTCTGGGCGGCCGGCACCGGCCTGCTGGCCTGGATTTTCGCCAGGCTGGACCGATACGCGCGCGCCCGCGACGAATACTTCCAGGAACGGTGGCGCGCGCCGCCGCTCCGCTTTCTCTTTCGCCTCGCTGTCTTTCTGGTTTGCGCGCTGCTGGCGGCCGTCGCCGCGCGGGGCACGCTGCGCCAGGGGCCGCCGCTGCGCTGGGGCGACGCGTTCACCACGGAGTCGATCTTCGCCAATCAATTGGGATTGAACGGCGCGCTCACGCTCGCCGAAGCGGCGAAAAGCCAATTGTCCGGACATCGTGACAACATCTGGAAAAGCAGCCTCCCGGCGGCGGAGGCGCTGGCATTGACGCGCGAGATGCTGTTGACCGAGCACGATGTCCTGGCCGGCGAAACCGGCGCCGCGGTGCTCAGGGACTACACGCCTCCGGCCGAGGGCGTTCTGCCGATACGCAACGTCGTCGTGATCCTGATGGAAAGTTTCGCCGGAAAGCACGTCGGCGCGCTCGGCGGCCAGGGCAATATCACGCCGTATTTCGACAAACTCGCCGCGAGCGGCCTGCTGTTTACGCGCTTCTTCTCCAATGGAACGCATACGCATCAAGGCACGTTCGCCACGCTCGCCTGCTTTCCGAATCTGCCGGGATTCGAATACCTGATGCAGACGCCGGAAGGCAGCCATGATTTTTCGAGCCTGCCGCAATTGCTGGGCGCGCGGGGAATGGACGACCTGTATGTCTATAACGGCGACTTTTCGTGGGACAACCAATCCGGCTTTTTCGGCCGCCAGGGCGTCAGCCATTTCATCGGCCGTTTCGATTACAAGGACCCGGTCGTTTTCGACCCGACGTGGGGCGTGTCCGACCAGGACATGTTCGACCGCGCCGCCGAGGAACTCGCCAGGCGGCCGGGGGAAAAGCCTTTCTACGCCATTCTGCAAACGCTATCCAACCATACGCCCTACGCGCTTCCGGAAAAACTGCCGGTCGAACCCGTGGCGGGATTCGGCAATCTCGACCCGCATCTGACCGCGATGCGCTATT
>JAIRPF010000042.1 GCA_031257115.1 Accumulibacter sp.
TGCTGAGATTTTGCCGTATTGCAAGCGATTCATTCTCGGATTTTTTAAAATAACACTGCGCCTCATCCACAATAGTCATTTGCTTTCTTTGGTCATCAGAGAAATCATTTTTGCTGGTCTTGTAAAAATCATACATGGACTTATCGGGAAAGCCCGCGTATATCTTCACGTCGCATTGGGTTGGGTTGTTCGCGTTGATGGCACACACAACCAGCGTAACCTGGGCGGCGCCGCCCCGGTAATACACAAGGGTTTTGCCCTCAACGGTTTTTGGGTTCCCCGCATAGGCCAGCGGTTTTTGTATATAAGCATCCGGCACGCTACTGTTCTGCGCCGCCACGGTCGTCGCTGCCAGTATTCCAATCACCAATACGATGATTGCTGAAAATGTCTTGTTCGTTTTCATGTCGTTTGCTCCTTGTGTTTGTTGGTACCAGGCACCCTTGCGCTACCGTGTGATAAGCCACGAGCGGGACGGAGCGAACCACCCCGCCTTTGCGTTCTCTTTTACGGTTTCACACGTTCTTGCGTTTTGGGATTATAAACATCGTTTATTTTTATGATTAAAGTTGAGCCTTTGCCGTCAATGCTTATCTGCTTAATAAAGTCGTTACGGGTATAATACCAGTAAGTCATCTTTGAAGATGAAGGCACATCCCCAAAACTTCCATATGCGTCACCTTTGCTGTCGTATGTCTCACTAAGCTTGTAGTTCCCATCAGGCGACGCACTCTTAACTATTTCAAAAACCTGTTTAGCATACGCCTTAAATTCATCTTCTGTAACCTCGGCTTTTGCTGTGAAAGTAACTTTAGACGAACTGGTTTTACCAGTATCAACTTCGCAGTTTGACGGTATTGGCAGATTTGGGATTCCCGACGCTTTCGCAAACGAATCCCGCCACCCTGCTGTGTCGCCGCCGTTATTGGTGGGCTGTCCCGCTGTTTGACTGCCGCCGCTGTTCGAGGGCGGGGTAGTGGTGGAGCCGCCGTTGTTGCCCTTACTGTCGCAAGCTGTCATTTCAATCACCAATGCGATGATTGCCGTCCAAAAAGCCTTTTTCATAAAAACTCCATTCCCTTTATGGAATTGAATGGGGATAATCTTTTTCATGGTCATGTTCCTTCGATAAATTGGATTTGGTTTTGTCCTTGGTGAGCGACAGACGGCGCTTGCCTGCGGGTTCACGACAGACGGCGCGTATTCGCCGTGTCAGAACGCCAACGGCGAGCGTTTCTCATTCATCATGGGCAAGCCCCTCCGTGCCGAAAACGCAAAAAGGCGACGGCCCGCAAAGATACCGGGGCAATCGCCTTTTGAATGGCTTTGTGTAATTTCTGGCGTAACTAAATTGCGGGGCGACCGCTACCGCGCCGCGCTTGCTTGCTTGCTTGCTTGCTTGCTTGCTTGCTTGCTTGCTTGCTTGCTTGCTTGCTTGATAATTATATGCGCGAAATTCATTTTGTCAAGTATTTTCTTCAAATTTCGTCTTTTTGATGGTGTTTTTTCCTTAACCGCGCAAGCACGAAAAACAGGCCGTAGTATGGCACAAGCCGCGCCGGATTGCAAGCAAAATTTTCGCGTTCCAAGCCCGCATGGGTCGGGGTGAGCTTGCGAATCCCAACAGTCTGGCATGCCGGTTTGCCGCTTGCGTTGAGGTTCGCCATGCTCACCCCAACCCGTTTCCTTTCCCCGTGTTCTCCGCGCTCTCCGTGATTGATGCTTTTCGCCATGTCGCCGTGTAGCCGTGATTAAATTGTGTCTTTGACACCTTGAGGCAGAAAACCCATGCGCCCCAGCCAACGAAAGCCCGATGAACTGCGCGACGTGCGCATCGTCCGCCGGTTCACCCGTCACGCCGAGGGTTCCGTATTCATCGCCGTGGGCGACACCCAGGTTCTGTGCACCGCCAGCGTCGAGGAATCCGTCCCGGCCTTTCTGCGCGGCCAGGGCCGCGGCTGGGTCACCGCCGAATACGGCATGTTGCCGCGCGCGACGCACACGCGCACCGCGCGCGAGGCGGCCAAGGGCCGGCAATCCGGGCGTACCCAGGAAATCCAGCGCCTGATCGGCCGCTCGCTGCGCGCGGTCATCGATCTCGCCGCCCTGGGCGAACGCCAGATCACGCTCGACTGCGACGTGCTTCAGGCCGACGGTGGCACGCGCTGCGCCTCGATCACCGGCGGCTGGCTGGCGCTCCATGACGCCTGCGCCGCGCTCGTCGCGCGAGGCGCGCTCCCGGCCAGCCCGATCCGCGACCACGTGGCCGCCGTCTCGGTCGGCGTCTTCGACGGCGAGGCGGTGCTCGACCTCGACTATCCCGAAGATTCCGCGTGCGACACCGACATGAACGTGGTGATGACCGGCTCCGGCGGTCTCGTCGAAATCCAGGGCACCGCCGAGGGCGAGCCGTTTACGCGCGAGCGGATGGATCGGCTCGTCGACCTGGCCGAGGCCGGTATCCGGCGGCTCGTCGCCAGGCAGAGGGAAGCGCTTTCCCGGTAAAAACCGGTGCGGCGCGCGCCGGAAAACGGGCACGGCCGAACAAAAGGCGGTTTCGCGCGCGATCCGGCTTGACGCCGACGACGGGCACCGCCTAGTATTCAAAAGTTTTGTCCCAGGCCAATTCCGTTGATTCCAGAGCAACTCTACAACCTGATCGGACCGGACATGCGGGCCGTCGACGCGTTGATCCGCCGAAAATTGCACTCCGACGTGGCGCTCGTCAGGCAAGTCGCCGAATACATCATCAGCGCCGGCGGCAAGCGCCTGCGTCCGGTCCTGGTGCTCCTCAGCGCGGGCGCGCTGGGGTATGGCGGAACGCGCCACCACGAACTCGCCGCGATCATCGAATTCATCCACACGGCCACCCTGCTGCACGACGACGTCGTCGACGAATCCGACCTGCGGCGCGGCAGGCGGACGGCCAACGCCCTGTTCGGCAACGCCGCCAGCGTCCTGGTCGGGGATTTTCTCTATTCGCGTTCCTTCCAGATGATGGTCGAGGTCGGCGACATGCGCATCATGCGCATCCTCGCCGACGCCACCAACGTCATCGCCGAGGGCGAGGTGCTGCAACTGATGAACTGCCACGACGCCGACGTCGACGAGGAACGCTACCTGCAAGTCATCCGCTACAAGACCGCCAAACTGTTCGAAGCCGCTTCGCGGCTCGGCGCGATCGTCGGCGGCGCCGACCCGGAAACCGAACGCTGCCTGGCCGGATACGGCGTCCATCTGGGCACCGCCTTCCAGCTGATCGACGACGTGCTCGATTATTCCGGCGCCGAGGCGGAAACCGGCAAGCATCTCGGCGACGATCTCGCCGAGGGCAAGCCGACCCTGCCGCTGATCCACGTCATGCGCCACGGGACGGCCGAACAGGCGCGCTGCGTGCGGCAGGCCATCGAAAGCGGCGGACGGGACGATTTCCCGGACGTGCTGGCGGCCATCCGCGCCACGGACGCCCTGGAACACACCCGCAAGCAGGCCGCGTTCGAGGTCATCCACGCGCAAGCGGCCATCGCCTCCCTGCCCGCTTCCACACACAAGGATTCTTTGCTAGAATTGGCCGCCTTTGCAGTCGCAAGGACGTTCTAGCGGCGCATTTCGGTAACGCGCTTCAGTAGTTTTGTAGTTTTCCCGATCGGGGCGTAGCTCAGCCTGGTAGAGTACTACGTTCGG
The DNA here is from genome assembly GCA_031257115.1 of Accumulibacter sp. Lineage (GTDB taxonomy): Bacteria > Pseudomonadota > Gammaproteobacteria > Burkholderiales > Rhodocyclaceae > Propionivibrio. The sequence goes on from JAIRPF010000042.1 coordinate 3,685, forward strand.
GACGTAGGAGTCGGAGGTTCAAATCCTCTCGCCCCGACCATTCAGCCAAAAGCCAGATCACCCATCCGGACGATCTGGCTTTTTCGTTTCCGTTTCCGGTGCCGCGAGCGTTTGAGAACACGACGGGACGGCGGGAAAGCTGAAAAAAGATAAAACCAGTGACCACGGCGATCGCGGCGAAAGGCGAAAATCTTTTTGGAGCGTTTTCGATTCAAATGATGACCGTTCCGTTTCTTCACCATTGCCTTGACAAGCGGGAATTCGGTCGATTTCGGTCGATTTGCAGACCGGCGACGCTGATTACGACCGTCATTCCCGCGAACGCGGGAATCCAACGTGTACCTTCCGGCGCGCAGCGCCGCATCTTTGAATCTTTGCCCCTTGAAACCCTCCAAGCTTGCGCGATGCTATAGAATCCGGTGCGGGATGAACAAGGAGATCGTATTGATGCTCGAATGGTGGCACTGGGTGGTTCTGGGGTTGTGCCTTTCGATCGCCGAACTGGCGGTTCCCGCGTTTTTCATCATCTGGTTCGGCATTGGCGCGGTCGGAGTCGGGCTGCTCCTGCTGCTCGCGCCCGGTCTCGCGCTGGCCGCGCAACTGCTCGTCTGGGCGATCGCGTCGGGCCTGCTCGCCGCCGCCTGGTTCCGCTACCTGCGGCCCCGGACCCGGACCACGATCGGCACGTCGGCGGACGGCGTGGCCGGCGAAATCGGCATCTTGGTCGACAGCCTGCCGCCGCATTCCCGCGGCAAGGTGCGTTTCCAGAAGCCGATTCTCGGCGCCGACGTCTGGGAATGCTACGCGGAACAGCATCTCGCGGCCGGCGAGCGCGTGCGCGTCGTCGCGGTGGAAGGCAATTTCATCAAAGTGGAGGCAAGCAAATGATCGAGTTCGGCACGACCATCACATCCGTCGTTTTTCTGCTGTTCGTTCTCGTCACCGTCGCGCGCGGCGTGCGCATCGTCCCGCAGGGCGAGGAATGGATCGTGCAGCGGCTTGGCAAATACCGCGTCACGCTGCTGCCCGGCCTGCGCTTCATCATCCCGTATTTCGACACCGTTTCCTACAAGGTCACCACCAAGGACATCATCCTCGACGTGCAGGAGCAGGAAGTCATCACGCGCGACAACGCCGTCATCATGGTCAACGCCATCGCCTTCATCAAAGTCACCGACCCGGTCAGGGCGGTCTATGGCGTCGAAAATTTCGTCGAGGCCATCCGCAACATGATCATGACCACGCTGCGCTCGATCGTCGGCGAGATGGATCTCGACCACGCCCTGTCCTCGCGCGACATGATCAAGACGCGGCTCAAGGCCGGCGTCGCCGACGAGGCGCTGGATTGGGGACTCACGGTGAAATCGGTGGAAATCCAGGACATCAAGCCGTCGCCGTCGATGCAGAAAGCGATGGAATTGCAGGCATCCGCCGAGCGGGAGCGCAAGGCCATGGTCACCAAGGCCGAGGGCGAAAAGCAGTCGGTGATCCTTTCCGCCGAGGCCCGCCTCGAATCGGCCCGCCGCGACGCGCAAGCGCAAATCATGCTCGCCGAGGCTTCCTCGCAGGCCATCGCCAAGATCACCGCCGCCTTCGGCGAGAACGAATTGCCGATGTTCTACCTCCTCGGCGAGAAATACATCGCCAGCCTGGGACGGATGGCCGAATCCCCGAACGCCAAACTGGTACTGCTGCCCGGCGACCTGCAAAACACCTTGCGCGGCCTGTTCCAGAAGCTACAGGGTTGAAAATGCCAGGAACAAAGAGGGCAATGTCATTCATCAGGCTTTGTTCTTCGACAACACGAACAATGATGCGCCAACGGCATTGAGGGCCAAGAGGGTTTTGTTTTTCTTGTTTTTATTCAAAAACATAAATCTCTCTGCCCCCTTTATGCTTTCCGCCCGCAACTGGACACCGAGGCGGCGGCGGGCATTCGGCGGGCGCTACGATTGGAAATGCCGACAGACCAATGCCGAGGAAATATGCGCCAAGGCGGAGATACGGTTCGATTCCGGCAAGCGCAGCAGACCGGAAGGCGATCTGCGGCGTTCCGGTCGTTGTCAGCGTCTTTGCGCAGAATCCGCATAACGAATTCCGTCTGGAATCCGGCCAGATCGCCGGGACGCTTTCGGGAGGCGACGGTTTCAAGGGGCATGTACTCGTGCCATCGGAAGTTTCCTGGCTTTTATAATCCCTGTCATGCGAAGCTCGGCGTAACAAGGCTACCGGGCTGGCCGATAGCCTCGCCCCGACCGGTTTGCTGTTCGAAGCTTTCCGTATTCCGTACAGTCCCGCGATCGGCGTGAAGCTGATCGCCACGCCCTGGACGGACGAGCACCTGGGCCAAGTCGAGGGCATCAACGCCGATATCCACCTGCGGAGGATATCTCTCCCATCGCGGAGAGAAGCCCCTTGGTTTTTTCAAGGAGTCTTTCTCATGGATACCCAAGTCCTTCGCGCGTAAATGCCGGCGTTCGTCCAGAAACACGTGCCGGCCAACGTTCGCCATTTCAAGTTCACCGTCTTTGACGGCCAGTCCAAGGCTTCGATACTGGGTTTTTACGTCGGCCCCAGGCTTTTCGAGGGCAGGGGCGTCGCGTATACCGACGAGGCCCTCGTTCTTTCAGGTTTTCTCCGTGCCCTTCGTGGTTAAGAGCTCCAACATTTGCGCAAACCGTGGTTTTCAATCGCGGCGCGACGGTATCCACGAAAAAGCCCGCGCGTCGGACAAAGTTTGCCATTCCATTGATTGGCAACGCGTTTCGATGCGATGGCTCCGCCGTTTTCTCCGTTCCGGCGTCGGGACGGGGGAAAAGTCGCTAAAATTCGGGGTTTCAGGGACGATCTCATGGCTCTTGCCTTGCAGCAACTCATCAACGGGCTGACGCTCGGCGCGGTGTATGGATTGATCGCCATCGGTTACACGATGGTCTACGGCATCATCGGCATGATCAATTTCGCGCACGGCGATATCTACATGGTCGGCGCTTTCATCGCCGTTACTGGCTTCACGCTGCTCGCCGCCCTGGGCGTCGATTCGGTGGCCTTTGCCCTGCTCGTCGTGCTCGTGATGGCCGTGTCGTTTACCTCGGCCTACGGCTGGGCGGTGGAGCGCCTGGCGTACCGGCCCCTGCGCGGTTCGACCCGGCTGGCGCCGCTCATTTCGGCGATCGGCATGTCGATCTTTCTGCAAAACATGGTGCAGCTCACCCAGGGCGCGCGTGTCAAGCCGGTTCCGCCGATGATTACCGGCGGCGTGGATTTGCTGACCGTCGACGGTTTCACGGCGCGGCTCTCCTATTCGCAGATACTCATCGTGACGGTGACGGTGGCGCTGCTCGCGGCCTTTACCTGGCTGATAACGCGCACCTCGTTCGGCCGCCAACAGCGCGCCTGCGAGCAAGACCGCACGATGACCGCGCTGCTCGGCATCGACGTCGACCGCACGATCTCGCTCACCTTCATGCTCGGCGCGGCGCTGGCCGCCGTGGCCGGCGTCATGGTCACGGTGTATTACGGCGTGGTCGATTTCTATATCGGCTTCGTCGCCGGCATCAAGGCTTTCACGGCGGCGGTGCTCGGCGGCATTGGTTCCCTGCCGGGCGCCATGCTCGGTGGGTTGCTCATCGGCCTGATCGAAGCGTTCTGGTCCAACTACCTGTCGGCGGAATACAAGGACATGGCGACGTTCGGCATCCTGATCCTGGTCCTCGTGTTCCGTCCGTCCGGCCTGCTGGGACGGCCCGAAGTGGAGAAAGTCTGATGCCGCCCTTCGTTGCCGCCGGCGACGCGCCGACCTGGGCGGAGCGCGGCCGGGACGCGGCCGGCATCGCGCTGATCGCTCTGTTGCTCGGCATCCCGATGATCGGGCTGACCACGGTCGACCAGGGCGGCGCGTTGCGGGTGCTGACGCGCTGGCCGCTGCTGGCCGCGTTCGTCGCCGCCGTGTTCTGCGGCCGTCTGCTGCTGCGCCACGCGCTCGACCTGCTGAAACGGCGGCGGCGCGGCCGGCCGGGCGCGGCGGCGGAAGACGAGGAAAGCGGCCGGCGCGGTGTCCGGATGATCGGATGGGCCGGCTGGCTGGCGTTTGGCGCGGCGCTCGTCCTGCCGCTCGTTTTTTCCGATAACCGCTACGTCGTCGATACGGCGACGACCGTGCTGATTTACGTGATGCTCGGCTGGGGGCTGAACGTGGTGGTCGGCCTGGCCGGCTTGCTCGATCTGGGGCACGCCGCCTTTTACGCGGTCGGCGCGTATGCCTACGCGCTGCTTTCGACGCAATTCGGCTGGGGCTTCTGGGCGGCGCTGCCGGTCGCCGGGCTGGTCGCCGCCGTGTTCGGGCTGGCGCTCGGCTGGCCCTGCCTGCGCCTGCGCGGCGATTATCTGGCCATCGTCACGCTCGGTTTCGGCGAGATCGTCCGCGTGGCGCTGGTCAACTGGACCGATTTTTCGGGCGGGCCGAACGGCATTTCCTCGATTCCCCGGCCCAGCTTTTTCGGACTGCCCTTCGCCCCGTCCGGGGACGCGCCGACGTTCGCCGCGTCGTTCGGGCTGGAATTCTCCCCGATGCACCGCATCATCTTCCTGTACTACGTGATCCTGGCGCTTTCGCTGCTGACCAACGCGCTCGTCTCGCGCCTGCGCCGCCTGCCCGCCGGACGCGCCTGGGAAGCCATGCGCGAGGACGAGATCGCCTGCCGGGCGCTGGGAATGAACGTGACCAACGTCAAGCTCTCGGCCTTCGCGCTGGGCGCCATGCTCGGCGGCCTGGCCGGCGTCTTTTTCGCCGCGCGGCAAGGGTTCATCTCGCCCGAATCCTTCACTTTCAACGAGTCGGCGATCATCCTTTCCATCGTCGTGCTCGGCGGCATGGGCAGCCAGCTCGGCGTCGTGCTGGCCTCGCTGGTGCTGGTGCTGATTCCGGAGATCGGGCGCGACTTTTCCGAATATCGCATGTTGCTGTTCGGCGCGGCGATGATCCTGATCATGGTCTGGCGGCCGGGCGGCATTCTCTCGCGCCGCGAACCGACTCTGCGCCACGCGGCGGCGGAGGGCGGACATGCCTGAAACCGGCGCGGCGGGCCGCGCCACGCCGCTTTTGTCCGTCGAAAGGCTGACCATGCGCTTCGGCGGACTGGCCGCCATCGACGATCTTTCGATGGACGTGCCGGCCAACAGGATCACCGCCGTGATCGGTCCCAACGGCGCGGGCAAGACCACGTTTTTCAATTGCCTGACCGGCTTCTACAAACCGACGGCCGGCAGCGTCCGCCTCAACCACCCGGAGCGCGGCGCGCTGCGCTTGGAGTCGCTGCCCAGCCACGAGGTGGCGAGCCTAGCGCGGGTCGTGCGCACTTTCCAGAACATCCGCCTGTTCTCGAAGATGACGGTGCTGGAAAACCTCGTCGTCGCGCAGCACAACGTCCTGCAACGGGCGTCGCGCTTCTCGCTGGCCGGCCTCCTCGGCCTGCCGTCGTACCGCCGCGCCGAGGCCAGGGCGCTGGACAAGGCGGCCGACTGGCTCCGCCGCCTCGGTCTGCTCGACAAGGCCGACGTTCCGGCCGGCGGCCTGCCCTACGGCACGCAGCGCCGGGTGGAAATCGCCCGCGCCCTGTGCGTCGATCCACTGCTCCTGTGCCTCGACGAGCCGGCGGCGGGCCTCAACCCGCGCGAATCGGGCGAACTCAACGAATTACTGCTGCGCTTGGTCGAGGAGGCGCGGCTGACCCTGCTGCTCATCGAACACGACATGAGCGTGGTGATGAACGTCAGCGACCACATCTGCGTGCTCAATTACGGCCGCAAGATCGCCGAGGGCACGCCGGAAGAGATCCGGAACGATCCGCAGGTCATCAAGGCGTATCTCGGCGAGGAAGACGCCGGCGACACTTTCTGGACCGTGTTGACGGGAACACGCTCATGATGCTGCAACTGTCCGGCGTCCACGTGCATTACGGCCACATCCACGCGCTGCGCGGCATCGACCTGTCGGTGCAGATCGGCGAAGTCGTCACCCTGATCGGCGCCAACGGCGCCGGCAAGTCGACGCTGCTGATGTCGCTCTTCGGCCAGCCGCGCGTCTCGTCGGGGCGCATCGTCTTCGACGGCGAGGACATCACGCGCCTGCCCACGCACGTCATCGCCCGGCGCGACATCTCGCTGGTGCCCGAAGGACGGCGCATCTTCCCGCGCATGACGGTGATGGAAAACCTGCTGATGGGCGCGGTGATGGCCAATCCGGACAATCTGGAAGTCGACCTGAAGCGCATGTACGCGCTCTTTCCCATTCTGGAAGAACGCCTGGAGCAGCGCGCCGGCACGCTTTCGGGCGGCGAGCAGCAAATGCTGGCCATCGCCCGCGCGCTGATGGCGCGGCCCAAACTGCTGCTGCTCGACGAACCCTCGCTCGGTCTCGCGCCCCTGTACATCAAGAAAATTTTCCAGACCCTGCGCGAACTGAACCAGAACTACGGCGTCACCATTCTGCTCATCGAACAAAACGCCCACCACGCCCTGCGCGTGGCGCACCGCGGCTACGTCCTGCAACACGGCCGGATCGTCATGACCGGCGCCGGCCGCGATCTCCTCGCCAGCGCCGAAGTGCGCGCGGCGTATTTGGAGGGCGGAAATCCGGGGAATTAGAGCGTCTTCGAAATGGCCTGTCACGCCATGAGCGGCGGGGGACGTACCTAGCGGTGTTTCGTTGCTCCGTCGTTCTTTTTCCGGCAAAAGTAGAATTTGTTGCAAATGCTCATTTGCCATGATACGCTATGTGAAATTTCACATTTTAGATTCCAGCAATGGCCTCTCACGGGCGCCCAGGAGAGTGAATGTCTTCCGTCGTTTTCGAGAAAGTCGAGTACCAGGATCTCAATAGCATCGTCTATGAGAGAATCAAGCAAAAATTCATTGACAATGAATTTGTGCCGGGGGAAAAACTCGATGTGGCGCGGCTTTCCGAGAGCCTCGACGTAAGCCGTACACCCGTGGTGAATGCGCTGAAGGAACTGGCCCAGAACGGATTCGTGACCATATGCCCGCGAAGCGCCACCTATGTGCGGGTGCACACGCGGGAAGAAATAGAAAATATCTTCGATTTCCGCGAGGTCATGGAGGGCCTCGTCGTACATAAAATCATCGGCTATCTGGATGTCGCACGCTTGGAGGTGCTACGCGACCGGTTGACCGTGTTGCAAAAGCGGGGTACGCCGGATCGCGGCATGTTGGGCGAGTATCTCGATACGGAAATGGAACTGCATGAATACATGCTGCGGCTTTGTCCCCGTATCATCAGCGGCAAGCTGGAAAACCTCGTGGATCTGACCAAGCGTCTGCGCAAGCTGCATCTGCAATATCTGCTGGAGGTCAAGGGCGTGGTGGGGTTGGCCGACACCGAGATACAGATCCACATCGACCTGGCAAACGCGCTTCTGGCGGGAGACGCAAAAGCGGCCGAACGCTACGTGCGCAAGGACATCCACGATACCCGCAACGGGGTACTGGAAGACTTCGAAGCCATCGAACACTTCGCCAGGAAAAAGTTTTAGGCAAAACATGGAGGTTTGGCATCGCTTGAAGAAAATTTTTGTACCCTGAACTGAAATTCTACATTTTAAATGTGCAATTTCTATATTCGTTATCCAGTGCCCTTCAAGGGTTAGGAGGCATCATGAAAAATTCGCAGAAAGTCTTTGTTGGCAACGTAAACAAGGAATACCCGACGGTCGATCGGGCCGAGGGGGTCCATCTCTGGGACACGGACGGCAAGAAATATCTCGACTGCGCGGCGGGTGTCGCCGTGGCCAATATCGGGCATGGCGTGCGCGAGGTGCTGGACGCCATATACGAGCAAGGCAAGCGGGTGTCTTATGTCTATGGCGCCACTTTTACCAGCGAGGCCCGGGAGCGCCTGGCCGAACAGATCATCGCGCTGGCTCCGCGCAACATGGAGAAGGTCTTTTTCTGTTCGGGCGGTTCGGAAGCGCTTGAGTCCGTCATCAAGATTGCGCGCCAGTACCACCTCGAATCCGGCCGGCCCGGAAAATACAAGGTGATTTCCCGCTGGCAAAGCTATCACGGCAATACCTTGGCGACGCTTTCCATCGGCGGGCGTCCGAGCTGGCGGGAGAAATACGATCCTTACATGTTCGGCATGCCGCACATCACGCCGTGCAACTGTTACCGCTGTCCGCACCGGCTTTCCCCGGATTCCTGCGGGTATGCCTGCGCCGACGAACTGGAACGGGTGATCAAATACGAAGGCGCGGACACCGTTTCCGCTTTCGTGCTGGAAGCCATCACCGGCACGACGGCGCCTGCCGTCGCGCCGCCGGTGGGCTACATGAAACGGTTGCGGGAAATATGTGACAAGCATGATGTCCTGTTCTGCGTGGATGAAGTCATCACCGGTCTTGGTCGGACCGGCAAAAATTTCGCCATTGATCACTTTGGCGTCGAGCCTGACCTGATCGCCGCGGCCAAGGGACTGGGTGGCGGCTACGTGCCCATCGGCGCGGTGATTGCCAGCCGCAAGGTCGTCGAGGCATTCCGGAAGGGATCGGGCAACCTCATGCACAGCTTCACCTATGCCGGAAACCCGGTGGTCTGCGCCGGCGCGAGCGCCGCGATCAAATACCTCACCGACCACCGCCTGGTGGAAGCCAGTGCCGCCAAGGGCGAATTCTTCCTCGCGCTCCTGCGCGAGAAGCTGGGAGATCACCCCAATGTCGGCGACATCCGGGGCAAGGGCCTGTTGATCGGGCTTGAATATGTCCGGGACAAGGAAAGCCGGGCGCCGTTCCCCGCGGACCGGCAAATCGGCGGCAGGATTGCCAACCATTGCTTCGAGAAGGGTCTCTTGGTCGTCTTCGCGGTTCCCGGAAGCGCGGACGGCATCCTGGGAGACGCCACACAGATTTCCCCGCCATTCACCATCGGGGAGGCGGACATGCGGGAAGCGGCGGACATCTTGGCCGACGCGGTTCGCGCCGTTTGCGCCTGAAACCGGAACGGGAGGCGGCGCGATGGAATGAACCCGGACGGCCTTTGACTCAACGCGATTTGTGGAGAAACGACCATGTACCAGATCATTAAATCAGGCGGCAGCGTGACATACCGGGACCATTGCGAGAATCGGTCTCTTTCGCTCCGGCGCGAGAATCTCCTCGGATTGTTCGCCGGAAAGAATCCCCCCGCTCTGGAAGACGAATCGGTCTATACCGAATCCCTGTGCCGTCCGGTCTCCGGCGATCGCTTGTCAGACATCGCGCGCGGGAAAAAGGCGAAAACGGCCGCCATCCTGATCTCGGATGCCACGAGAAATGTGCCCACCCCAAAAGTCGCCGGACGGCTGGTGCAAGAACTGCTGCGGGGCGGATTGGCCCCGGAGGGCATCACATTTTTCGTCGCGCTCGGCGTCCATCGCCCCGCGTCCGATGACGAGATACGGGGCTTCGTCGGTGACGAGGTTTTTACTTGCGGCGCGCATGTCCGAAACCATGACGCATTTGACGAAAGCAATCTGGTCGATCTCGGCCATACGTCGAGAAACACGCCGATCCGCCTCAACAGGGCGGCGTTCGACTGTGACGTGAAAATCACCGTCGGCAAAGTGGAATTGCACGAAATGGCCGGTTTTTCTGGCGGCAGGAAATCCGTGCTGCCCGGTATCGCGGCCGCGGAAACCATCGCTGTCAACCACCGCCCAGAGATGATCTTCAACCCTGGAACCGGGGCAGGCAAGCTGGAGGGGAATCCCATCCACGAGGATATGCTGGAAGTCGCGCGGCGGTTCGGCGTCGATTTCAGCGTCAATTTCGTGGTCAATGACACCGGCCAGCCCGCGGCTGTTTTCGCCGGCGGCCTGGAGGAATCGCACCTTGCGGCGGTTCGCCATTTGCGCGGGTACTGCACGGTCACGCTACCCCGGCGGGCGGACATCCTGGTCGCCCCGCCGGGCATTCCGCTCAACTGTGACATGTATCAGGGCGTCAAGGCCATCATCGCGCTCCAGCACATACTCGACGGAAACTCCGTCGTCATTTTCTATGGCGATTTTCCGGAAGGCATGAATTCCCGTGATTTCATGGAGCCGTTTCGCCTGTTCCCCGATGATCTCGACCGCGCGAGGGAATACGCCTGGAATCATTTCGCCATCCAGATGGATCACACCCTGCCCATGATCGACATACTGAAAAAAGGGGTACGCATCCTCGCCGTCACCGACACCGTGCCAAGGCAGGATATCGCCTTGCTGCGCATGCATTGGTGCGGGAGTCTGGATGAGGCGCTCGATCGGGCCTACGCCATGACATCAAGACAGGCGGAGGTCGCCTTTCTTCCGCAACCGTGGCGATCGATCATCACTGAACATCCTGACCGACGCGATCCGTGCCATTTGCGCCAAAAACCGGAACGGGAGGCTGCGCGATGAAAATCGGCGGAAAGAAGGTGGGCGCGGACCTGATTCTTGGAACCGCTGGTCTCATCGTCATGACCCTGTGCGTTCTGCTGGGCATAGCGTTCCGCTGGCATGGAACGCCATTACTCTGGACCGAGGAAGTCGCCAAATGGATGATGGTCTGGATCACCTTCGCTGGCGCGAGCTATTCCTTCAAGCACGGAGGGCTGTTACGGGTCGACTTTTTCGTCAGGACATTCTGCGGTCGGCGGGCGCAATTTACCATCAACGTGGCCGCGATGGCGCTAATGTTCCTCTTCTTCACCTACATGTCCTATTCATCAGTTCAGTACATGCTGAACACATGGAACAGGAATCAGGTCTTTCCGGTGACGCGCGTTCCGTTCTTCTGTGTGACAGGCGCCCTGTTCATCGGCGGAATACTGACGGCTGTTTTTTCACTCGGACAAACGATCAAGTTGCTGCGCGGAACCGCAGGAGATCACACTGAAGAGGAAACGCCATGACCGCCGCCACCGTCACGATGCTCCTTTTCGGACTGCTGATCGGACTGCTGGTCCTCAATGTTCCGCTGGTGGCCGCCATCGGCGCGCCGACGGCGCTGGTCATGACGCTCTACGACATGAACACCGCGACCTTCGCGCAACGCGCCTATGCCGCGGTTGATTCCTTCACCATGATGGCAATTCCCTTTTTCATGCTGGCCGGAAAGCTCATGGAAGTGGGCGGCATGTCCAGACGGATCGTCCGCTTCGCCGAGTCCATCATCGGCTGGATTGCTGGTGGACTGGCGTATGTCGTCGTCCTGGCGAGCACCTTCTTCGGCGCGCTTTCCGGATCCGCTGCGGCGACCTGCGCGGCCATCGGCTCAATCATGATTCCTGAGATGAAGAAACGGGGATACTCCGCCGATTTCGTCGGCGCTCTACAGGCGGCTGCGGGCGGGCTTGGTGTCATCATTCCGCCGAGCATCACCATGATCATGTACGGCGTGACCTCGGCGACGTCCATCGGCGACCTGTTCATTGCCGGCATCGTTCCCGGCCTAATCATGGCTCTTTGCCTGATGACCGTCATCTACTTGAAGATACGCAAGAGTCCTCATGCCGCGATGCGCCATCGCGAACCCTTCGACGGCAGGAAATTCCTCAGGACTTTCGTTGATGCGTTCTTCGCCATCCTGGTGCCGGCGATCATTCTCGGCGGCATCTACAGCGGCGTATTTACCGCATCGGAAGCCGGTGCCGTGGCTTGCATCTACGGTTTCCTCATCGGCGTTTTCTGGTACCGCGAGATCAGCCTGGACAACTTCCTGGAAATCATGGGTGGCACGATCACCAATACCGTGCTGGTCATGCTGATTGTCGCTGTCTCCGGCGCCTTTAGCTGGCTGCTCACCTTCAGCGGCGCGGCCAAGTTCCTGGGCCTGTTCGTCAACGGCATCGCGGCCAGTCAATTCACTTTTCTGCTGGTCTCCAACGTGATTTTCCTGGTCATGGGAATGTTCATAGAATCGGTGGCGGCGATTCTCATCATCACTCCCATTCTGCATCCCATTGCCATGAGCCTGGGCATCGATCCGGTGCACTTTGGAATCATCATGGTCGTAAACCTTGCCATTGGATTGGTCACACCGCCTGTCGGGGAAAACCAGTACATCGCGGCGGCCATCGCCGGCATTCCCTTTGAACAGATATTGAAAGCCATCGTGCCGTTTTTCGCGTCACTGATCCTGGCGCTGATGATCATCACCTATGTTCCGGACCTGTCTCTGTTCCTGATTCGGTTGTTGCGCTGAAGCGGTGGTGGGGAAACTCTCGGTGCGCGCTGAAAAATCAATAAGCCGTATGATGCAAATTTCAGTAACCACTTGAAGGGAGTTCCCATAGTGAGTGTGTCATTTCTTTTTACGATATGGAGGAAATCATGAAATTCAAACGGTATTGCACGCATCTGGCGATGGGACTGGCCATTGGCCTCGCGACAGCGATGGGAGCCACTGCCCAGGACTACAAATACAAATGGAAGCTGGCGACGACCGAAACGCCGGACTATTACATGACGCAGCTCTCACAGAAGTTCATCGACAAGGTGACTCAAAGAACAGGCGGCAAGGTGACCGGCGAGGTCTTCGCTTCCGGCCAGTTAGGCAACCTGATCGGCGCGCTGGAAGGGCTGAACATGGGAAACATCGACATCGTGATGGACGGCGTGAGTTCCCTGAGCGAAGCCAACAAGCTGTTCAACGTCTTTGGCATCGCCTATTTGTACGACAACAAGGAACACCAATACCGCTTCTGGGACAAGTATTTCAAGAAAGTGACCGACTACATCGCCAGGGAATCCGGCTATCGCCTGGTGGCAGTGATCGACGGTATGAATCGCCAGCTCTCTCCCAGGAAGCCGATCCGATCACTGGCTGATGTCAAGAACCTGAAAATCCGCGTTCCCACGATCACGCCCTACGTGCGCGTCTGGCAACTCCTGGGCGCGGCGCCGGTCACCATGTCCCTCAGTGAAGTCTACACCGCATTACAGACCGGCGTCGTGGAAGCACAGGAAAACGACATCCCGCTGACCCTGTCGATGGGGTTCTACGAAGTAGCACCGTTCTGCGTATTGACCAACCACGTTCCGTATGAGGGCGCGCTTTACTTCGACGAGCGCACGTTCCAGTCCTACCCCGATGAATTGAAGAAGATCATCTACGAAGTCGGCGCGGAGATTTCCGCGGAAAGCCGGGAAATCTACAAAACGCTGATGTCCGATTCCATCAAGAAACTCAAGGAAAAGAACGTCGAGATCATCGAGCTGGATCTGACCGAGTTCAAGAAGGCCGCGGCATCTATGCGCGACGAATATTCTTACGCCAAGTCCATTCTCAATTATATCGACAAAGCAAAGAATCCTTGAGTCAACGCGCGTCGATGTCGCGCATTGGTCAGGAGACCGTGCCGTTGCCACGGAGAACGCGGAGATTTCGTGTTCTCCGTGTCTTGTGCCGATATCGTCTTTCGGTTCTCCACTGAGTCTGCGATGAACTTGTCTTGCCGCGGCGACAATCCAGCCCCGATATCTGGACCTTCCTGTCACTATTCCACCCACCCGCTATGGGCATATCAGCCAACCTCCGGCAACTCGTCCCGGCGCGTCGTATAGCACGCGGGTTGTGGTGCCCGGCCTTGGTTTTCCAGCGTCGAGTCATGCCCGTTGCCCTCCATGCCTCCGTTGGTTGAGTCACGTTGGATCACCAGTCGGCGTTTTGCTGTCCGGATTTCCGCGCGAAGCGTTCCGCCAGGAAGTCAACGAACACCCGGGTCCTGGCGGCGAGATTTTGTTTCTGCGGGTAGATGGCATAGATTTCCGCAGGCGGCAGCGCGTAATCATCGTTCAAGGGTGCGGCGTCACCCAGGAT
>JAIRPF010000106.1 GCA_031257115.1 Accumulibacter sp.
CGGCTCCTTCTCCGGAACTTCCTGCGCCGCGCCGCATCTTGCCGGAGCGATGGGCGTCCTGATGTCGCGCTACATGAACATGCCCGCCACCCAGGTGCGCGACGTGATGTTTACCACCGGCACCAACAAGAACCCGGACGGCTCCACGTTCGACGGCTGGACCTCTCCCGACGGTGTTCCCGACGAGCGTTACGGCTGGGGCATGCCCGATCTCGAAAAAGGCATGTACGGGCCGGGGCAGTTCCTGGGCAAGCTGGAGTACAACGCCTCGGTCACGCCGCTCGACGTGTGGACGAACGACATCAGCCAGGTCGCGCTGGAAGCCCGCAAGGCGGAAGACACGGCGTGGCTCAATTTCTACAAGCAGAACGGAATCAACGGGCTTGGCCTCTACAACGACGGCATGGACGCGCGCGGCGGCGCTTACGCGCCCCTCGCCGACTACGAGCTGGGCACGAGTTTCGTCGTCGCCGACAACGATGACGATCCCACCAACCACATCGTCAGCCAGGCCGATGCCGAGAAATGGCGCAAGGAATACGCCGACGCGCGCGCGGCGGCGATCCAGGAAAAACTCGACAAGGGGTTGTATGACGGCTCGCTGGTGAAGCTGGGAGCGGGAACGCTGATCATGACCGGCGACAACACCTACAAGGGCGGCACGACCGTCAAGGCCGGCGAATTGTATGGCTTCACCGAGTCCTTTGGCAGCGAGAAAGTGCTGGTGAGCGGCGGCAAGTTCGGCCTCCTGTCGAGCTACAACGATCTCTTCACGATGCAGGGTCAGCTCGCTTCGACCGCCAGCCACAAGGCGGACGTCGAGGTGGACAAGGGCGGTACCTTCGTGGTCGTGGCGGGGCAGAATGCGCAAGCCGGCGCGCTGGTCTTCAAGGACGGCTCGCAAGTGACGGTCGGCGCGATCGACAAGGATCTGGCGCAGGACGTCTACGACAACGACACGACGGCGACGGGAACGGTCACGGCGACGACCCTGACCGGTTTCGACAAGGCCGTGGTCGCGCCGAACTACGCTTTCCTCGATCTGGACGTGACGCTGACGGCCAACACGCTGACGGGCAGCCTGACCAAGAACGCTACCGCGACATACGCGGGCTACGGCGCCGACTCCAACGGCCGGACGATCGGCCGGGTGATCGACCAGAACCGCGCGGGCGGGCTTTACGAGGCGCTGCCGATTCCGACGGTGACCAAGGAGCAGGTCCGCAGGACACTGGATTCGCTGGGCAGCGATCTTTACCTCAACGCGGACAGCGCCGGCGTCGTCAATTCGGTGTCGATGGCGCGCACCGTCAAGAACCAGGCGCAAGGCATCGGCAGCGGCCGCACGGCCAAGCTGGGCGATACCGCCCGTCTGTGGGCCACGGCGACCGCCAATTGGGGCAGCGTTGATTTCGGCCACGCCGACGCGGATAGCACTTTCCACGCGGGGCTGGTCGGCGCGGAAGTCGACGTGACGGCCAACAGCACGGTCGGCGTGTTTTTCGGCGCGGGTTCGTCCGAACTGAAGGGCGGCGGCCGCTACGGAAAAGTAAACAGCGACGATCTGCACGGTGGCCTTTATGGCATCTACCGGTGCGATGCCTTGACCGTCAACTACGGCCTCATGCACACCCGCCAGGAGCGCGACGCCAAGCGTACCCTGGTGGTGGGCGATCTGGCCGGGTACAACAAGGTTTCTCCCAACGCCTCGATCACCCAGGTCTTCGCCGAAGCGGCTTACACCAAGCTGAGCACGGCGAGCTATTCGCTGGAACCGTATGCGGGCCTGAGCGTCATGAAGGTCAAGTCCGACGGCTTTAGCGAAAGGGTGGGTAACATGACCTTCCGTACCGGCTCCAGCAGCCAGTCGATCCAGGCCGCCAACGTGGGCGTTCGCGGGAGTATCCCGGTGACCGGCGGCACGGTCATCAAGGGTGACATTTCCGCGATGCACTTCTTCGGCGACAGCCGCCCCGAAGCCAGGATGATCCTTGCCGACACGGGTGCCGCCAAGATCAAGGGCGGAAAGCTCGGCAGCATGATGGGCGTCGGCCTGGGCGTCGAAACTTCGCTGAGCAAGACCAGCAAGCTTGACGTATCGTATGTGGGCGTTTATAACGGAGACATCAAGTCGAATGGTATCTATGCTAATCTTCGCATAGGCTTCTGACGCCGATTCTCTGGCGAGCCGCGGCCCCGTCCGGCGACGGGGCCGCGGCGATGGAAGCGCCGGATTCGCGGGGGTATTTTTGGAGAGTGTTGTCATAAAAAAACGGGGCGGCAGCCTTTGGGATGTTTTTCGGCGGCAATCTGTTTCCGTGTAGTGTCCGCCGAGATTACGAAAACATCCAGGCATGGAAGATTTCGGCGGCCTTGGTTTTTGTGTGTTCATTAAGGAGGAAGGTGCGACATGAGTACAGAGGAAAAAAAGGGAATGCTTGACTGGTATTTCAAGACAAATCTGCTGATGCGGATTCTCATCGGTCTGATCGCGGGGTGCGTCATCGGGATCATTCTCGGCTACGGCGACGCGGCGACGACCAAGGGATTCATCGACAATACGAGGTTCCTGGGCGACATATTCATCCGTCTGCTCAAGATGATCGTCGTGCCGGTCATCCTGTTCTCGCTGATCGGCGGCGCGGCGAGCATCGCTCCGTCGCGCCTGGGGCGCGTCGGCCTCAAGATCGTCGGGTTCTACCTGGCGACCTCCGCGCTGTCGGTGGCGCTCGGCCTGATTTTCGCCAACCTGTTCCAGCCGGGATCGAGCATGAACATCGCGGCAAGCGCAGCGATCAAGGGCAAGGTCGCCGAATCGCCCCCGCTGGCGACGGTCTTCCTCAACATCATCCCGACCAACCCGGCCGAGTCCCTGGCCAAGGGCGACGTGCTGCCGATCATTTTCTTCGGCATCCTGTTCGGCATCGCCATCTCGTTCCTCAAGGATTCCAAGGACTCCACCGTGGCCAAGGGCGCGGAGGCGCTCTACGAGATCGTCAACGCCGCCGCCGAGACGATGTACAAGATCGTCCGCGGAATCATGGAATACGCGCCGATCGGCGTGTTCTTCCTGATCGCCATCGTCTTCGCCCAGCAAGGCCCCAGGGCGCTCGGCCCGCTGCTCAACGTCACGCTGACGTGCTACGTCGCCTTCGTCGTGCTGGTGATCATCGGCTACGGCGGCTTGCTGACCGCGTTCCGGCTCGGCTTCATGACGTGGCTCCGGGGATCGAGCGACGCGCTGATCACGGCTTTCGTGACGCGCTCGTCGAGCGGCACGCTGCCCATCACCATGCGCTGCTCTGAAGAGAATCTGGGCGTTCCGCGCTCGATCGGTTCCTTCACGCTGCCGCTGGGCGCCACCGTCAACATGAACGGCACCGCCATCTACCTGGGCGTGTGCGCCATGTTCATCGGTTACGCCACGGGCCATCCGCTGACCATGGATCAGCAGTGGATCGTCGTCACCACCGCCACGCTGGCCGCCATCGGCACCGCCGGCGTGCCGGGCGCCGGCGCCATCATGCTGCTGATGGTGCTCGAATCCATCGGCATGAAGGTCGAAGCGGGTTCGGCGATCGCCGCGGCCTACGCCATGATCCTGGGCATCGACGCCCTGCTCGACATGGGCCGCACCTGCCTCAACGTCGGCGGCGACATCGCCTGCACGGCCATCGTCGCCAAGACCGAGGGCGAGATCGACATGACGAAGTGGAACGGCTCGGCCGCCTGATCCAGGCACGCCACGGCAAGGCATCGTGAAAACCTCCGCCGGCGGCGCTGGCGGAGGTTTTTTTCGCTTTTTTGCGATGCGCGCACGATGTTGGCGGGTAAAAGACCCCGTCATTCCATTTCCGGACTGCCCGCGCCTTTAACCCAGACAATCCATTAAGCGACCCGGATACCCAAGCTGGCGCGGACGTTCCGCCCGCCAAAAGCGGACGAAACGGGCGAGACGCCCGCCCTCCAATGAGGGCCTCGCTATTGATGGATGTGTCGCGCCGAAGGCGTGGCGGAGAGAGTTGGACGGCCGTGCTTCCCGATGCGATCGAGAAAAACCGCCGCCGTGACTCCTTCCGACTCGCGCTTTTCGCGCGAGCCACCTCCCTCAGGAAGGAGGTTTGGTTTGCGGCGCTTCGCGCCGGGGGTACGCCCTGGATTCCCGCTTTCGCGGGAATGACGATGTGGCGGTAGAGCCGGCGAAGGCAATGACGAACCGGATTCCCGTTTGTCAAGGAAATGACGGGGTTTCTTTCGCCTTCTGCTTTTTGCCGCGACCGCCGTGTTCGCCGTGGTTAACGCTTTTTGTTCTTGATTTTCTCCGTGCGTTCCGTGGTTACGCCTTCGGCGCGACATCTTCCTCGGAGAGGAGCCAATTCTTGCGGCGCTTCGCGCCGGTGGTTTTTGCAAGGGCAAACATCGTCCGCGTCTCATTATCATTCGCTTCTTCGCCTTTCACATGACGCATGAGGCGGAACCGGGAACGCTTTGAAGCGATCGTGCCGCGAGGTCGACAAAAGCACGGGCGATCCGGAATTGGAAGAACGCGGGAAGAAACGCTTTGTTCGGGTTAAAATTGCCGGTTTTCATCGCAAAGCGAGTCAGGCTTTTCAGGACATGACCAGGATACTTCAGGAACGGATGCTTCTTTCGGGCGACGAGGCGGTGGCGCTGGCGGCCTTCAACGCGGGGGTGCGGCTTGGGACGGGTTATCCGGGCACGCCGTCGACCGAGATTCTCGAAGCCTTCGCCCGGCTCGGCGGCGCGGCGCGATGGGCGCCGAACGAGAAAGTGGCGCTCGAAGTGGGCCTGGGCGCTTCTTTCGGCGGCGCGCGCGCGCTGGTGACGATGAAGCACGTGGGCGTCAACGTGGCCGCCGACGTCTTGTTCACGGCGACCTACACCGGCGTCGACGGCGGTCTGGTGCTGGTGTCGGCCGACGATCCGGGCATGGCGTCGAGCCAGAACGAACAGGACAACCGGCATTACGCGCGCGCCGCCGGGGCGATCATGCTCGAACCGGCCGACGCGCAGCAATCCTACGATTTCACGGGCGCGGCGTTCGAGATTTCCGAGCGTTTCCATTTGCCGGTGATCCTGCGCATGACGACGCGGGTATGCCATTCGAAGAGCATCGTCACGCAGAGGCCGCTGCCGCCGCCGTCCGCCGCGCCGGCGTTCAGGCGCGACGTGCCGGGCCGGGTGATGATTCCGGCGCACGCCCGCCCGGCGCATCGCCGCCTGCGCGAGCGGCTGGCGCGGGCCGCCGGGTACGCCGAGGATTGCCCGCAGACGCTCGTCGAGCGGCGCGGCAAGGCGCTCGGCATCGTCACGTCGGGCGTGTGCGCGCTGCACGCGCGGGAGGCGGCGCCGGAAGCGAGCCTCATGCAGCTCGGTTTTTCCCATCCGCTGCCGATGCGGGCGATCCGCGAATTCGTCGCCTCGGTCGATCGCTGCGTCGTCGTCGAAGAAGGTGATCCCATCCTGGTCGCCGAATTGCGCGCCGAGGGCCTGAAGGTCGAAGGCAAGGCCGAGCGTTTCCGCTTCGGCGAACTCAATGTCGAGCGCGTGCGGCGCATCCTGTCCGGCGACGATTCGCCCGAACCGGAGACGCCGTCCGGCAAGCCGCCGATGCTCTGCGAAGGCTGCTCGCACCGGCCGGTGTTCGAGGCGCTTTCCCGGCTCGACTGCATCGTTTCCGGCGACATCGGTTGCTACACGCTCGGCGTGCTGCCGCCGTTCTCGGCCATCGACAGCTGCGTGTGCATGGGCGCCAGCATCGGCGTCGGGCTGGGCCTGCGCCATGTGCTGCCGCCCGGCGAGGCGCGTCGCGTGGTCAGCGTGATCGGCGATTCGACCTTCATGCACAGCGGACTGACGGGCCTCGCCGAAATGGTCTACAACCCGCCGCCCGGCGGCCACGTGTTGCTGATCCTCGACAACGGCACGACGGCGATGACCGGCCAGCAGGAACATCCGGGCACCGGGCGCGACCTGTCGCACCGGGTGGCGAAGCGCATCGTGCCGGAAGAGGTCGCGCGGGCGATGGGCATCGCCAACGTGACGACGATCGATCCGATGGCCGACGAGGCGGCGCTGGAGCGCGCCATCGCCTCGGCGCTCGCGAGCGGCGAATTGTGCGTCATCGTGGCGCGGCGGGCGTGCATCCTGGCCGCGCCGAAGATTCGCATCTATGAACGCGCGGCGGCCGCGTCAGCGATGGCGAAAATGGCCGAAACCGCGAAGTGATGTGAGGACGGAGATGACGAAGGCGAAAGCGAAAGTGGTCAATGTGGTGCTGGCCGGACTCGGCGGGCAAGGCGTGGTCAAGGCGTCGGACATCCTCGCCGACGCGGCTTTCCGCGCCGGTCTGGACGTGAAGAAGAGCGAAATCCACGGCATGAGCCAGCGCGGCGGCTCGGTGGCCAGCGACGTGCGCTTCGGCGAGCGCGTCGACAGCCCGATGATCGCGCGCGGCGAGGCGGATTGCCTGTTGGTCGTCGCGGCGGACCAGGTCGAAGTCAACCGCCACGTGCTCAAGCCGGACGGTGTGCTGGTGACGCCCGAAACGCTGGAAGGCGCGGGCAAGATCCAGCCCAAATCGATCAACGTGGCCCTGCTCGGAGCATTGAGCCGCCACCTCGATCTCCCCGCGCCGGTCTGGGAAGAAGCGATCCGCGCCAACCTGGCGGAAAAACACCACCGGCTCAACCTCGAAGCCTTCCAGCGCGGACGCGAAGCGGCGGGGAAATAAAGGACAGGATTGGCCACGGAGGGCGCGGAGAAAAGCGAAAATCATCAACCACGGTGAGCGCGACGGACACGACGAAAAGCAAAAGTGCAAATCATCAACCACGACGAACACGGCGAAGAACAAGCCCAAAAAATTCTGTCGCGTTCCCGAATCGTCCGCCCACGGACTCCCGTGATCGTCCCCCAACTCCCCGTCATTCCCGCGCAAGCGGGAATCCAGAAACGTACCTTCTGGCGCGAAGCGCCGCAAGCCAGGCTCTCTCTTGAGGGAGGCATTACGCCGAGAAGGCGTGACGGAGGGAGTAGGGCGGTCGGATCATCGAACACGGATGAACAGGAACCCGTCATTCCAGCGCAAGCCGGAATCCAGTTCGCTCGTCAAATACTCGCGTTTGGAGATTCAGGCGCCGGCTCTCTCCCCAACGCCATACTTTTTCATCCTGTGGCTGTACCGCGAGCCTCTTTCCTCAAAAAAGAGGCTTTGGATCAGGGAGAGGCGTAGACGGGCCAGGTAACTGGCCGGCCCGCGTTTTCATTATCGCGCAACGAACGGGGGGGTGAAGTCGCCAGTCGAACGTTTCGTAAATCCCGTCGGTTTTTCTCACGAAGCCGTGACGGGTGTGGCCGCTACCTGGCTTTCGCCGGAACGGCGCGCTCCATCCATGTCGACGTCCGCGTAGTCGATTGGCGCGGCTGGAATGTGTAACTATTTGGATCAAGAATGCTCTAATGCTTTTTCCGTTGCGGTCGTTGTGTACGTCGTGATTGATTATCTCCTGCCATGCCAGAGTCGAGCCATCTCCTGATCCGCCACCCGGCCACGCCGGCGCCGATGGTTCGCGCCATCGAGGCCGGTGTTTTCCTTGCCGGCGGACACGTCGTGTTTCGCTATGTTCTGCGGGGCGACATGGCGCGTGTGCGGATTCCGGCGGAGCGCCTCCCGGAACGGGGCGATTCGCTCTGGGAACAGACCTGTTTCGAGGCCTTCGCCGGCCTGGAAGGCGATTCCGGTTATCGGGAGTTCAACTTTTCCCCTTCGGGCCGCTGGGCTGTTTACGATTTCGGCGATTACCGGCGCCGCCTGCCCGATCCGGAGGTCGCCGCGCCACGGATCGCGGCGCGCGCGACGGAAGGCCGGCTCGAACTGGAAGCCATCGCGCCGCTGTCGTCCCTGCCGCCGGCGTTATCGGGGGCGGCATGGGAAATCGGCCTGTCGGCGGTGGTCGAAACGACCGATGCCGTGGACGGCGGCCGCAGTTACTGGGCGTTGCGCCACTCGTCGCCGCGCCCCGATTTCCATCTCCGCGATAGCTTTGCGCTACGCCTTCCGGCGTTTCCGGAATGATGCGTCCTGCCCTGTCGGACGAATCTACGTTCCGCGTCGCGGCAAATGCAAAAATCCATCGGACAGGAATGGCTTGCCAATTTATTCCTCGTTTTCCCCAACCGGCGGGATATAATCGGGAAAATCCCGGCGACATACGACGGACGATCCCCATGCCATCGAGGTGGAATTCATGAAAATCACGGTTATCGGCACAGGCTATGTTGGACTGGTAAGCGGCGCGTGTCTGGCGGATGTCGGCAACGACGTGCTCTGCCTGGACATCGACCCGGAAAAAATCCGCATCCTTGATGCTGGCGGCATCCCGATCCATGAGCCGGGGTTGCTCGACATGGTCCGGCGCAACGTCGCGGCCGACCGGCTGCATTTCACCACCGACGTCGACCGGGCCGTCAGCCACGGCGCCGTCCAGTTCATCGCCGTCGGCACGCCTCCCGACGAGGACGGTTCCGCCGACCTGAAATACGTCCTGGCCGCCGCCCGCGACATCGGACGAAAAATGACCGATTACAAGGTCGTCGTCGACAAAAGCACCGTCCCGGTCGGCACCGGCGCGAAAGTCAGGACGGCCATCGCCGACGAACTCAGGCGGCGCGGCGTCGACATTGCGTTCAGCGTCGTCTCCAATCCCGAATTCCTCAAGGAAGGCGCCGCGGTCGAGGATTTCATGCGCCCGGACAGGATCATCGTCGGAGCCGAGGACGAACGGGCCATCCTCCTGATGCGCGCGCTCTATGCCCCGTTCCAGCGCAATCACGAGCGCCTCGTCGTCATGGACACGAAAAGCGCCGAACTGACCAAATACGCCGCCAACGCCATGCTCGCCACCCGCATCAGTTTCATGAACGAGCTGGCGAACCTGGCCGAGGCGCTCGGCGCCGACGTCGAGATGGTGCGCCAGGGCATCGGCTCCGACCCGCGCATCGGCTACCACTTCCTCTACCCCGGCTGCGGTTACGGCGGGTCCTGTTTCCCCAAGGACGTCAAGGCGCTGATCAAGACGGCGCGCGACGACGCGAACATCACGCTCGAAGTGCTGACGGCCGTCGAGGAGACCAACGATCGCCAGAAACATCTGCTGGCGCGAAAAATCGCCGCGCGGTTCGGCGATCTCGAAGGCCGGCATTTCGCCCTGTGGGGCCTGGCCTTCAAGCCGAACACGGACGACATGCGCGAAGCCCCCAGCCGCGCGCTGATCGGCGACCTGCTCGCCGCCGGCGCGACCGTCACGGCCTACGATCCGGCCGCCATGAAGGAAGCCCGCCACATTTTCGGCGACGAACCGCGCCTGCGTTACGCCGACACCCCGACGGCCGCTCTGGAAAAAGCCGACGCCCTGGTCATCGTCACCGAATGGAAAGAGTTCCGCAGCCCGGATTTCGAGGCCATCAAGCGTATACTGAAAACCCCGGTCATCTTCGACGGCCGCAATCTCTACGACCCCGAATTCGTTCGGGGACAGGGCATCGAGTATTTTGCGATCGGGCGGTAGTTTTGCGGAACCAGACAAATGAATGATCGATTTGATCGTAAAACTGACTCCGGTTTGAAACCCCTTCCAGGTTCGTTGACCGCGACAGGCATGAATGCCTGTCGCTAATGAGTTGCTTATTCTGTATCGCCTCCATGAGCACTTCCAACCGGAAAGATCAGATATTTTTCAAGCCACCCCATGTCTGAATTATCCCCCATCAGCCTCGTCATTCCGACCTATAACCGGGGTGATCTTGTCCGTGAAACAATCGATAGCGCGCTCGCTCAAACGCATCCATTTTCCGAAATCATTGTGGTCGATGATGGCTCGACCGACCACACGGAGCAGGTGCTGAAACAATACGGCCGCAGAATCACCGTGATCCGAACCGAAAACGGCGGCGTCCAGTCCGCGCGAAATAGAGGCGTATCTTCAAGCAATACCCCGCTGGTCGCGCTGTGCGATTCGGATGACGTTCTTGAACCATCTTTCTGCGGTACGCTCGTGCCGTGGCTGTCTTCGCATCCCAATATAGACATTTGCTACAGCAATTTTGTCAATTTCGACGAGTCGCGTATTTTCCCCGACAAATTCTCGCAAGCTCCCGATGGGTTTTTCGAGGGCGGACGCGAAACGGATAACGTGTTTTTGGTCGAGCTTCACGATCTTTATCGGCGTCTTCTGGTTTTTCAGCCTCTATTCCCAACAGGCATGGTCATTACAAAACGCCTGTTTGAAACCATTGGGGGATACGATCCCCGTTTCCGGGGAGTTGGCTCGGAAGACTGGGAGTTTACACTTCGGGCAGTCGAAAGCGGAAATGTGGCGCTTTGCAAAACTCCGCTTTCCCGTATCAGGCGTCACTCAGGAAACGACTCGGCCAGTTCCACGCATATGAACCTGGGGGAAGCCGAAGTTCTTGAGTTTGCGTTAAAAAATCATATCAGCGCAAAAAAATACCAGAACGAAATCCTTGACTCGATCGACAGGCGGCGAGTCATGGCTTTCGATTCGGTATTTGCAAAAGGCGATTTCTTGCGATCGAAAGAGATACTCGCGCGGATCCGGAAATTTCCGAAAAATATGAAATTTTTTCTTAAATGGATGCTTTTGTACCTGCCGTCAGGTCTCCAAAAAAACGCCTGGAGGATAAGTCAGCGCATACATAAAGAGAATGTTCATGAAATGCCACTGGATTTCATATGCCTGAACAACGATGGGTTCGATGGCTTGACCAGGCCGCGGCATATCATCGCCAGATTGCTTTCCCGGCAGCCCGGATACAGGGTATTTTATGTATCGCCCGCGCCTCGATCGGCATGGCAGCGTATCAAGAAGAACTGCCTGCGGCTTGGCGGGGTAAAAAAATATTCGGAAACGCTCTACTGGATCATGCCGTTGACTTTTTTCAGAAAGTTTTACAACAGGAAAGCACAACTGTTGAGCAGCTATTTCTGGGTCTTGTCCATTCGTTTGTATTTTTTCATCTATAAAGTAAAAAACCCCGTTTTTTTTGTCACGACGCCAGACTTCGAATTTATCAGTCTTCTGAGAAGATTCCGCCAATCTCCGATCATATACAATGTCCATGATCGCTATCTCGATAGTTCAAACCACTGGATTCCGGAACATTTCTCGTTGTTGAATATCTCTGACGCGGTGTTGTGCACATCGACATTTCTGCTTGAAGAACACAAATCATTCGTCAGTGAGGATAAAATTCATTATTTCCCCCCGGGCGTAAACTTTGAGATATTCGCAAACAAGGTTGATGCGGATAATGAATTGAATCAGGAACCGGCCCGGCGAAACATCACGATTGGATGTGTCGGAAGTTTTGGAACCCAGATAGATTGGGAATTGCTAAACTACATTTCCGACAAATCAGACTACAAATTCCTGTTTGTCGGGATAATTGTCAATTCCATAAAAGAGGATGAACAGTTCAACATTTTCAAAAGCAGACGGTCAGTCGATTTCATTGGAAAAATGGATCATGAAGAAATACCTTCGGTAATGTCCCGGTTTGATCTATGTATTCTTCCTTACAAGAGATCAGAGTTCTCGAAAGGAATCAACCCATTGAAGTTGCTGGAGTATTTTGCAATGGGGAAACCCGTTGTCAGCGCCCCGATCCCGTCGATAGCAATGGATGAAGAACTTTGTGGCCTTGTTTCAATCGCGGAAACGGGGGACGATTGGTTGAAATCGCTAGAGGCGGAATTTTCTGAAAACAATCACTGCAAAATCAGACAACGCATCTCGTATGCAAAAAGGTATGATTATCCGGAGCGCGTATCTTGTCTGGCATCGATTGTCAAGAATTTGTATCGAATGAAATATCAGGAATTCTGAATTCTCATTTTTTACACAAATGAATATATTTGATGGAAGAATCCCGCCATGAACATAATCGGACGGATATATTCACGGGCATCTCATGATTTTCACAAATTTATCCATTTGCAGTCGGCAAGAAAGATACTGGAAACGCCTCCAATAAGAATTGGCGAAGCGAAATTTGTGCTGGCTTCCATGGTGCAGCGCACTGATGTCATTCCATATCTCGTGGCGGTCAAATCGTTTTGCGTATCGCTGAATCCAGAAAGAATTATCGTTATCTGCGATCCGTCCTTGACAGAACACAACAAAAACATGATAAAGAGTCATGTAAACCATGTGGAATTTTTTGATGCGACGGATTTCCAGACCCCCATTATTCCACAAGGTGGAACCTGGGAGAGACTTTGTGCTATAACACATTTTTGCGAGAAAAATTATGTTATTCAACTCGATGCGGACACCATTACTTCAGGGCCTATTATTGAAGTAGTTGAGTCTGTTGAACGTGGATCGGGTTTTGTGATTGGAGAACGAGTTGGACAAAAATTGATGACGTTAGAGCAAACAAGCATGAAAGCGCAAAGATATATTGGGCCGAATGCGCACATACAAGATATTGCGGAGGCCGCCATAAACGATATTGGCCTTCCAGGGCAGAGTCGATACGTTCGTGGATGTTCCGGTTTCACCGGGTTCCCCATCGACCCGGAGATGAAATCCAAAATGCTTGATTTTTCGTCCCGCATGCATAATAAACTTGGAAATGACTGGTCACGCTGGGGAACGGAACAAATAACCTCCAATTATCTGGTAGCAAATGCCCGTGGGACGTCGGTTCTTCCTTACCCTAAATATTGCACTCCCATGCTATTGCAACCCAATATTGAATTCATGCATTTTATTGGTTCGGTAAGATTCAGAAACAGCAATTACACAAAAGCAACATCAAAAGCTATTCATAAAATAGCACGAGAATCTTGACCGCTGCATTGGCCGCTCCCATCCAACCCGCGGGTTAAAAGGGATCAGGCATGGTCGCCTGGCCCGGCCGATTCGCGCAGCGCGGTCAGCAGTTTGCCGTGGATGCCGCCGAAACCGCCGTTGCTCATCACCAGGATGTGGTCGCCGGTTCGCGCCGCGCGCGCGACGGCGGCGACCAGGACGTCCAGATCGCCGGTCACCGTCGCCTTTTCACCGAGCGGTGAGAGCGCCTCGGCGGCGTCCCAGCCCAGATGGGCGGCGTGGCAATAAACGCGGTCGGCGTCGGCCAGGCTCTCCGGCAGCCGCGCTTTCATCACGCCCAGCTTCATGGTGTTCGAACGCGGTTCGAGCACGGCCAGGATGCGCCCGTTTCCGTGTCCTCCGATTTTCCGCCGCAAGCTGGCGATCGTCGCGCGTATCGCCGTCGGGTGATGGGCGAAGTCGTCATGGACGGCGACGCCCCGTTCGGTTCCGCGCAGCTCCATCCGGCGCTTGACGCCGAGAAAGCGCGACAGCGCCTCCAGCCCGCGCTCCGGCGGGACGCCGGCGTGGCGGGCCGCCAGCAGCGCCGCGACGGCGTTGTCGCGGTTGTGCTCTCCGGCGAGCGGCCAGTGGGCGCGCGCGATCGTCACCTCGCCGCGCATGAGCCGGATTTCGCCCGATGCGTCGTCGCCGGCGGCGCGCCAGCCGCC
This sequence comes from Accumulibacter sp., assembly GCA_031257115.1. Lineage (GTDB taxonomy): Bacteria > Pseudomonadota > Gammaproteobacteria > Burkholderiales > Rhodocyclaceae > Propionivibrio. Next base: position 13,589 of record JAIRPF010000106.1, read on the forward strand.
GGGTTCGTTGAAGCGTTCGATCGGCGTCCAGCAGCCGCGCGCCAAAACCCGTTCGAGGCTTTCTTCCGCCGCGTTCGAAACGATCAACCCATTGCGCGGCAGGGTGCGCACGAGGTGGTGGAATTGCGTCTCGATGGCCGCCAGGTCGGCGAAAATGTCCGCGTGATCGAACTCCAGATTGGTCAGCACGGCGGTGCGCGGACGGTAGTGGATGAATTTGGATCGCTTGTCGCAAAAGGCCGTGTCGTATTCGTCGGCCTCGATCACGAAAAACGGCGAATCGCCCGCCCGCGCGGAAACGCCGAAATTCACCGGCACGCCGCCGATCAGGAAACCGGGGGAGAGGCCCGCGTCTTCGAGAATCCAGGCCAGCATCGACGCGGTGGTCGTTTTGCCGTGCGTCCCCGCCACCGCCAGCGCCCAGCACCCGGCGAGCACGTTGTCGGCCAGCCACTGCGGACCGGACACGTAGGGCAGGCCACGGTCGAGGATTTCCTCGAGCAGGGGATTGCCCCGCGAAATGGCGTTGCCGATCAGGAAACGATCCGGCGCCAGCGCCGTCTGCCCGGCGTCGTAACCCTCGATCGCTTCGATTCCCGCCGCCTCGAGCTGCGCGCTCATGGGCGGATACACCCCGGCGTCGCAGCCGGTGACGCGATGCCCCGCCGCGCTCGCCAACTGGGCGATGCCGCCCATGAACGTGCCGCAGATGCCCAGGATATGGATGTGCATGAAACGAATCCGCCAGAATTATTCAAGCGCCCGCCTCGCAGCGCGGGTCGCGCGCGGATTTTACTCCGGGCGCGGCAACCCGGCTGTTCTGGGCAAACGCCAGGTCTCCAGATCGACTCCACTCCTCAAGGAGACAGGCGGATGACGGTTGGCCGGATCATGGAGGCAGAGCCGTGGAAATGAAGGATTCCACTCCGGCGGCAGATGAACGAACTTGCCGGCGGGCA
>JAIRPF010000191.1 GCA_031257115.1 Accumulibacter sp.
TGCAGCCCGGTGAGGCCATCCTCCGCGCAGTCCGCGACGTAACCCTTGAGCGCCAGATAGTCGAGGATGTTGGCCAGAATGTCGCGGTTGTCTTCGATGACGAGAATTCGCATGGGGGAACGGGCGGCGCGGACGGAAGGAGAAATTATCCCGCAAAATGCGGCGTCGATGGAGAGGCCGGCGGCGCGGAATTCGAGCGCCCGGCGCCTTCCGGATCGCGGCGTTGCCGCGAGCCGCCTCCATCGAAAGGGGAGGTTCGTTCATGATTTTCACGAACCCGGCCCGTCCGGGTTGATGCGGGACGTTACATTCCTGTACGCTTCCGGGATGCGAAGGGCGATGCGCGGGGGAGGGGTGGTGGAAAGGCGGGGCTTCCCGTCCGCGGCCTTCTTCTCGCCATCGTCGAAAGACAAGCGCCTTGCGGAATTGCTAATATCGCGGAATACGGCAACGAATGACGAATCATGACCGTGTCAATGGAAATCATCCGGCGGGCCGATCAGATGACCACGGAGTGGGAGTGGGGGTGGGGCAGGGGGGCGACGACCCGGCTCGCCGTCCATCCGCCGGAAGCCAGCCATTCAGGAAGCGCCTTCAAATGGCGGATGAGTTCCATCCGCGTCGCCCCGGCTGAATTCCGCCTTGCCCCGCTGCCGGGTTTCCAGCGGATTCTCATGGTTTTGTCCGGCGAGCTTCGCGTTTGTCACGAGGATCGCCACGAGGCGCTTTTGCGCGCGTTCGACCAGGACCGTTTCGACGGGGCGTGGAATACCACGGGGTCGGGCGACGCCGCCGGCTTCGATCTTTCGATGGCCGAGGGCGTCGACGGAAGCATCGTCACCCTGACGCTCAAGCCGGGCCAGGTGAAGGACATTTCGGTGACTCACGCGCTGACGCCCGGCCAGCGCAGAACCATCGTCCTTTATGTCCATGCCGGGCGCGTGGAAATCCTTCTGAACGGCACGATCTGCTCGCTGGCCGAAAAGGACGTCCTGCTGCTCCACGAGGCGTCGGCATCCGGCCTGGTCATCCAGTATTTTTTCCTGAGCAGCCCGGTGGCCACCCGGATCGTCCAGGCCGTCGTCCTGTATTGACGGCGGCGCGGAAAGTCCGCAAGCGGGACGCCGGCATCGCGCCGCCGGCATCGTTCATTCCGGCGGCGTGTCCGGCGCGGTTTTCGGCGCGATTTTCGGCGTTTCTTCCCCGGAGGGCGCGGTGATTCCCCAGTCGCCCCAGGCGTACCAATCCTCGCCGAGCAGCTCGATCGGGTGCTGCGCGCGGGTGGAGCCGTTGCCGCAGCCCAGCGAATCCACCGGGCAATACCTGTCGCATCCCCAGCAGATTCGCTCAGGGTGTTTCGGGTGCAGCGGAAATTTTTTCGCCATGTCCGGAAGCAGGGGGTAGCGCCATTTCCTTTGCGATCATCCGCAAGGGGCGACGTCCCCGCGCGCGTCATGGCGGGGCGCGCCGCGCCAGGGCCATCCGGAATGACCGGGATGGGGCGGGGCATGGATGGCTCCGTTTCGCTCGCAATGACGACGGGGGCGTTTCATCGCGTATCGGATGATTTCAGGCGGGCTTGCCATATCGCGTGTTCGACCGGACGCCGGGCCGGTGGTTTCACTCCATTTCAGGATCGTTTGCCCGTGGCGGCCGCCGCTCGTCCGCGAGCCGCGCGATCTCCGGCAGGGCTTCCGCCGCGCGTTCCGGGACGTAATGACGCACCATGCCGGAGAGGCGCGTCCGCGCGGGATTGATTTCGACCGTCGGAACGCCCGCCCGCGCCGCCCGCACCACCGGCTCCGCGATGTACGGAAACACGGCGGTCGTGCCGATGACGAAAACCATGTCGAACCCTTGCGCCAGCTCGCGGTACAGGCGGGCGAGCGCGGCTTCCGGCAGCATTTCTCCGAACAGCACCACCCTTGGCCGCACGATCTCGCCGCAGCGCGCGCAGCGCGGCGGCACGGCCGGATCGCCGGCGTCGGCCTCGGCCCCGCAGCGCGCGCAGTAACGCTCCTCCAGCGTGCCGTGGATTTCGATGACGCTGGAACTGCCGGCCCGGATGTGCAGGCCGTCGATGTTTTGCGTCAGCACCACCGTTTCGCACCGCCGCTCCAGCGCGGCGATCGCGCGATGGGCCGCGTTCGGCGCGGCTCCGCGACAGTTGCGCTCGATCTGCGCGAGGTACTTCCAGGTGATTTCCGGACGGATCGCCAGGCAGTCGCCCGACAGCGCGTCCTCGATGGACAGGCCGTCCTCCGTCGCTCCGTCGTTGTACAGGCCGCCGACGCCGCGATAGGTCGGCAGGCCGGAGTCGGCCGAGATGCCCGCTCCGGTGACGAAAAGAACCCGGCGCGCCCTGGCCAGTTCGTCGGCGATCCCGCCCAGCGCCGCGCTCATCGCTTTTCCTCCACGGAAATCCTCCGCCCCGGACGGACGCGCCGGGCAGCGCCGCCGCGCTTGTTTTCTGTCGCTGGAATACGCATCGATTCACCTTTCGCCACGGATCGGCGGACGCTTCCCGGAAACGGAGCGCCTTCGCGCCATCCTTCTCAGGCGTATCTTACGCCGCCGGGCGGAAAGCCTGCTATATAATCCGCCGGATGCGCTCGGAATGATCGATCGGGCTTTTCCGCCGGCGGGCGGGCAATCCCGGTCAGGAAGATGGATGAAAAGAAAGCTCGATTCCCGACTGGCCGCCCTGGCCCGTATCGTCTGCTGTTCCACCCTGCTGCTCGCGGGGTGCGTTGGCGTCGCGCCGCCGTCCGGGCCGCCCCCGCCGGCGCGGCCGGGCGGCGTCCAGTCCGGCCAGCGCGATTCCGGCGTCGGCGGGCATGGCGAATATGGCGAGCGGACGCCGGCGTCCGGAATCGCGCTGGGCCGGGTCGATTTGCCGGAACGGCCGCAAGCGCCGGCGATCGATCTGATCGGCGCGCCGGACGACCTCTTCGAGCGCGTCCGGCGCGGTTTCGCCATGCCGGAACTCGACGACGATCTCGTGCGCCGCCACCAGCAGTGGTATCTGGAACGTCCGGATTACCTGCGGCGCATGGTCGACCGGGGCCGTCTCTACCTGTACCACGTCGTCGAGGAGCTGGACAAGCGCGGTATGCCGATGGAACTGGCGCTGCTGCCGATGGTCGAGAGCGCCTACAACCCGATGGCCCGCTCGCGCTCCAGGGCTTCCGGCCTGTGGCAGTTCATTCCCGCCACGGGCAAACGCTACAACCTCGACCAGGATTGGTGGAAGGACGAGCGGCGCGACGTCGTCGCCTCGACCGCCGCCGCGCTCGAATACCTGCGGCTGGTCTACGAACAGCACGGCGACTGGCACTTGGCGCTGGCCTCCTACAACTGGGGCGAAAACGCCGTCGGCCGGGCCATCGACAGAAACCAGGCGCGGGGACTGCCGACCGACTACCCGAACCTGAAACTGCCCGGCGAGACGCGGAACTACGTTCCCAAGTTGCAGGCGCTGAAAAACATTTTCCGCGATCCGGCGCTGATGGCGGAACTCGACCTGCCGCGCGTGCCGAACCGGCCCTATTTCACCACCTACACGGCCGATTCGCACATCGACGTCCAGGTGGCGGCCAAACTGGCCGAAATGCCGATGGAGGAATTCGTCGCGCTCAACCCGGCGCACAATCGCCCGGTCATCCTGTCCGGGACGCCGCTGGCGATTCCCGCCGAAAAACTGGAAACCTTCGTCGGCAACCTGGAGGCTTACGGCAGCGGAAACAAGCCGCTTTCCACGTGGCGAACCTACACGCTGCGCCCCGGCGACCGGCTGGAAGGGATCGCCCCGCGTTTCGGCATGACCGTCGCCCGGCTGAAGGCGGTCAACGGCATCCGGGGCAGAACCCGGCCCGCGCCCGGCATGACCCTGCTGGTACAGGGAAGCGACCGGAACGCGAACGCCGGATCGCCGGGCAAAGTCCGGCCCGCCGCCGGAAAGGCCAGTATCAGTCCGGTGGCGATTCCCCAAAAGCCTTCGCCGAAAACCACCCTCTACACCGTGCGCCCCGGCGACACCATCTACTCGATCGCCCGCCGCTTCAAGGTGGCCGAGGAAGACCTGATGCGCCGAAACCAGGTCCGCCCGGAAACCCTGAAAGCGGGAACCACCCTGACCATTCCGGCGGAAAATTCCTGATCCACGGCGTCTTCCATTCACGCCATATTGCTGTAATCACGACGGGCACGACGGGCGCGGCGGAAAATGGGAGGCGAAAACGGGAGGCGAAAGAAAACCCCGTCATTCCCTTGACAAGCGGAAATCCGGTTCGCCCTTGCCGTTGCCCTCACCGTCGCCTTCGTCGCTTCCATCACCCTCGTCGCTCCCGCGAACGCGGGGACTTGGTTCGCCTTGCCGTCGCCGCTTTCCTCTCCGCCGTCATTCCCGCTTTCGCGGGAATGACGGGTTCTATCTCTGCTTTTCGTCGTGTCCGTCGCGCGCGTCGTGGTTAACCGCTTTCCCAAGGTGTGCCACACAGCCGCGAACAAGCGTCCGGCGCGGCGGGTTCATCATAAAACGGACTCCGGTTTGAAACCCCGCCCTTCAGGGCGGTGCGAAGGCGGGAACCCCGGCCTGAAGGCCGGGGTTTCGACCGTGGCCATTTGGGAGGGGCGCGAACCCCTTCCAGGTTCGCTCACAGCGGCAGGCATGAATGTCTGCCGCTAATTAGTTGCTGCTTTCCGAATCCTGACGCGCCACGCGGCGCCTTCTTTTGTTTGCGCCAGCACCTCGTGGCCCTCGGACCTGACCGAGCGCGGCACATTGTCTATCGGCGCGCCGTCGTCGAGGAGTATCTCCAGGATTTGTCCGCTTTGCATCCGCGCCAAGTCCATTTTGGTCTTGACGAAATTCATTGGGCAGGCGACGCCACGATAGTCCTTGAACCGAGGCGCGGCGCCGTTGGCCGCCGGGGTGGGAAGGGGCGGCGCGGCGGGCGTTTCGGCGGGGGCGCTTCTTTCGGCGGCGAATTTCAGCGTGTTGTCCATCGTCGCGTACAGATCGATGACCGCCCGCGCGAGCCGGCGCAGCTCGTCCGCCTGGCCGATGGCAACGCCGCCTTCCAGCAGCGGCGCGAAAGCCGGGTCGATGAGGCCGTTCCGGACGAACGAGGCGGCAAAGGCTCCGAGGACTTCTTTTTCGCCGCGCGCTTCCTCGCCGCGCGTGACGAGCAGCATCCGCGCGGCGAGCAGGCGGATCCGCGCGAGATTTTCGGGCGTGTCCGCCGCTTTCAGGGCGGCGGACAGGGCCTTCCTGTCGGTTTCGATGAGATCGTACATGCCCGCGCTGCACTCGCCCGCGCCGCGCCCTTTCAGGGAAAAGAGTTCCTTGCAGGAAAAATCGAAATAGGGATTCTTGTCGTCGTCGAAGGCGGGCACGGCGGCGTATTTTTTTGCGAGTTCCGCGATGACGGCCTCGCCATCCCCGTCGATCCAGTCGGCGAAACACGCCTGTGAATCCTTCGCCGGCAGCCAGGCCCGCAGCGCGTCGGCCACGAAAGCGGGCAGGTGGAACGCGGCGACTTCGCCCACGGGGCGGGCGAAACGCGCCGCGCCCTCGCCCGTCCGCGCGCCCGCGAACACGTTGTAGGCGGGGTAGGGGACGCCGTCGTTGCGCAAGACCTTGCCGAAAAATCCCAGATCGGCGATGGCGTGCCTGCCGCAACTGTTGGGGCAGCCGGAAAGGTGTATCCGCAAGCCTTGCAGCGCGTCGAGGTCGAGGCCGGATTTTTCCAGCGTCTTTTCGATCGCCGCCGCCGCGCCGCGCGGCACGGTGACGCCGAGCTGGCAGGTGAGCGCGCCGGCGCATACCACGATGTCGCCGAGCAGCGCGGGTTTGGCCGCGAGCGGGGAGATCGCCTCCAGCGCCGGATGGAGCGCGAACAGCGCGTCGGCGGAAAGATTGCGCAGGTAAAGGCACTGATCGGCGGAAAAACGCAGGAGATCCGTTTCGTCCGGCGCGACGGCGGTCAGCGCCTCGGCCAGCGCGCGCGCGCCGCTCGCGGACAGGTCGCCCAACGGCAGGGGAATCTTGGCGGCGTAGAGCATCGCCTGTTTTTGCGGCAGGGCGAAGCGGCGGAACCAGCGCCGTTCTTCCGGACGCCGGCTCTCCATGAAAGGCGGCGTTTGCGCGCCGTCGGCCCGCCGCGCCCCCTTTTCCGGGGACGGGGCGATGGCGAGACGCCAATCTCCGCGCCGCCTGACGATTCCGATGCGTTCCCGCGCGAGTTCCCGGAAAGCCGGAAAGCCCAGTTCCTCGACGAGAAAACGCAGGCGCGCGGCGTGCTTGTTCCGGCGGTTGCCGTGGGCGTCGAACACTTCCTTGACGGCTTGCGCGAGCAGGAAAATTTCGTCTTCCGGCAGGAAATCGGCGAATTCCTCGCCCAGCCGGAAGTTCGCGCCCATGCCGCCGCCGACGTAGGCGCGAAAGCCGCGCTGGCCGTCCCTGACTTGGGCGACGAAACCGACGTCGGCGTAAACCGCGCCGCCCCGGTCGGCGGGCGAGCCGCTGAAGGCGATCTTGAACTTGCGCGGCAGCGCGTATGAATCCTTTTGCGCGAGCATCTTGCCGGTGAGCGCCAGCGCGTGCGGTGTCACGTCGAACGCCTCGTCGGCGGCGACGCCGGCCAGCGGGTCGGCGGTGATGCCGCGCACCGTGTTGCCGCCGCCGCCGCGCGTGGTGAGGCCGGCCTCGCGCAAGGCGGTCATGACGGCGAGCGCGTTTTCGATGGCCACGTGATGCAGTTGCGCGCCGCCGCGCGTGGTGACGTGGATGCGCCCGTCGCCGTAACGCTCGGCGAGGCCGGAGAGCGCCGCCAGTTGCGCCGGAGTGATCCGGCCGCCGGCGAGTCTGGCGCGTACCATGAACGTGCCCGTCTCGCGCTGTTCGTAGATGCCGAAGGGAACGCGATGCGTCCTGAATACCGCCGCGTCCATGCGCCCGGCAAGAAAGTCGGCGTGCTGCCGGCCGAAAGTCTGGAAGTCCTCATCGACTTCGCGCGGAATGACGTAACCGTTCATCGCTGGAAACCTTTGTTGTCGTTAACCACGGAAGATAATCACGGCGGGCGCGGAGAAAAGCGAAAGAAATGATCCGTCATGTCCCCGCCCGCCGGCATCCGGGACAGCGGTTGGAAAATCGATACGCCTTCCGGATTCCGGCTTTCGCCGTGTTCGCCGCGCCCGCCACGGGTAAAAAATTTTCCGCGCCCGTCGTGTCCGTCGTGGTCGACTGCCTTTTCATGGCCTCATTCCGTGATTTCGATCTCTTCCGCTTCCGCCCGGCCGCCCTCGATGCGGAAGGACCTGACCGACGGTTCCGCGTCCGCGAGCGAGACGATGACGTAGCTGATGTTCGGATCGTGGGCGAGCCGGATGTCTTCCGCCGAGGGACGGGCGGGCGTCGCCGGATGCGAGTGGTAACAGGCCGCGAGCTTCAGGCCGCGCCGGCCGGCTTCCTTGAAGGCGGCGAACTGTTCGGCGGGATCGAGGCTGAAATGCTCGGCGCTCGCGTCGACGTTGGTGAGCGGAAAACGCGCCGCGACACGGCGCTCGCCGTCCGCGACGATGCCGGCGAGGTAGCCGCAGGCTTCGATGGGCGCGTCGCGGCGCGCGTGCGCGACGAGTTCGCCGAGGATGGCGCGGGGAATCTTCAGCATGGAAAAATCATCCCGCCGGTTTCAGATCGCAGGCCGCCGGTTCGTAGTCTTGCAGCGAGACGATGCCCGCGTCCCCGCACACTCGGCATCCGGGGGCGCGCGCGAGCCGCGTCTTGCGGAAATCCATCGTCCTCGCGTCGAACGAGAGCAGCGCGTCGTACAGCGGCTCGCCCGCGCCGGTGATGAATTTCAGCGCCTCGGCGGCCTGAATCGCGCCGAGCATTCCGGCCACCGCGCCGAGAACGCCCGCCGAGGCGCAGGTCGGAACCACGCCCGCCGGCGGCGGCCTGTCGAACACGCACGCATAGCAGGCCGACTCGCGCGGCCTGACGGTCATCGTTTGCCCGGTGAAACGCAGGATGCCGCCGTGCGAAAAGGGCTTGCCGGCCAGCACGCAAGCGTCATTGACCAGAAACTTCGCGGCGAAATTGTCCGTGCCGTCGATCACGAAATCGTAAGGCGCGACGACCTCCAGGATGTTGCTCGCGTCCAGCATCATCCGGTACGTATCGACCGTCACGCCGGGATTGATCGCCAGCATCTTCCTTTTGGCCGACTCCACCTTGGGCGCGCCCACCTCGGCGGTCGTATGGATGATCTGGCGTTGCAGGTTGGAAACATCCACCACGTCGCCGTCGGCGATGCCGATCGTTCCCACGCCCGCCGCCGCCAGATAATAGGCGATCGGCGACCCCAGCCCGCCCGCGCCGATCACCAGCACCTTGGCGGCGCAAATCTTCTCCTGCCCCTCGATGCCGACGTCCTGCAACAGGATGTGGCGCGAATAGCGTTCCAGCTCCTCCTCGTTGAAGTCCCTCATCGCCCGCCGCCCATGAAATACAGGAAATTGACGGTGTCGCCCTCTTTCAGGAACGTCGCGTCATAATCGGGCCGGCGCACGAAACCCTCGTTCAACTGCACCGAAACCATGTCCGCGTACTCGACCGACTGGAGCTTCAATAGCGCGGCGACGCTGAGTTTTTCCTCGGCGAACGTCTTGTCGTCGCCGTTGACGATGAGCTTCATGGGATTCTCCCGCGTAAGATTTGGCGGCTCCGGCAGGCGGCTTTCAGTATCCGGCCGGAGTCGACGATCGAGCCAGTCTAGCGGGATAGGCCAGCCCGTGAAAGTAATAAAAATTTATTTCCATCGACGCAAAAACGTATAAGGCGTTTTCACCTCGAATGGAGCCAGCGCCCTGGGCATCCGGGCACGGCGGACACAACGAGAAACAAAAACAAGGAATCTTTCGCCTTTCGCCGTATCCATCATGGCCGATGGCCGTGTTTCTTCCGGATCATCCCTCCGCGCAGTCGAATGGTCCGCCGGTTGCGAAGAATGCGCCGCCGGCTTGGTAGTGGATGGTTTTTCTGGCCGTGTCCGGGAAGTGCCATCGGCCGCCGGAGAAAACCGCCGGATCGGCCCAGGCCGCCACGACCTCGGCGACGAACAGATCATAGCGGCGCTGGAGGCGTTTTTCCGGGATCACCTTGCATTCGAGCCAGGCCGCGCAATCCCTGACCAGCGGGGCGCCGATGACGCTCGCCGGGAATGTCGCCAGTCCGGCATGGACGAACTTGTCGCCCTCGCGGCCCGATATGCTGCCGGCGGCCAGCACTTTGCGGGCGATCCGGCGGAACGGCACGCTCAGGGCGAATTCTCCCGACGCGTCGATCAGCTCGCGCGTGAAGCCGCGGCCGTCGATGACCGCCGCCACCTTGGGCGGGTCGAAATCGAGCGGCATGACCCAGGAGGCCGCCATGACGTTTCGCCGGCCATGAAAAGCCGCGCTGACCAGGGTGACCGGCCCGTGGTTGAGCAGCAGGTGGCATTTCGCCGGATCGACGGGGCGCGTTTCGTTGCTCATTCGATGACTCCTTTCACGAATTCCGTTCATTCCATCTAGATCGATTGTGCCGCGAAGGCGGGCCGCGGACAATGTCCTGGCGCGAGGCAGGGCGAAGTCGACAAGGGCGCGGGCAATCTGGAAATGGGATCAAACGCGGGATCAAACGCGGAATCAGACGCGGCGGGCGCCGACCACGCCTTTTACCTCTTGCAGCGCGGTCAGCGCCTGCCGGACCTGGGCCAGGTTTTTCACTTCGCCGGTAAAGCGCATGTGCGCGGAACCCCGCTTGGACAGGGTATTGACCGCGATCACGTTGATCTTTTCCTTCATCAGCACTTCCGAGACGTCGCGCAGCAGGCCCTGCCGGTCGATCGCGTCGACCTCGACGTCTACCGCGAAAACGCTGTCGGTTTCCGCGCCCCAGGCGGTTTCGATCACGCGCTCGGGCTGCATCGCCACCATGTGGGCGAAATTGGGGCAATCGGCGCGGTGGATGGACACGCCCTTGCCGCGCGTCACGAAACCGGCGATCGGGTCGGGCGGCGCGGGCTTGCAGCATCCGGCAAGCTGGGTCAGCAGCTTGTCGACGCCGACGATCAGGATGCCATTCTCCCCGCCGCCGCTTCCCCGGCGCTTCTTCACGGGCGATTCCGCCGCCGGCTTTTCTTCCCCGGCCGGCGCGCCGGCGCCCCGCGCCGCCGTCTGGATCTGGCGCAGCGTGAGTTCCGTCCGCGCCACCGCGGCGAACATGTCCTCGCTCTTGGCGAAACCGAGCCGCGCGGCAAGCTCGTCGAATTTCAGGCCGGTTTCGCCCAGGCGCTGCAATTCGCGCGTGACGATGGCCCGCCCGTCGGCGATCGACTGCTCCAGCGCCATGCTCGAAAACCATTGCCGCGCCTTGACGCGCGCGCGGTGCGTGAACAAGTAGCCCAGCGAGGCGTTGAGCCAGTCGCGCGACGGCCCGCCCTGCTTGGCGGCGACGATTTCGACGCGTTGCCCGGTTTCCAGCGGCGTATTGAGCGTGACCAGCGCGCCGTCGACCTTCGCGCCCCGGCAGCGGTGGCCGAGATCGGTGTGCACCCGGTAGGCGAAATCGACCGGCGTCGCGCCGCGCGGCAGGTCGACGACGCGCCCTTGCGGCGTCATGACGTAGACCGTTTCGTCGAGCGCGGCCTGCCGGTAATGCCTGACCCAGTCGGACGAATCCGAAACCTCGTTTTTCCACGCCAGGAGCTGGCGCAGCCAGGCGATCTTCTCGTCGTAGCCGCTCGCCGCCGAGGCGCGCGCGCCTTCCTTGTAGCGCCAATGGGCGGCAATGCCCAGTTCGGCGTGCTTGTGCATCTCGTGCGTGCGGATCTGCACTTCGAGCGCGCGCCCGTCCGGACAACTGACCGCCGTGTGCAGCGAGCGGTAATTGTTGCCCTTGGGATTCGAAATGTAATCGTCGAACTCCCTGGGAATGGGCGTCCACAGGTTATGCACGATGCCCAGCGCGGTGTAGCAATCCTTGACCGCGCCGACGATCACGCGCAGCGCGCGCACGTCGTAGACCTCGGAGAATTCGACGCCCTTCTTGCGCATCTTGTTCCAGATGCTGTAGATGTGCTTGGGCCGCCCGTACACTTTGGCGTCCGCGATGCCCGCCGCTTCGAGTTCGCTCGTGAGGCGCGCCACCGCGTCGGCGATGAACCGTTCGCGCCCGGCGCGTTTCTCGTCGAGCTGCTTGGCGATCTTCTTGTAGAGGTCGGGGTGGAGAAAGCGGAACGACAAATCCTCCAGTTCCCATTTCAGCTCCCAGACGCCCAGTCGGTTGGCCAGCGGCGAATACAGTTCCAGCGTCTCGCGCGCCACCTGCGCGCGCAGCTCATCGGGCGCGTTGGCGTAATGACGCAGCGTCTGCGTGCGCGAGGCGAGCCGCAGCAGGACCACCCGGATATCCTCGACGACGGCCAGGAACATCTTGCGCAGCACCTCGATCTGCGCCTTCATTTCGTCGGGATTGCGCTCGCCGTCCGCGGTCGAATGCGCGACGAAACCGCGCCGGATCGGCCGCATGTTGTTGAGCCTGGAAATGCCGCCCACCAGATGCGCCGCCGCCTCGCCAAAACGCTTGCCGATGTTTTCCAGCCCGCGTTCGTCGAAGGCCGGCACGGCGAACAGCAGCGCCGCGAGCCGGCAATCGACATCGAGCCGCAGCCCGGCCAGGATGAGCGCCATGCCCTGCGCGTGAGGCCAGACGCCCTCGCCGCTCCCCAGCGCTCGATCGCCGTAGACCGACTGCGCGAACCCGGCCGCCTGTCCGACCCGCTCCGCCTCCTCCGCCGGCAGGCCGGCGCAGAGCGTTTGCAGGACATGCTCGAAACCGCTCTGGGTAGCGACGGAATGGACGACGGAGACCATGCCGGGATTATAAGTCCTCCCGCCCCCGCCCCGATGACGCCGCCGCCGCGCCCGTTTTTCGGGCATTTATCCATTTCGCCCCGATCGTCGATGTGTTACGTTAGTGTGAACACGCGCGAGTCGATATCCATTTTTTGGGTCGGCGCGCGCGCGGCGAACCCCAACGCAAGCGGCAAGCCATCATGTCGAAATATTGGGGCTCGCTTTCCTCGCCCAAGGTAGATTACCCGAACCGCAACGCGCCGCCGGACACGCATGACCGCCCCCATTCCCCGCCTGGAATTGCTGCACATCGCCAAACGTTACCCCAACGTCGTGGCCAACGAGGACGTGAGCCTGGCGGTATGGCCGGGGGAAATCCACGCGGTGCTCGGCGAGAACGGGGCCGGCAAGAGCACGTTGATGAAGATCATCTACGGATCGGTCAAGGCCGACGCCGGCAGCGTGCTGCTCGACGGCCGCGCGGTGCGCGTCGCCAACCCGGCGCAGGCGAGGCGGCTGGGCATCGGCATGGTGTTCCAGCATTTTTCGCTGTTCGAGACGCTGACCGTCGCCGAGAACATCGCCCTGGTGCTGGATGAACGCTTCGATCTGCCGGCGCTGTCACGGCGCGTCGGAGAGGTCTCGCGGCGCTATGGACTGCCGCTCGACCCGGAGCGCCGGGTGCGCGGCCTCTCGGTCGGCGAGCGCCAGCGCGTCGAAATCGTGCGCTGCCTGCTGCAAAAGCCGAAGCTGCTGATTCTCGACGAACCGACGTCCGTGCTGACGCCGCAGGCCGTCGTCAAGCTGTTCGAAACGCTGCGCCAACTGGCTTCCGAGGGCGTTTCGATCCTCTACATCAGCCACAAGCTGCACGAGATCCGGGAATTGTGCGACCGCGCCACGATCCTGCGCAATGGCCGGGTGACGGGCGAGGCCATTCCGCGCGACGAGACCGCGGCGAGCCTCGCGCGCATGATGATCGGCCGCGAGCTGCCGGTCTGCGAGGCGCCCGTCTACACGGGCGAACGCCGGCCCGTGCTGACGGTGCATGGCCTGAGCCTTGAACCGGCCTCGCCGTTCGGCGTCGCGCTCGATGACATTTCGCTCGCCGTCCACAGCGGCGAAATCCTGGGCATCGCCGGCATTTCGGGCAACGGTCAGGCGGAACTGCTCGCCGCGCTTTCCGGCGAAGTCACCGTCGGGCGCGAAACCATCCGCCTCGACGGCGCGCCGATCGGAAACCTGGACGCGGGCGAGCGGCGCAACCGGGGCCTCGTCTACGTGCCCGAGGAGCGGCTGGGGCGCGGCGCCGTGCCGCCGCTGCCGCTCTCGCACAACGCCCTGCTCACGGCGCATCGTCAGGGCATGAAGCACTGGGGACTGGTCCGCTACGGTCTGGCCCGCGATTACGCCGGCGAGTGCGTCAGCCGCTTCGACGTGCGCGGCGCCGACGCGACGACCAACGCGCGCGCTCTCTCCGGCGGCAATCTGCAAAAATTCATCGTCGGCCGCGAAATCATGCTCAAGCCCGAAGCGATGATCGTCGCGCAACCGACCTGGGGCGTCGACGTCGGCGCCTCGGCGATCCTGCGTCAGGCGCTGCTCGACCTGTCGCGCACCGGCGTGGCCGTCCTGGTCGTTTCCGAGGAACTCGAAGAACTGTTCGAAATCGCCGACCGCATCGCCGTGCTCGCCCAGGGCCGCCTGTCGAAAGCCCGGCCCAGGGCGGAACTCGACGCCGAACGGGTCGGCCTCGCCATGTCCGGCCTGTTCGATCGCCCGCCGGCCGATTGACCACGGTGGAGGCGGCGAGAGGCGGAGCGTTCCGGCCTCGACATCGCGCCCAGGGCGCTGGAAGCGCCAACCGCCGCCGCCGCGAAATACGGCGTACCGCTTCCCGCGCCCGCATGATTCCATTCCGCGACGAAGCGTTTCCGGTTCAACTCCATGCGTCATGAAAGACGAAAAAGCGAACGATCCGTAAAACGGACGGCATTCGCCTCCGCCAAAACCACCGGCGCGAAGCGCCGCAAGCCAAGCCTCCCTCTTGAGGGGGGATCACGCCGAAAGCGTGACGGAAAGAATTGGGCGGTCGAATCGTCAAACGCGAACAAAAATGTCAACCACGACAAACACGACAAAAAGCAAGGAAAAACCCGTCATTCCCGCGCAAGCGGGAATCCAGTTCCTTACCCCCCAGCCCGAAAGGCTGCCAATCAAATTCAAAGCCAATCAAATTCAAAGAATGCGGCGCTTCGCGCCGGAGTATTACCCCCTGGATTCCCGCTTTCGCGGGAATGACGAAAGTTTGTGGCCGGTTGATTCAAAAACACGCACCAAGAGGGAAATTCGGCGCGGAGCCGGGTACTTTTCCGAGGAAGGACAATCCCCAGCCACGAAGCGACGCAGCCCTTGAATCTCCTTGCATTTTGGCATAATTGAACAAAACTGATTACAGACTGTCAATCATCCTGCGATATTCCTATCAAATACCGATTTAATAATATTTTACAATTCATTTCTCAAGAATCGGTTATCATCGCCGTTAAGGAAGGACAGGAGGCGGCGAACTGGCGACGTGAAGCGTCGCCGGTTCGTTTTCTGACCTTGCTTT
>JAIRPF010000116.1 GCA_031257115.1 Accumulibacter sp.
GGGGTTTGCACCCCTCCCAAGTAGCTACGGTCGAAACCCCGGCCTTCCAGGCCGGGGTTCCAGCCTTCGCACCGCCCTAAAGGGCGGGGTTTCAAACCGGAGTCAGTTTTACGATGAAGTTTCGCGATTTCCGGATTGTCGGGATCGTGCGTCGCGCCAAGCAGCCATTGCGCCGGATTTCATGCGCCCGGACATGGACATCTGCGAAAATTTCACCAGATTGACCGCGTTGGCGGATTCCCGCGCTCCGTATTCCACCCAGTTTTCATACCTGGCCGAGGCGACCGGCAAAAGACACGCGCCCACCACACCGGCTCCGGCGATGAACGACAGGTTTTGCTTGATTCTCGAACGTTCGCTTTAGCTGGCCGTGGCGGCATTGAAAGGTTGACGCCACCGTTTTCGAAAGACCCTTGATGTATCGATGTTTGGCAGCATCGAACGATCGGTTGATTGGAATTTTTTTATTTACGTTCAAAGAAAAACGTGTGGATCATGTCGGCTTCGACGGTCGATAGCAAGGTATTTCCAGTCTGTTTGGCGAATGCCTGGAAATCCCTGGCCGCGTGGGCGTCCGTGGCGGTCACGCGCAGGATCTGGCCCGAAGTCATTTCGGCGAGCGCCTTCTTGGTGCGCAATATCGGCAGCGGGCAGCGCAGTCCCTTGACATCCAATTCACGATCAACCTTGATTGTCTCAACCACCGTTCCGTCCTTTCCTTTCTTCTTCCATCTGCAATTTGCGCAACTCGCGCAGCCGCGCGTCGACGGCGGATAGCTCATAAAAATCGCCGTCCTTTTCCTTTTGCGCGAACTGGAGCTGCTCGATCGCCGCGCCGAGCTGGCCCTGGAGCAGATAATACTCGGCTTGCGCGCGGCGTTGCCGCACGTGTTTGCCCAGCGCCGCGCACACCTTGGCTTGCAGGCCGAACAGCTTGAAATCGGACGGGCTGCGCGCCAGTTGTTCGTCGAGAAACGCCAGCGCCCGCGGATACGCTCCCTGGGCGTGGAGCAGGTCGGCAAAGCCATAGACCAGCGACTTGGCCCGGGGAAAACGTTGCAGCGCCTGCCGGTAGATCTCGCGCGCGCCGTCGGAATCGCCGGACTGTTCACTGATCGAGGCGGCCAGTCCGGCCAGGATCGGCGACTCCGCCCACTGCGCGCGCAGGGGATCGCCGGCGCGCCGGGCACCATCGAGATCGCGCGCGCGCAGAAGCGCGTAGGCCAGCCCGTAACGCGCGGCGGTCTCCGAGGCGTACTTTCCTTCCCGCAGCGACCGCTCGAACTCCGGGGCGGCGTCTTTCGGCGGCACGGCCTGCGCCCGCAGCCTGGCGCGCACGAGGTGGAAATCGAGGCTGCTGACGACCTGCCGGTAGGGCGCGCCCTGCGCCCGGTTTTGCATGTCCGACAGCCGCTCGATGGTCAGCGGATGCGAGCGGAAGTAGACCGGCGCGTTGTTTTCATACAGGCGGGTGGCTTTCTGGAGACGTCCGAAAAAATCGCCGATGCCGTGAACGTCGAAACCGGCGCTCTCCAGCGTCTGGAAACCCACCCGGTCGGCCTCTCGCTCGAAGTCCCTGGAATAGGCCAGTTGCGCCTGGATCATTCCCGCCTGGGCGGAGGCTATCGCGCCCTCCGCGACCGAGGTGTTCGAGCGCGCGGCAAGCACCGCGACGGCCATGGCGATCAGGCCCGGAATGGTGTTCTGCTTCTCCTTGGCGATCTGCCGGGCCAGATGGTTCTGCGTCACGTGGGCGATTTCGTGGGACAGCACGGCCGCGAGTTCGGATTCGCTTTGCGCCGCGAGAATCGTTCCCGTGTTGACGCCGATGTATCCGCCGAACATCGCGAACGCGTTCACCGTGCCGTCGCGGATGGCGAAAAAGTGAAACTCGCCCGCCGGATTGGCGCTGGCGTTGACCAGGCGGCGGCCAAGCTGCTCCAGATAGTCGTTGACGTCGGGATCGTCGACGTAGCTTGGTTCGCGCAGGCGGATCTCGTTCATGATCTCCTCGCCGATCCGGCGCTCCATCCGCGGCGACAGCTCGGCGCGCGCGGATTCGCCCAGGTCGGGCAGGTTATCGACCTGCGCGTTGCCCGTGGCCGCGGCGCAGACGGCCAGCGCGAGGAGGGTTCCGCGCAGGAGGCCCCGGTTCGGGAGATTCGACAGCTTCATGACGCACCGTGACGCAAAAAATCCGCGTCCATGATAGCGGAGACGGCGGGGGATGTCGCGCGGCCGATTCCGGGATACGGCGGTAAACGGCAATAAAAAAACCCGCCGGAGGCGGGTTTCTCAGCATGGTCGAAATAATCAAGCACGTGTGATGTTCGAAGCCTGTTTACCCTTTGGACCCTGAGTAACGTCGAATGACACTTTTTCGCCTTCCTTGAGTGTTTTGAATCCGCTCATGGTTATCGCCGAAAAATGGGCGAAAAGATCCTCACTGCCATCGTCCGGAGTGATGAATCCGAAACCCTTAGCATCGTTGAACCACTTAACAGTACCAGTTGCCATTTGCCACTTCCTTTAAAAAGACAGAATCCGGGCGCGCCCGACTTGCATGCGTGGTTATCGATTCACTTCCAAACCCAGCATGTGCGCTTTGTACGCAGTTTTATCAGGCGCGTCAAGCGTCTACGGCAAATTCTTTTCGATGGGGTGTTGTTTTTCACGCAAAAAACGCCGATTACGCCGATTTTCGCGGCGCGGGACTGGTTTACAATGGCCCCATGGCAAAAACGATTCAGCGCGAAAATCCGGTACTGGAGACGCGAAAGAGCAAGCTGGCGCCGCCGCCGCTCTACACCGTGTCGCTGCTCAACGACGATTTCACCCCGATGGATTTCGTCGTCCATGTGTTGCAGAGATTTTTTTCGATGAACCGGGAGCAGGCGACGCGGGTCATGCTCAAGGTGCATCTGGAGGGGCGCGGCGTCTGCGGAACCTATCCGCGCGACATCGCCGCCACGAAGGTCGAGCAGGTATCGGGCTTCGCGCGGGAAAACCAGCATCCGCTGGCCTGCATCATGGAGGAGAACTAGGATGATCGCGCAGGAACTTGAAGTCAGTCTGCACATGGCGTTCGTCGAGGCGCGGCAGAAGCGCCACGAGTTCATCACGGTCGAACATCTCCTGCTCGCGCTGCTCGACAATCCCTCGGCCGCCGAAACCCTGCGCGCCTGCGGCGGGAACATCGAGCAGTTGCGCGGGGACGTCGCCCGCTTCATCGAAGAGCACGCGCCATCGATCGACGGCAAGGACGACATCGATACGCAGCCGACGCTCGGCTTCCAGCGCGTCATCCAGCGCGCCATCCTGCACGTGCAATCGTCGGGGAAAAAGGAAGTCAACGGGGCCAACGTGCTGGTCGCCATTTTCGGCGAAAAGGATTCGCACGCCGTCTACTATTTGCAGAAGCAGGGAATTACGCGCCTCGACGTGGTCAATTTCATCTCGCATGGCATCGGCAAGGTCCCGCAGCAACCCGCGCGCGCCGGGTCGGGGGGCGAGGGCGGGGGCGAGCAACCGGTCGCTCCCGGTTCCCTGGAAAGCTACACGATCAACCTGAACGCCTCGGCGCGGCAAGGGAAGATCGATCCCCTGATCGGCCGCGCCGACGAGCTGGAGCGCGTCATCCAGACCCTGTGCCGGCGGCGCAAGAACAATCCCCTGCTGGTCGGCGAAGCGGGCGTCGGCAAGACGGCGATTGCCGAAGGACTGGCCCGGCGGATCGTCGAGCGCGACATTCCCGACGTTCTGGCCAACGCCACGGTCTTTGCGCTGGACATGGGGGCGCTGCTGGCCGGAACGAAATACCGCGGCGATTTCGAGCAGCGCCTGAAGGCCGTCATCAAGCAACTGAGCGAAAATCCCAACGCGATCCTGTTCATCGACGAAATCCACACGCTGATCGGCGCCGGCTCGGCCTCCGGCGGCACGCTGGACGCCTCCAACCTTCTGAAGCCGGCCCTGTCGAACGGCCAGATCAAATGTATCGGCGCCACGACGTACAACGAATTTCGCGTCGTCTTTGAAAAGGATCACGCGCTCTCGCGCCGCTTCCAGAAGATCGACGTCACCGAACCCTCGGCGGGCGACGCCGTCGAGATCCTGAAGGGCCTGAAGTCGCGCTTCGAGTCGCACCACGGCATCAGGTATTCGGCGGCGGCGATCACGTCGGCCGTCGATCTCTCGGTGCGCTTCATCACCGACCGGCGCCTCCCGGACAAGGCCATCGACGTGATCGACGAGGCCGGCGCGGCGCAGCGCATCCTGCCGAAATCGCGGCAAAAGAAAATCATCGGCAAGCAGGACATCGAGGAAATCATCGCGAAAATCGCGCGCGTGCCGTCCGCCCAGGTGTCGAGCGACGACCGCCACGCGCTGAAAAACCTCGACCGCGATTTGAAGGCGGTCGTTTTCGGGCAGGACCCGGCGATCGACGCCCTGGCCAAGAGCATCAAGATGGCCCGTTCCGGCCTCGGCACACCCGGCAAGCCGATCGGCTGCTTCCTCTTTTCCGGGCCGACGGGCGTCGGCAAGACCGAGGTGGCCCGGCAGCTCGCCTATTGCATGGGCGTGGAACTGCTGCGCTTCGACATGTCGGAATACCTGGAACGGCACGCCGTCTCCCGCCTGATCGGCGCGCCGCCCGGCTACGTCGGATTCGACCAGGGCGGCCAGTTGACCGAGGCCGTCACCCGGAAGCCCTACAGCGTCCTGCTGTTCGACGAGATCGAGAAGGCGCATCCCGACATCTACAACATCCTGCTGCAAGTCATGGATCACGGCACGCTGACCGACAACAACGGGCGCAAGGCGGACTTCCGCAACGTGGTCCTCGTCATGACCACCAACGCCGGCCAGGAAGCGATCCAGAAATCGACGATGGGCTTCACCGGCAAGCGCGAGGCCGGCGACGAAATGGCCGAGATCAAGCGCCTGTTCACGCCGGAATTCCGCAACCGGCTGGACGCGATCATCTCGTTCAGGGCGCTCGACCACGACGTCATCCTGCGCGTCGTCGACAAGTTCCTGATGCAGCTCGAAGAACAGCTCCACGAGAAAAAGGTCGAAGCGACGTTTACCGAGCGCCTGAAAGACCACCTGGCGAAAAAGGGTTTCGACCCGCTGATGGGCGCCCGGCCGATGGCCCGGCTGATCCAGGACACCATCCGCGCGGCGCTCGCCGACGAACTGCTGTTCGGTCGTCTGGCCGGTGGCGGCCGCGTCACGGTCGATCTCGACGGCGACGGCAAGGCGCGCCTCGTCTTCGCCGATGACCCCGTGCCCGGCGACCCGGCCGAACGCGCCTCCCCGCCCGGCGCCGAGAACCACGCCTGCTGCGCGAAACCGTGACGCGATCTTCCGAGGGAGCCTGTCCGTGCCGCCCAAATTCCTCGCGTTCAGTTTTTGCGCCGCCGGTTTTTTATCCTCATCTTCCTTCTTGCGGGGCTTTCCGCGCTGGCCGTCCTGGTCATCGCGCTGGCGCTGCTCGCCATCGCCACGGGCATGACCGGCAACCTGAGCCTTTTGACTTTCGACCTTTTCTCCGGCGAGGCACTGGAGAATTTCCATTTCTGGGGCGGACGGCTTCCCGTGAATCTCCGCCTCCCTCATTGAGTGGGGATGGTAAGCACTCGTATCGATTCGACATCTCGTCGAAAACGCCTCCTTACACCTGAAGCGATGGCGAGGCATTGCCGCGCGATACGCCAAAAACATCGCACCTTTCGCCGCGGCTGTCCAGATTCGCCGTGCTGCCCTGCGGGGCAATGTTTTGTGACGAAGCTATCCAGGGAAGTCCTCAAAAATTTTTGGTTTCCGTTCAATACACGCCGCGCACGATCGTGAAATCGGTCACGATGCCGGCGAAAATGCTGGCGCCGACCCAGTTGTTGTGCCGGAAAGCCTTGAAGCAGCGGGCCGGATCGCGGTCGCGGATCAGGGTGTAGTGATAGACGGCCAGCGCCGCCGCCACGCCCAGGCCGGCGTAGAAGGCCCAGCGCGCCCCCATCTGGCGGCCCACCCAGGCGATCAGCGCGAAGGTCATGGCATAGCAGGACATCACGGCGGCCACGTCGAAGCGGCCAAAGGTGATCGCCGAGGTCTTGATGCCGATCTTCAGATCGTCGGCGCGGTCGACCATGGCGTACTCCGTGTCGTAGGCCATCGACCAGAACACGTTGGCCAGCAGCAACACCCAGGCCGTCGCCGGAACCGCGTCGATTTGCGCGGCGTAGGCCATGGGAATGCCGAAGCCGTAGGCCACGCCCAGGTACGCCTGCGGCACGGCGAAAAAACGCTTGGTGAACGGATAACTGACGGCCAGGAGCAGGGCCGGCGCGGACAGGGCGGCGACGAGCCAGCTGCGCAGCGGCAGGATCAGGCAAAAGGAACAGGCGACCAGCGCGAAGAAAAGCCACAACGCCTCCCTGACCGAAACTTTGCCGGTAGCCAGCGGCCGGTCGCGGGTACGTTCGACGTGCGGATCGAACCCGCGATCGGCCAGGTCGTTGACGATGCAGCCCGCCGAACGCATCAGCACCGCGCCCAACACGAAAATCCACACCACCATCCAGTTCGGCGTTCCCCACGCGGAGAGCCAGAGCGCCCACAGGGTCGGCCAGAGCAGCAGCAGGGAACCGATCGGCTTGTCCAGCCGGATCAATTTCTCGTAAAGGTCGAGGCGTTCCCGCAGGGCGTGGATGTCGATCATCATGATGGGTCCGAAAATCCCGATTATCGACCATGGCGGGCGCGGCGGGAAGAGAAAATCTTTTGAGGCTATTCCTGGATAGCGTCATCACGAGAGAGTGTCATGTAGCCCGGCTTGAAATGGAATGCGATCGTGGCAATCCATTTTTGTACCGGCGATCCGTCCGTGTTTTCGCCGCTCGTGCTTTGTTTCTCGGTAGTGAAACGAACTTGCGCCATGTCGCCGATGAAGCTGATGGTGTTGATCTTCGCTACGATCTTGGCTCGATCCCTGAGCGCCACGAGCGGCGCGTTCGGCGCTTGCACGGTTTTTGCGTACTCGGAGGCGATATCGGCTTCCGACATCAGCTTGACGGCTTCGAACTGTTCTCCGATGGTGTACCAGTCGTAGCCTTCGCGGATGCGGACGTAGTTCGCCAGCCAGTATTTGTTGACAACTTCGTCGTATCTGTCCTGGCTGTCCCTGATGGAACGCAGCAGCATCGTCGCGCCCGTGGCGTTGTCGACCTGGATGATCGTCGGTTCGGGTTCCGGCCGCGTGAGAAGCGCCACCAGGAAGGCAAGAATCGAAACCACGGTGATGCCCATGCTGACCGAGGCGACGAGCCAGGCGATCTTGCGGGATTTCTTGATTTCTTCGATCTTGAACCGCTCGAAATCTTCGGCCGCTTCGATAAAGCTCTGCGGTCGACGTTTGGGGTTGGAAGTGGATTTCATTTGTTGCGTTGCCTCGATGCGGTGGTTCCGGTTGCGCCAATGCTTGCCTGGCAGGGACGCTTGGCTATTTCCGGGAAGCGCCGCGCCATTTCCGGCGTGAGGTCGACGGGGTAGTCAAAATACGCGGCCATCCAGACGCTGGTGAAGCCAGCGAAGCTAGAGAATTTTTCGGAAATCGGGGCCGGGCGGGCAGCGTAGACGCCC
>JAIRPF010000120.1 GCA_031257115.1 Accumulibacter sp.
AAGGCCTACGCTGACGGGGAGTGGGGTGTAGGGCAGGGGCGTGTCCGGTTCCTGCGGCGTGGTGGAGGTCAAGCCCATTTCGCCCTTGAGTTGGGCCACCAAGTTCGCCATTTGTTGCAGTTCGGAGGCAGAGGGCAAGCGGCGAACGCCGGGTTGTAGGGTGGTCGACATGAAATCGTGGGCGTCGGCAGTGTGCTCTAAGCCGAGAACATGGCCGTATTCGTGGAGCAATACGGAAAGCAAATCCATCTTGCCTTCGGCGTCCGAACCGGGTTTGGCTTGCCATTCGCAAGGATTACTCGTGGGGAGCCATTCTTCATTCAAATAAGGCGTGTAGTCGATGAACCATCCGTGACCGGCGGCGTCTTCGTCAAGCGTGATTTTGGCGCTAGAGCCGGTGCCGGTGGTTTGAGCAACAGACGCAGCAGAGAGATTGGAGAAAGTGAAACCGGGAAACTCGATTGCATTGAGAACAGGCTTGAGCTTATAAAGATGGGGTTCAGGACACAACGTGGATGGCTCGGCAACAAATCTCGAAATGAACAGGTCATAAACGACGCGATAGATTTTACCCTTGTATTCGACCTGAAAGGCGGCGCTGTCACGACCATCGTAACCATACGTCGGGTCGTACCAGAAGACTCCGGGATAGTCCTTTTCTGGCGTGAGATCACCGTGTATCGGCGCTTTCAGCAATGTCAGGTTCCTGAATTCCGACGCTTCGATGATTTGACCACTCCGGTTTCCAAGATAAGCTCCCAAAGCTCCTGCAGGCGCCAATATTCTAACGGCAGTCCGAGAGTCTTCCATGTTATACGGAACCTCTTTACATATCCTAAAACCGTAATCCGCCTGGCGGGAAGTTTCCGAAGATTTTTGCGCGAGCACAATCATTTCCTGCTGCGCCAGCGCATACGGAATATCTATAAAGAACACGATTTCACCCCTTTCATTTATCTGTATCGACGGAATCGAACTGTCATCCAGTGCTGGGGAGGGAGGAGAAGGAGATGTCTCCGCCCGTCGCGGCGAGAAATTGGGAGATGCTTTTCGCCCGGTCGAATCCATGCACCGAAGCATCGAGACCCGAAATTACCCACTCTAAGGGGGCACACAACTTCCAAGACTTCGGATCATTTTCGTGCAAATCGGTGACAACGATCTTGGCGACGACTCGCACCAACGTCCCTTGCACATCGACGAGGAAAGTTGCCCAATCCGTGCCGATAAAACCGGGTTCGGGGAAATAACGCCACACCGGTTGGTCGCCATGTTGTTGAGACATGCTGCCCGCGTATCCGATGTCCAGAATGCCGTGTTTCGGCGATACTTCAACCGTGACCGCCCTGGCAAGCGGAAGGCAGTCGACGTCGCGCTTCAATTGATTTTGAGAATAGTGCATCGCCGCATGTTCGATGCCGATCATTCGGTTGTTGTTTTTCCAGTCGGTCTCCAAGGAGAGAACACGTTGATTCATGATCTGACACATTCCCGCGACGTAGGTAGTTTTGGCCCGCTTTCCGGCATCGGCCAGCTCGACATACTCCGGGCTGATCGCTTCGTTCATTGCGCCAGCGAGCAGCGCCGCTTCTAGCAACATGGCATCTTCTCCCCTTGATTGTGTTTCCGATTTGCCTTCGGCTTCGCTTGCCATTCATAAGGATTGCTCGTGGGCAGCCATTCTTCGTTGAGATACGGCGTGTAGTCGATGAACCAGCTGTGACCGGCGGCGTCAGTGTCCAAGGTGATTTGGGCGGTTAGGCCGGTGCCGGTGGTTTGGGCGACGGAAGCCGAGGGAAGATCGGCAAAAGAGACGTTATCGAGAAGGGAAATTTTCCAAAGACCTGTTGAATCTGGAGGAGCAACATCACGGCACTGCGCCCATGCCGCACTTTTACCCTCAAGCTGAGAAACAAAAACGAAATATTTGACTTGAACTTTAATCCCTCCCTTTTGGACATCAAAAACCACTGTGTCAAGCCCCTCGAATCCTTTGTTCGGAAAATAGGTGTCTTCTCGATAGGCACCATTTTTCGGCGCTTGTATCAAAGTAATCCGAGCATCGTTGAAATAAACATCCTCTCCTTTGAATTTCGCAAAATACGAACTTGCAGCAGCAGCGGCGGATATTCCAACACTGGTTTCTTCATCCACATATGTTTGTACTACCTTGCAAACGCCAGCCATTGAGACGTTCTTAGCAGAATTTTTGACCGATGCATCTGCCATGTGCAGAAGTGAATCATTTGCGATGTCAATTCCGTCAATTAAGAACATGCTATCCTCTACATAAATGCCTGCCGCTAATGAGTTGCTCGGGCGTTTCCGGCGTCGAGCCATCGTTTGTCCGGCTCGAAGTGCCCGGCGATGCGCCGCAGAATGCGCCGGAGCAGGGGATTGCGCGCGTATACGGCGTGCCGCGTGGGGGTGAAGCGCGCGCCCAGCGCGGCCTTGACGGCGGGGTCGGTCCAGCCGGCGATGTAGCAGCGCAGCCCTTCGCGCCGCGCGTAGGCGAGGTTTTCCATCCAGCTCACGAAATAGAGATTGTTCTCCCGCGCCGCCGGGTAGCGGAAACCGATGGTTTTGTCGACGAGCATTCCGTCGTGGATGAAACACAGATTGAAGCCGATCGGCCTGCCGTCCAGGGAGTACAGGAAAACGCGCCCGTCGAGGGAGGCGTCCGCCAGCACCGCCTGGAAATACGCCGGGGTCAGCCGGTCGAAATGCGTTTCGCTTTGCGTGAAGACTTCCAGATATTGCGCGTAGAGTTCCGCCAGAACCTCGGGGCGCGTCAGCCAATCGTCGCCCGTGGCGTGGATTTCCACCCGCAGCCGCTCGCGGCGGCGGAGTTTGCGGCGGATATCGCGGCGGCGGGCGGACGAGAGCCGCGCGAGGTATTCGTCCTCGCTGGCGAAGTCGATCGGCACCCAGGCGAGCGCCATGCCTTCGACCACGAAAAAGCCGCTCGCCTCGCAGGCTTCGACGAAGCGATCCGCCAGGCGATTGGCTTCCCCGGACAGGAACGGCGCGCCGTGGGCGATGTCCTTGACGATCAGCAGGGCGGAGTCTCGCCGCCACGCCGCGAACAGGCTTCGCACGAGTTCGCCGGGCGGCGCGGGCGGCAGCGGGCAGAATTCGCTGACGGCGCTGCCCAGGAAACAGGCGCGCCAGCGCAGCCAGCGGCGCAGAAAACGCTTGCCGGGCAGCTTTTCGAACCACGCCCGCGTCCGCTCGTCCGCTGTCGTGAGCAAGTCGTAATCCGCGCGGAAGCCGGGCATTCCGCTGGAGCAGGCGAAAGTCTGGAAGTCTTCCGGCGGATGACGCAAAAAGTATTCGGCCAGCATGTCCGGTTCCGCGCCGCACAGCCAGCGCGGCGCGCCGGAGGAAACGGTGGAACCGGAAGGATCGGCCGGCATGTTCAGGCGAGCGTTTTCTGGAGAACGGCCGTGATCCGGCCGAAATCGGCGTCGGAAAGCCACGGGCTGTTGGTGACGGTCAGGGAACGCGCGGCGAGATCGCGGGCGCGGCGGCAGGCGTCCTCTCGCGGGACGCGGTGGCGCAGATAGCCGTAATCGGGCAGGGCGTGGATGAAAAGGCGCGTGACGCCCAGTCCGGCGCGCCACAGGATTTCGAGGGCGTCGTCCCGTTTTTTTTCGTCTGGCAGGACGAGCAGGAAAAACGGCCAGACGCCTTCTTCGCCCGCCGCGTCGCGGAATACCCGCAGCCCCGGCAGGGCGTCGAGCGCGGCGAGGCGGCCTTGCGCCCGTTCCGCCGTTTGCCGCTGAAAATCCCGCAGGCGGGCGAGCGATCGCCGCCCGACGCCCCGCCGCCAGCGGCTCACCCGGTGCAGGGGAATGGCGGAGGGAAAAACGTCGCCGACCGCCGCCGGCAAATCGCCTTTTTTCAGCGCGCGGCGCAGGGGCAGGCCATAGACCCACGGCAGACAGGCCGGGCGGTAGAAGAGGGCATACGCCGCGAGTTCGAGACAGCGCCAGAATTCCCGCCAGCCGCCCCGCGCGAGGATCTCATTCGCCGTCCGCCCGATCTCCGCCGCCAGCGCCGCGTCCCGCGTCACCCACAGGCCGCCTTCGTACAGGCTCAAGCCCTTGCCGGCGGCGAAGCTGAAAAATCCGGCGTCTCCGTCCAGGCCGACGCTCCGGCCGTCCCGCCGCGCGCCGAAGGCTTGCGCCGCGTCCTCGACGACGAATGCGCCGTGTTTTTGCGCGATTCGCCGCGCGGTCTCGACATCCGCCACGCGCCCCGCGAGGTGCGTGGGCACGATGGCGAGCGTTTCTCCGTCGCACAGCGCGGCGAGCGCCTCCGGGTCGAAATCGAGACGGTTTTCCGCCAGGTCGCACAGGCGCAGGGAAAGCCCGCAATGCGCCACGGCCAGCGCCATCAGCGGACAGGTCCAGGCCGGGACGATGACCGTCCGGCGTCCGGAAAGACGGTGGAGCGCCGTCAGGATCAGAACGAGGCACGCCGTTCCCGACGAGGCCAGGCCGCCGCGCGGCGCGCCCAGATACTCGCGCGCGGCGGCGGCGAAATCGCCTCCCGCGCCGAAAAGATCGCGCCACGGGAGCGGCAGGCCCGCCGTGGGCGGCATTTCCCTTTTCAACGGTTTTCTCCCGCCGCGCGCGGCGGTTCGTCATGCGCGAGACAGAGCACGCCCGCCAGGATCAGCGCCGCGCCCAGATACTGTAGCCAGGACAGGATTTCTCCGAAAACCGGGATGGAGACCACCATCACGCCGATGACTTCCAGATGCGACGCGGCGAAGGCCGGGCCGACGGGAATGTGGCGCAGCAGCGTCATCCACGTCGCGAAAGCGCCGAGATAGCCCAGGATCGAGCAATAGACCCAGGGCGTGGACAGGGCGCGCAACAGCCACGGCCCGTCGAGGGTGAGCGGTTCGGCGTGCAGCGCCGTGAGTTTGAAGCACACCTGCGCGAAGGTGTCGAAGACCAGGAGCGCCAGAAAGCCGCCGATGAAAAAGGCGCGCGAACTCATGCCGTCATCCTCCCGCGCCCACCAGCGCCACGCCGGCCAGGATCAGGCCGACTCCCGTGAGGCGCGCGCGCGTGAAACGTTCCCCGAACCACAGACGCCCGCCCGCCATCACCGCGACGATGCCGGCCATGCCGAGCAGGACGCCGACCGCGAGGGGCACCGTGGAGAGAAACGCCAGCCAGGCGACAAATTCGACGACGTAGGCCAGGGCGCCCAGATAAATCCACGGGCGTCCCAGCATGTGCCGCCAATGCGCCCAGCCTCGCGCCTCCGTGTTTTCGATGGCCGCTTTCTTGAACGCCAGTTGCCCGCAGGTGTCGGTGAGCAGGTTGATGGCCCAGAGCAGGAAAATCGTCATGGTTTCGCCCATCGTGCCCATCGCGCTCATTTCGTTCATCGGGAGAGACCGGATTCCGCCGTGGCCGCCGCGCCGCGGGCCATGACGCGCCTGAAGAAATCCGCCGAGCGTTCGACGACGGTCGCTTTTTCCTGATCGACCGTGACCATGTGATAACTGTCGGTGAGGACGACGGTTTCGACCGGCGCGCCCAGATAACGCTGGATGAGGTAGACGTTTTTGAGGCTGGCCACGTCGTCGTCCTGCGCGTGCAGGGCGATGGCGGGCGCGCGCACGCGGCGCAGGTTTTTCCGCACGTCGGCCGAGAGGCGGTAGAACTGCTCCAGCGAGGGCCACGGATTGCCGGGCAGCCCGGCCGCCGCCGAATCGCCCGCGATCATCTTGCCGGCGATCGCCTGCCGCAGCCGTTCGTTCTTGATGCCGTAGGGTTCGCTTTCCGTGAAGGAAAAACGCCTGCCGAAACCCAGCCGGACGAGCGGGGCGAGCAGCGGCGCCAAGGGCGCCCAATAGCGCGGGATGCTCCAGCCGTCGTAGAAAAAGGTGGTGCCGTACAGCCCCAGGCCGGAGAGTTTTCCGGGATGCTCGATGGCGTATTTCATCGCCAGCACGGAACCCATCGAAAGCCCCGCCACGAAAAGATGCTCCACTTTCCGGCGCAGGGCCTCGGCGGCTTCCTCGACGCTGGCGAACCAGTCGCGCCAGCCGGTGGCGAGCAGATCCGCCTCGCTGCCGCAGTGTCCCGCCAGGCGGACGCACTCGGCCTCGAAGCCCGCCGCCCGGAGGCCGCGCGCCACGAAGCGCATTTCGTTGGGAGTCCCCGTCAGGCCGTGGATCAGCAAGACGCCGGCGCGGCCGGGGGAGAGAGCCGTGGGAGTCAACATGGCCTGCCGCCTCGATTCACCCTTTTGAAAACGCATGGTAGCGTAACCGCGACGGCGCGGGGGAAAGCAGAAAAATCGGCCACGGAACGCGCGGAACACGGAGAAAACCCGTGAAAGACATTTGCTTTTCTCCGTGTTTCTCCGCGCGCCCGTGGCGAAAAAATTTTCACCCTTCGCCGCGCCCGCCGCGCTTCATCCCCGCTTGGCGCGCGTGATGAGCTGGTCGAGCAGCGCCATCGCCAGTCCGATTTCTTCCTCGCTGATATGCAGCGAGGGCGCGAAGGTGATGACGTTCTTGTAATAGCCGCCCACGTCCAGCACGAGGCCCATGCGCTTGCCCTTGTGTTCCAGGCCGCCCGCGAGTCCGATGTCCACCATCTTGTCGAGCAGCGCCTTGTTGGGCGTAAAACCGTCGGTGGCGCAAATCTCGGCCCGCAGCGCGAGACCGAGGCCGTCCACGTCGCCGATTTCGGGATGACGTTTTTGCAGGTCGCGCAGCCCGGCGAGAAAGAGCGCGCCTTTGCGCGTGACCATCGTTTCGTAATCCGTCTCGGCCAGCATCCGCATCGTTTCCAGCCCGACCGCCGTGCCCAGCGGATTGGAGGCGAACGTCGAATGCGTCGAGCCGGGCGGGAAGATTTGCGGGTTGATGAGTTCCTCGCGCGCCCACAGCCCCGCCAGCGGATTCAGCCCGTTGGTCAGCGCCTTGCCGAACACCAGCACGTCCGGCGTGACGCCGAAATGCTCGATCGACCAGAGTTTGCCGGTGCGGTAAAACCCCATCTGGATTTCGTCGACCACCAGCAGGATGCCGTGCCGATCCAGAACGCGCTTCAGGCCCTTGAAGAAATTGGGCGGCGGAATGACGTAGCCTCCCGTTCCCTGGATCGGCTCGACGTAGAACGCGGCGTATTCCGACTGCCCCGCCTTCGGGTCCCACACGCCGTTGTATTCCGATTCGAACAGGCGCTCGAAATGCCACACGCAGGCTTCGCCGTACTCTTCCTTGCTCATTCCCTTGGGGCCGCGAAAGTGGTAGGGGAAGGGGATGAAATGGGCGCGCTCCCCGAAATGCCCGAAGCGGCGGCGATAGCGGTAGCTCGACGTGATCGCCGAAGCGCCCAGCGTGCGCCCGTGGTAGCCGCCCTCGAAGGCGAACATCAGGCTTTTGCCCTGCCGGGCGTTGCGCACGAGTTTCAGGGAATCCTCGATGGACTGCGAGCCGCCGACGTTGAAATGGATGCGCCCGTCGAGGCCCCATTTTTTCTTCGCGTCCTGCGCGATCAGTTTCGCCAGTTCGATCTTCGTCGGATGCAGGTACTGGCTGGCGACCTGCGGCAGGGTGTCGATCTGCCGCTTGAGCGCGGCGTTCAGGCGCGGATTGGCGTAGCCGAAATTGACGGCGGAATACCACATCTGCAAATCGAGAAAGGGCGTGCCCCCGGCGTCGAACAGCCAGCTGCCTTCGCAGCGGTCGAAAATCCTGGGCGGCTCCGAATAATGGACGGTATCGCCAAACGAACAATACCGGGCCTCATCGGCCAGCAGGGCGGCTTCACTCATGACGGTCTACTCCAAAAAAATCAAACGCAATCAAACGATCAACGCCGGTTCGGACGCGGCCAGCGCGGGCATCAGGCGCAGGGCGTCGGCGAAACCGGAAATGGGAACGTGGGGCAGGCGGTTCGCTATGCAATGCGTCGCCAGGCGCCCCTTGGCGAACACGAGGTCCGCGCGGGTTGCCACGCAAAAATCGGAACGCCCGTCGCCGATCAGCAACACCTTGCGGCCCGCCGCGCGGGCGCGCCGGGCGATCGCGCACTTGCACAGGCCGGACGCCGGAGCGCAAGCCGCGTCCGCATAAGGAAAATCGAGCCGCCAGCCGCGCGGCCCGTCCTGCGCGAGGTGGTTGGCGTATACGGGCAGATCGGGCAGGCGGCGCCGGCGCAAAATGCGGCGGATGGCGTAGTCCAGACCGTCGCTCACGATGGAAAGTTCCCAGCCGCGCATGAGCGCGGCCTCGGCGAAATCCGCGAAATCGTCGTCGATGCCGATGCCATCGATCACCGCGTCGAGTTCATCCACGGAAGCGTCGAGGCAGGCGATCTGCCGTTGCATGCACGCGCGTGAACCGATGCGCCCCGCGAGCCATTCGGCCTCGGCTTCCCGCCAGCCCGGCCCGCCGAATGCTTCCAGCAGTAAGTCGGTCACGTCGCCCGCCGAAATCGTGCCGTCGAAATCACACAGTACGCTCCAGGCCGTCAAAGCGCGTTCTCCTTCAAAAAAACAGCATCCCACAGTCTAGACGCCCCAGGCTTTCGGAAACCTGTCTGTCGCCCGTCAAAGCAAAAGTGAAAAACGTCATCGGTCGCGGCGGACGCGGCGGACGCGGCGAGAACCCAAAAACACGGGCCGCGAAGCGCGCGGAGAAAACGAAATTTCCCGGAAATTTTTCCTCCGCGCGCCCGCATCCGTGGATTTCCGCTTCTCGCCGCGGTTGAACATGGCCGCGCGCCGCGTGGCGAGAGTAATGCGCTTTCCATGAATTCCATGCGCCCGGATTTACATCGCAATCTTCCATAGCATAGGAAAACATTCAGGAATAGCAAGGAGAATCCGCAAAACCCAGGCAAGAATGCCGCGCGGCGGACTCTCCACAAGCCCGGCCCGAAGCGCGGCGGCGGGGCGAGAGCGCGGGCCGGAAGGAGTCATGCCGTCGGAGAAGGAATCCGGCGGCGGGGTTTCCGGTACGGTGGGGAAGGGGATGATTGTTGCTCTTTCAACCGCCGCCACTCCTTCCATCACGCGGCTTGCGCCGCGAGCCACCTCCCTCAAGAGGGAGATTTTGTTTCAGCGGCGCTTCGCGCCGGAGTTTACGCGCTGGATTCCCGCGTTCGCGGGAATGACGGGGATTTTAACCTTTGACCACGGAGTTTATGGAGAAAGGCAAACACTTTTCAACCACGGCGAGCACGACGGATACAACGAAAAACGAGAACGAAAAAACCTGACATCGGCGGGCGCGACGGGCGCGACGGGCGCGACGGGCGCGGCGGGTGCGACGGGTGCGACGGGCGCGACGGGCGCGACGGGCGCGACGAAAGGCAAAAGCGGGGATCGGGCGAAAACCGACGGGGTCCCTGTTTGCGTTTTTCGACACCGTCATTCCCGCGAACGCGGGAATCCAGAGCGTACCTACCGGCGCGGAGCGCCGCACGAATTAGCCTCCCTCAAGAGGGAGGTTTTGTTTCAGCGGCGCTTTGCGTGGGTGGGTACTACCGCGCGAGCCGTTTTCCTCAAGAATGCCGTCATTCCCGCGAAAGCGGGAATCCAGCGCGTGCCTGCCGGCGCGGAGCGCCGCACGAATAGCCTCCCTCAAGAAGGAGGTTTTGTTTCAGCGGCGCTTTGCGTGGGTGGGTACTACCGCGCGAGCCGTTTTCCTCAAGAATCCCGTCATTCCCGCGACCGCGGGAATCCAGCGCGTACCGTCCGGCGCGGAGCGCCGCAAGCCCAGCCTCCCTCGAGAGGGAGGCTTCATCATTCCGCGCCGCCGCCCAGCGCGGCGTATAGCTGGATTTTCGCGGCGAGCCTGGCGAGGCGCAGGTTGACCAGCGCCTGCTGCGCGTTGAAC
>JAIRPF010000129.1 GCA_031257115.1 Accumulibacter sp.
AATTTCGCGTTTCGGATGATCATGGACGGCTTGCCCCTTTCTTGGCGCGTATCGAAGGTCGCGGACGGTCAAGTATAGGCCGCGACGAAACAGGCTTCAAAAATTTATCGAAAACCGGGAACTATTCGCCGCCGTTCCCATCAAAGCCCCGGATGGTGCACATGCCATCTCCCGCTTCATCTCCCTGAGCGGGTGCCTTACATCCCCGTAAGGCATTTTGCCCCCGGTCATCGATTGGCCGGGGGCTTTTGTTTTCCGGCCGGCTTCGTTTTTTCCGAGGTACGGGCGCTCCAGCCCAGGGCGCCGCGTTTTTTCGGCCTCGCCGCCTTGCCGGGAACATCCCGCCGTTCCGCCGGCCGCTCCGCGTCCTCGCCGGAAACGAGGCCCAGCCACCCGCCGATCACCCGCTCGGCCTCTTCGACGCCAAGGCGTTTCAGACTGGAAAACAATTGCACCGAACAGCGCCCGCCCAGGCCGGCGAGCGCCTCCCTCACCTCGCGCGCGACCCGCGCCTGCTCGTTGCGCGTCAGCTTGTCGGCTTTCGACAGCAGGACGTGGATCGGCTTGCCGGTCTGCGCGAACCAGTTGATCATCCGCGCGTCGAGATCGGTCAGGGGATGGCGGCTGTCCATGATCAGCGCCATTCCGGCAAGCGGCGAACGATACAGCAGATAGGGCGCCAGCAGTCCCTCCCACTGATCGCGGATTTCCGCGGGCGCCTTGGCGAATCCGTAACCGGGCAGGTCGACCCAGTAACGGCCCTCGTCGAGCCGGAAATAATTCAGATGCTGGGTGCGTCCCGGCATCTTGGAAACGAACGCCAGCCGCGTGTGCCCGGCCAGCGTGTTGATCGCCGACGATTTCCCCGCGTTCGAGCGGCCGGCGAAAGCCACCTCGCACACCGAATCGCCCGGCAGATCGCCCAGATTGGCGACGGTGGTATGGAAAACGGCGTGTTTGAACGGAGACATTTCGGGAAAGCGCCGTGAAAAGCGGCACAGCATATCAGGTTTGAAAGGAAAACCCCGATCCGCGGCGTCCATCGTGGCGTCCAATGTCCCGCCGGACGCGCCGGCACCGCCGTTGGCGATGACGCCTGGATACACCGCGCCGCCGCCGTTGGCCGAAAGCAAGCGCGCAGCGCGCCGGAATCATCGAAACCGGCGCGCTGCGCGCGTTCGTCATTCCAGTTTGCCGCCGCCTTACGCCACGGCGGCGATGGCCTCCGCCACGTAGTCGATGTTCCTGCTGTTGAGCGCGGCGACGCAAATCCGTCCCGTGCTGACCGCGTAGATGCCAAACTCGCTTTGCAGCCGGGCGACCTGTTCGGGCGACAGGCCGGTGTAGGAGAACATGCCGCGCTGCTTGTTGACGAACGAGAAATCACGGGCGGTTCCCCTGCCCTTGAGCCTTTCGACGAGGCCGCCGCGCATTTCCTTGATCCGCCCGCGCATGGCGGCGAGTTCGGTTTCCCACATCTGGCGCAGTTCCGCGCTGGCGAGCACGGCCGCGACGATCGCGCCGCCGTGGGTCGGCGGGTTGGAGTAGTTGAAACGGATCACGCGCTTGACCTGCGACAGGACCCGCGCCGATTCGTCCTTCGACGCCGTGACGATCGACAGGGCGCCGACGCGCTCGCCGTACAGCGAAAAGGATTTGGAATACGAGGTCGAGACGAGGAACTGCAAGCCGGAGGCGGCGAACAGGTTGAGCGCCGCGGCGTCCTCGCCGATGCCGTCGGCGAATCCCTGGTAGGCCATGTCGATGAAGGGGACGAGGCCGCGCGCCTTGAACACTTCGACGGTTTCGCGCCATTCCGCCTCGGTCAGGTCGGCGCCGGTCGGGTTGTGGCAACAGGCGTGCAGGACGACGATCGAACCGGCCGGCAGCGCGGCAAGGGCCGATTTCATCGCCGCGAAATCGACGCCGTGCGTCGCCGCGTCGTAATAGGGGTAGGTGTCGACCTTGAATCCCGCGTTTTCGAAAACCGCCCGATGGTTTTCCCAGCTGGGGTTGCTGATGTAGACGGCGGCGTTCGGCAGCAGGCGCTTCAGATAGTCGCCGCCGACCTTGAGCGCGCCGGTGCCGCCCAGCGCCTGCACCGTCGCCACCTTGCCCTCGGCGAGGAGCGGCGAATCCTTGCCGAACAGCATCGCCTGTACCGCCTTGTTGTACGCGGCGAGGCCGTCGATGGGCTGGTATCCGTGGCTGGGCATGCTTTCGAGGCGGGCGCGCTCGACCGTTTTCACGGCGTCGAGCAGCGGAATTTTTCCGTTGTCGTCAAAGTACACGCCGACGCCCAGATTGACCTTGGTCGCGCGGGTATCCGCGTTGAACATTTCGGTGATCCCGAGGATCGGGTCGCGCGGGGCCATTTCTACGGAGGAAAAAATCGATGATGTCATGAAAAATCTCCCTGGTGCGGTTGAAAGGACGCCAGGTGCTCGCCCTGGCCGGACATCCGGAAAAATCGTGGATAATTCTAGCATGATGAAAACCGCCAGCTCGCCCGATTCGCCTCAGCCGCCGCCGGAAGGCGGAAAATTCCGGGAATTCGACGGCTCCCCGTTCCGCCTCTGCCTGCCTTTCGAGCCGGCCGGCGATCAGCCGGAAGCCATCGCCCGCCTGATCGAAGGGCTGAACGACGGCCTGTCGTTCCAGACCTTGCTGGGCGTCACCGGATCGGGCAAGACCTTCACCATGGCCAACGTCATCGCCCGCACCGGCCGGCCGGCGCTGGTGCTGGCGCCGAACAAGACGCTGGCGGCGCAGCTCTACGCCGAATTCCGCGAGTTCCTGCCCGAAAACGCCGTCGAATACTTCGTTTCGTACTACGACTATTACCAGCCCGAAGCCTACGTTCCGGCGCGCGATCTCTACATCGAGAAGGATTCGGCGATCAACGAGCACATCGAGCAGATGCGTCTTTCCGCGACGAAAAGCCTGCTCGAACGGCGCGATTGCGTGATCGTCGCCACCGTTTCGTGCATCTACGGCATCGGCGACCGGGACGAGTACCGCAAGATGATCCTGACCATGCGCGTCGGCGACCGCGTGGGGCAGCGCGACATCATCCGGCGTCTCGCGGAAATGCAGTACGAGCGCAACGAACTCGATTTCCATCGCGGAACCTTCCGGGTCCGGGGCGACGTCATCGACGTATTTCCCGCCGAGCACGCCGAATACGCCATCCGCGTCTCGCTGTTCGACGACGAGATCGACGGCCTGCAGCTCTTCGATCCGCTCACCGGGCATTTGCGCAACAAGCTCGCGCGCTTCACCGTCTTTCCCTCGTCGCATTACGTCACGCCCCGGGCCACCGTGCTCACCGCCATCGAAGCCATCAAGGAAGAACTCGCCCAGCGCGCCGGCCATTTCAGCCGGGAAGGACGCCTCGTCGAAGCGCAGCGCATCGAACAGCGCACGCGCTTCGATCTCGAAATGCTCGACCAGCTGGGTTTCTGCAAGGGGATCGAAAACTACTCGCGGCACCTTTCCGGGCGCAAGGCCGGCGAACCGCCGCCGACGCTCCTGGATTACCTGCCGAACGACGCGCTGATGTTCATCGACGAATCGCACGTGACGATTCCGCAGATCGGCGGAATGTACCGGGGCGACCGCTCGCGCAAGGAAAACCTCGTCAATTACGGATTCCGCCTGCCCTCGGCGCTCGACAACCGGCCGCTCAAGTTCGAGGAATACGAAGCGTTCGCCCGGCAGACCATTTTCGTCTCGGCGACCCCGGCGGACTACGAGCGGGCGCGCCAGGGGCAGATCGTCGAACAGGTCGTGCGCCCGACCGGGCTGGTCGACCCGGCGATCGCCGTGCGCCCGGCGACCACGCAGGTCGACGACCTCCTGTCGGAAATCCGCCAGCGCGCCGCGCGCGACGAACGCGTGCTGGTCACCACCCTGACCAAGCGCATGGCCGAGGAACTGACGGACTTCCTGAGCGAGAACGGCGTCCGCGTCCGCTATCTGCATTCGGACGTCGACACCGTCGAGCGCGTCGAAATCATCCGCGATTTACGCCTGGGCGAGTTCGACGCGCTGGTCGGCATCAACCTGCTGCGCGAAGGGCTGGACATTCCCGAAGTCTCGCTGGTGGCCATCCTGGACGCCGACAAGGAAGGCTTTCTGCGCTCGGAACGCTCGCTGATCCAGACGGTCGGCCGCGCGGCCCGCCACCTCAACGGCTCGGCCATCCTCTATGCCGACCGGATGACGGACTCGATGCGCCGCGCCATCGCGGAAACCGATCGGCGGCGCGACAAGCAGATCGACTACAACGAAGCGCGCGGCATCCGTCCGAAAGGCGTCTCCAAGCGCATCAAGGACATCATCGACGGCGTCTACGACGCGGGAGCCTCGGCGCGGGAACTCAAGGCCGCGCAACAGGAAGCCCACTACTCGGCCTTGGGCGAAAAACAACTCGCGCGGGAAATCAAGCGGCTGGAAAAGGAAATGAACGATCACGCCCGGAACCTGGAATTCGAAAAAGCCGCCACCGCGCGCGACGAACTGTTCCGCCTGAAAGAACGCCTGTTCGGCGCGACCGGGCGCGGCGAAAGGTAAAAGCGAAAACCTTTTGTCACGACGGGCACGGCGAAAGGTAAAAGCGAAAATCTTTCGCCACGACGGGCACGGCGGACACGATGGAAAGTTTTTTCAACCACGGCGAGCACGGCGGACACGGCGAGAAACAAAAGCGGAAATCACCAGCCACGACGGCCGCGACAAAGAACAAGCCCGAAACGCCCCGCGCAACGCCCTGCCGCGTTTTCGATTCAACCGATGCCAGTTCCATTTCCCCGTCATTCCCGCGAAAGCGGGAATCCAGGGCGTACCCTCCGGCGCTG
>JAIRPF010000194.1 GCA_031257115.1 Accumulibacter sp.
CGCGCCGATCCGTGGGCGCCGCCCAGATGGACGGCCGACGGAATCCGGCGGATTTCCCCGGAAGCGCAGGAGGGACAGGAAATCAGCCCCCTCGCGTTTTGCGCGTCGAACGCCTCGGAGGACTGGAACCATCCTTCGAAACGATGGCCGTTGTTGCGGGACAGGTCGAAAATGATCCGCGAATGGCGCGCCACGGCAAGCCTGGTGGAAAACGAAGGAAGTGCAGCATTCCATTTCCAAATCGTTCGCGCCGCGAAGTCGACAAAGGCGAGGACGATTTGGAAATGGAATCGGATCGTCCGGGGGCGGTTCTCGCGCCTTGTTTGGCGTTACGATGGCGGCTGTTCTTCCAGGAAAACGACGCATGTTCGAACGGATCGATACCCTGCTCCGGGAATCCGGCGCCCGCTACCGGATCATTCGCCACCCCGCCGAGGGCAGATCGGAAAAAGTCGCGCGGCTGCGCGGCACCCTCCCCGGCCAGGGGGCAAAGGCGATGCTGTGCCGCGTCAGGGAATTTCCCGATCGACTCGTGCTGGCGATCCTGCCGGGAGACCGGAAGGTCGATTTCAGGAAAGTGGCGCGGGCCGTCGGCGGCAAGAAAGCCACACTCGCCCCGCCGGAAGAAGCCATCGCCCGGACCGGTTGCGCGATCGGCGCCATTCCGCCGTTCTCGTTCTCGCCCGACATCCGCTTGGTGGCCGATCCGCAACTGTTGTCCCGATACGGAGAAATCGCCTTCAACGCCGGCCGCCTGGATGCCTCGATCGTGCTCGACGCCGCCGACTACGCGCGCATCGCGCGGCCGCTGCTGGCCGACATCGCGGCGGACGGGTAATGGTCCGAACCTTGTATCATCCGCCCCGCGCCTTTCCATCCTGAAAAATTCCCCATGACGAACTGCCTGTATTTCGGCGACAACCTCGACATTCTGCGCGAACACATCAAGGACGAATCGGTCGACCTGATCTACCTCGACCCGCCTTTCAACAGCGCGCGCGACCACAATATTCTTTTCGCATCTCCCGGTGGCGGGCAGAGCGAGGCGCAAATCGTCGCCTTCAAGGATTCCTGGCAGTGGGGCGAACAGGCCGAGCGGGAATATGGCGAGATTCTGCGTTCCGGCAACGTCCGCGTCGCGGAAATGATGCAGGCGCTACGAAAATACCTGGGCGAGAACGACATGATGGCGTATCTCGTCATGATGGCGAATCGCCTGCTGGAACTGCACCGTGTGCTGAAGCCGACCGGCAGCCTCTATCTGCATTGCGATCCGACCGCGAGCCATTATCTGAAAATCGTGCTGGACGGTGTTTTGGGTGTGCGGAATTACCGGAACGAACTGATCTGGAAACGCTCGAACCCAAAAAGTCATGCTTTCAGGAACTTCCCCGCCTGTACGGATACAATCCTGCGTTATACCAAAACGGATGATTATTTCTACCGCCAGCCCCATGAAACGCATGACCGCGAATACGTCGAATCGGCTTACCGTTATTCGGATGAACACGGACCATACCGGCTGTTGCCCCTGTTGAACCCGAACGACAAACGCCCCAATCTGACCTACGAATTCCTGGGCGTGACCCGCGTCTGGCGCTGGACGAGGGAGCGTATGGAAAAAGCCTGGGAAGAAGGACGGATCGTCCAGTCAAAGCCGGGTGCCGTGCCGCAGTACAAAAAATACTTGAATGATTCGTTGGGCAAAACCGTTACCAATTGCTGGACGGACATCCAGCAGGTTTCCGGAAACGAAGCCCTCGGCTATCCCACGCAAAAGCCGCTCGCCCTGCTTGAGCGCATCGTCCAGGCGTCCAGCAACGAAGGTGGTGTCGTGCTCGATCCCTTCTGCGGCTGCGGCACCGCCGTACACGCCGCGCAAAAGCTGGAGCGGCAATGGATCGGCATCGACATCACGCACTTGGCCATCGCCCTGATCGAAAAGCGGATGAAGGATGCCTTTCCCGGCATCGCCCTGGACGTCCGCGGCACACCCAAGGATATCGACGGCGCGCGCGACTTAGCCGAGCGCGACAAGTATCAATTCCAGTGGTGGGCGTGTTCCCTGGTCAATGCGCAACCTTGGCAGGGAAAGAAAAAAGGCGCGGACAGCGGCATCGACGGCCTCATCTATTTTCAGGAAGAACCCAAAAAGCTGCCCGGAAAGATCGTGGTGTCCGTCAAGGGCGGAAAAAACGTCGGCGTGGCGATGTTGCGCGATCTTGCCGCCGTCATCGAACGCGAAGAGGCGGAAATCGGTCTGTTCGTCACGCTCGCGTTGCCGACGAAACCCATGAGGGACGAAGCCGTCAAAGCCGGCTACTATGAATCGCCGGTTACGGGCAAGGCCTATCCGCGTGTGCAGATTCTCACCGTCGCGGGCCTTCTGGAAGGCAGCGAACGCCCGGAATATCCCGACCTCTCACAGGGCGGCATGACGTTCAAGAAAGCGAAGCGGGAAGAGAAAAAAGCGGATCAGAAGCCGCTGTTCTGAATCCGCGATGGCGGAAAAATCCCGGAGTCATGAGGATGGCGCTTTCCGGTTCATGCGCCGCCGGGCTTCGAACAGGCAGACCCCCGCCGCCACGGAGACGTTGAGGCTCTGCACCGATCCCCGCATGGGAATGGCGACCCGTTGGTCGCAGACCTCGCGCGTCAGACGGCGCATACCGCCGCCCTCGGCGCCGAAAACCCAGGCGGTGGCGTCGGGCCATTCGGCGGCATGAATGTCCGTTTCGGCCCCGGCGTCGGCACCGATGATCCAGACGCCGCGCTCCTTCAGCTCGCGCAGGGCGCGCGCCAGGTTGGTCACGGTGACGTAGGGCACGGATTCCGCCGCGCCGCTGGCGACCTTGGCCGCGACCTGTGTCAGGCCGGCCGCGCGATCCTTCGGCGCCACCACCGCGTGCGCCCCGGCGGCGTCGGCGACGCGCAGGCACGCGCCGAGGTTGTGCGGATCCTGGACGCCGTCGAGGATCAACAGGAAAGGCGGCTCCTCGAGCGTATCGAGCACGTCGTCCAGCGTCACGTGGCGCGCTTCGGAAGCGACGCGCGCGACCACGCCCTGATGCCGCCGCCCTCCCCCGGCCATGCCTTCGAGCCGATCGGCATCGACGGGAACGACCCGGACCGCGTGCAATTCGGCGTGCCTCATGAGATCGCGCGCCCGCGCATCACGCCGGTCGGCGGCGACGAAAATCTCCAGCACGGCTTGCGGCTGATGGCGCAGCTTGGCGATGACGGCATGGAATCCGTGAATGAAGCTGGTTTGCGACATGGATCTATCCTGTAAAAGCGAACCGAAAAACGACCGACCACGAAGAATACGGGCGCGGAGAAAATCTTTCCAATCGCGACGTGCACGACGGACGCGACGAAAGGCAAAAAATGAAGATTAGGGCGTTTTTGAATCGAACGCCAATAAATTTCCGTCATTCCCGCGCGGACGGAAATCCAGGGCAATCCGCGCGAGTCGGAACTACAGCGCGAGCCGCTTTCCCCAAGAATGTCGTCATTCCCGCGAACGCGGGAATGGCGTGTTTCCCTATTCATCCGCATTTGATGATTCAACCGCCAAACTCCTTTCGTCACGCGGCCTTGCCGCGTGATACATCCCTCAAGAGTGAGGCTCGCCTTGACGGCGCTTCGCGCCGGAAGGTACGTTTCTGGATTTCCGCGTCGCGAGAATGACGGGAATTCGCAGGCGCTTGATTCGAAAACGCGTTATCGCGCGAGCCACCCCGCGAGAGGAAAACCAAAGACTCAAACCGGCGCGGCAACCTATTGGTGACGGGCTTTCATGCCTGTCGCGGTCAACGAACCTGGAAGGGGTTTGCGCCTCTTCCAGGTTGCCGCGATCGAAACTCCGGTCTTCAGGCCGGGGGTTTCAACCTTCGCGTCGACCTAAAGGCCGGTGTTTCAAACCGGGGTCGGTTTTGCGATGACTCTGGCAAACGATGCCTTGCCTGTTTTTCCGGCCGGCTTTTGGGGTAAAATGAAACGTCGTTTCATAAATCCGTTTCCCCGAAGAGATTCCCCGGCGTTTCCAAGCGGTAATTCCACGGTATGAAGGAAAAGCTCAATTCCGGCGTCGACAAGGCGTTGAACATTCTCGAATTCATTTCCCGGAATTCGAAGGGCGTGTCGTTGGCGGAACTCGTCAAGTCGGTCGACATTGCGAAAACGACGGCCTTCCGGATACTGGAAGTGCTCCGGACGCGCGAATACGTCAGCCTGGACCAGGAAAGCGAAAAATACTCCATCGGACTCAAGACGCTGGAGATCGGGCTGAACGGCCTGATCGGGCAGAACATCGTGGAGATTTCCATTCCCTATATGCAGGAGCTGGTTTCGACCCTGGGCGAGACTTCGTTCCTGGCGGTGTACAACAACGGCGACGTGGTTTACCTGTACAAGCAGGACGGCACCAGGTCGATGGTGACGCGCTGCTCGCTCGGCAGCCGGCGTCCGGCCTATTGCACCGGCCTGGGCAAGGCCATTCTGGCGAATCTGCCGATCGAGGAATCGGAGCGGATTTTCGAGAAGCCGTTGGAAAAGCTGACCGACAAGACGGTCGTCGACCGGATCCGGCTGCTCGAAGAATTCGCCAGGATTCGTTCGAACGGTTACGCGGAGGACGACGAAGGCATCGAATACGGGCTGTACTGCCTGGCCGTCCCGATTTACGATTACACGGGCCGGGTGGTGGCCGCGATCAGCGTTTCGGGGCCGGTCGAGCGCATGAACGGGAATCGGGAAAAGATCGTCGGGAAATTGCAGTCGGTCGGCGCGATGATTTCGAGACGCCTGGGTTATGTCAAGGCCATGCGGGAGCGGCCCTGACGCCGTCGCGCGGGAGGATTCGACCCGCCAGGTTTTTGGCGGGTGATTGATCGTTTTTCAATGACAGGAGAAAAAGATGGCAAGCAAGGATAAATTGTCTGTGTTGTCGGCGATGATGGAGCAATCGGTGATTCCGGTGTTCTACCATCCGGACAAGGAAGTTTGCGTAAACGTCATCCAGGCGTGCGCGAACGGCGGCTGCAAGTGCGTGGAATTCACCAATCGCGGGGATTTCGCGGCGGATGTGTTCCTCGACGTGACCCGGCACTTCGCCAAGGCCGATCCGAGCGTGATCATGGGCGTCGGCTCCGTGGTCGACGCGCCGACGGCGGCGCTCTATATCGCTTACGGCGCGAAATTCGTCGTGGGGCCGCTGCTCAACGCCGAGGTCGCCCGGATCTGCAACCGCCGCGGCGTTCCCTACAGCCCCGGCTGCGGCTCCGCCAGCGAGATCGGCGACGCCCAGGAACTCGGCTGCGACATCATCAAGGTCTTCCCCGGCGCTTCGGTGGGCGGCCCCGATTTCGTCAAGAGCGTCATGGGGCCGATGCCCTGGACGCGCATCATGCCCACCGGCGGCGTCGAGCCGACCGAGGAATCGTTGAGAAAATGGTTCGCCGCCGGCATCGTCGCCTGCGGCGTCGGCTCCAACCTGATTACCAAGAAACTCCTCGACGCCAAGGATTACAAGGGTCTCGAAGAAAACGTCCGGCGGACCATCGCCCTCGTGAAAAGCATCAAGGCCGAACTCGCGGCGAAATAAGCCTCGAAACAAGCCCGGCACCATGAAGAATTATTGATCGCAACGAACGCGGCGGCGCGGCGAAATTCGGAGTGCGTGTTCATGATTTTCGTCGTGCGCGTCGTGCTTGAAACCGTTTTTGAAAGGACTCCACCATGAACGAACTCATCATCAAACCGGCCGGCGAAGCCAAGTGGGACCTGGTTTCCTTCGGCGAAATCATGCTCCGCCTCGACCCCGGCTTCGGCCGTGTGCGCAACGCCCGCAGCTTTCAGGTCTGGGAAGGCGGCGGCGAATACAACGTCGCGCGCGCCATGAGGAAATGCTGGCAGAAACGCGCCGCCGTCGTCACCGCCCTGCCCAAAAACGACCTG
Source organism: Accumulibacter sp. (assembly GCA_031257115.1). Taxonomy (GTDB): domain Bacteria; phylum Pseudomonadota; class Gammaproteobacteria; order Burkholderiales; family Rhodocyclaceae; genus Propionivibrio. The sequence goes on from JAIRPF010000194.1 coordinate 5,959, forward strand.
GGCTGGCTGGTCGAGGATTTCATCATGCAGGGCGGCGTGGACATGAGCCACTGCATCTGGCGCGATTTCGACGGACTCGGCAAGAATACCCGGGTCGGACTCAACTTCACCGAAAAGGGCTTCGGCATCCGGCCCGCGCTGGGCTGCGCCGACCGCGGCAACACGGCCGCCTCGCAAATCAGGCCCGGCGAGGTCAACTGGGAAAAACTCTTCGGCGAGGAAGGCGTGCGCTGGTTCCATACTGGCGGAATCTTCGCCGCGCTCGCCGCCAACACCGCCGAGGCCGTCATCGAGGCCGTCGAGGCCGCCAAGAAATACGGCACGGTCGTTTCCTACGACCTCAACTACCGCGCCTCGCTGTGGAAGAGCCAGGGCGGCAAGGAAGCCGCGCAGCGCGTCAACCGCAACATCGCCCGATACGTCGACGTGATGATCGGCAACGAGGAGGACTTTACCGCCTGCCTCGGCTTTGAAGTCGAAGGCGCGGACGAAAACCTGACCAAGATCGAGACCGAGAGCTTCAAGAAAATGATTCAGACGGCCGTGGCGACCTTCCCCAACTTCAAGGTGGCGGCGACCACGCTGCGGAAAGCCACCACGGCCACTTTCAACGACTGGTCGGCGCTGGTGTACTACCAGGGGCAACTGTATCAGTCGATGCAGCGGCCCAATCTGGAGATTTACGACCGGGTGGGCGGCGGCGACGGCTTCGCCTCCGGACTCATCTACGGCTTCCTGGAAGGCAAGGGGCCGCAGGCGGCGGTGGAATACGGCGCGGCGCACGGCGCGCTGGCGATGACCACGCCGGGCGATACCTCGATGGCGCGCATCGAGGAAGTCGAAGCCGCGATGAAAGGCAAGGGCGCGCGGGTCATCCGGTAACGGACGGCCGCCGGACATTTTCCCGCCGCCCCCGAAAAAAAACGGCCCCGCGCCGCGAGGCCGTTTTCTTTTGTCGCGCATCCGGAGGCCGGCGGGAACGGGATCGTCTCCCGATCCCGGCCTTCGGTCTCCTTCAGCACCGTTCCCAGATCGTGGTGATGCCCTGTCCGCCGCCGATGCACATGGTGGCGAGACCGTAGCGGGCTTCGATCCGTTGCATTTCGTGGAGGAGCTTGGTGACGATCACCGCGCCGGTGGCGCCGACCGGGTGGCCGAGCGCGATGGCGCCGCCGTTCGGGTTGGTCTTCACCGGGTCGAGTCCCAGCCCCTTGGCGACCGCGAGCGCCTGCGCGGCGAACGCTTCGTTTGCTTCGATGACGTCGATCTGGTCGAGCGTGAGACCGGCGCGCTTGAGCGCCGCCTGGGTGGCCGGGATCGGGCCGTCGCCCATCACACTGGCTTCGACGCCGGCGAGTCCGTAGGCCACCAACCGGGCGATCGGTTTGGCGTTCCTGGCCGCTTCCGCGCTGGCGAGCACGAGGAAGGCAGCGCCGTCGTTGATGCCCGAGGCGTTGCCGGCGGTGACGGTGCCGCCTTCTTTCTTGAAGGCGGGTTTCATCTTGGCGAGGGCTTCGAGACTGGTGGCGCGGGGGTGTTCGTCGGTGTCGAAGATGATGTCGCCCTTTTTGGTTTTCAGCGTGATCGGGACGATCTGCGATTTGAAGCGGCCTTCGGCGATGGCTTGCGGCGCATGGCGCCGGAAAGTACGCCCTGGATTCCCGCTTGCGCGGGAATGACGGGGAGTTTCTTTCGCTTTTCGACGTAACCGGCGTAATCGGCGTGGCTGGTGTGACCGGCGTGACCAGCGTGGCCGGCGATTTCCGCCTTCCGCCACCTGCCCCTAATGCGCCGCGTTGTCGTCGAGGTAGGCCAGGTCGTCGTGTTCGCGCTGGTTGGCTTCGTGCCAGCGTTTGACGAGCAGCATGTTGGCGCTGACGAAAAGTCCGAACAGCGTGATGACCCAGTAGATCGACAGCTTGGCTTCACACATCGCGTAGTACAGGCCGGTCATGACCAGGATCGACAGGTTTTCGTTGAAGTTTTGCACGGCGATCGAATGTCCGGCGCCCATCAGGATGTGGCCGCGGTGTTGCAGCAGGGCGTTCATCGGCACCACGAAAAAGCCCGACAGCGCGCCGACGACGACCAGCAGCGCCACGGCCAGTCCCATGTGCTGCACGAAGTTCATCGCCAGCACGATGAGTCCCATGATGATGCCGAGCGGGATGACCTTGACCGAACGCTTGAGCGTGACGCTCCTGGCCGCCGCTACCGCGCCCAGCGCCACGCCGACGGCGACGACGCCCTGTAACATGCTCGATTTCGACAGATCCAGGCCGAGCGCGACCTCCGCCCACTTGATGACGATGAATTGCAGCGTGGCGCCGGCGCCCCAGAACAGCGTGGTGACGGCCAGCGAAATCTGGCCGAGGCGGTCCCGCCAGAGCAGCATCAGGCATTGGTTGAACTCGCGGACCAGGTGCCAGGGGTTCTTGCGCAGCGGCTTGCGCTCGACGCCGGTATCGGGGACGTAGAGGTTGAACAGCGCCGCGATGATGTAGAAAGCGCCGACGAAGCACAGCGCCACTTCGTTCACGGCGTCGATCCCCGTGTCGATCAGCGGGAAATCGAAGGCGAGGAAGCGGTGGGCGAACGCCGGTTCGATCAGCGTCCCGCCGATGACCACGCCGAGGATGATGGCGCCGACGGTCAGACCTTCGATCCAGCCGTTGGCGACGACCAGCAGGCGGTGCGGGAGGTATTCGGTGAGGATGCCGTATTTGGCCGGCGAATAGGCGGCGGCGCCGAGTCCGACCACGGCGTAGGCGAGGAGCGGATCGACGGCGAGGAACATCAGGGCGCAGCCGGCGATCTTGATCGCGTTGCTGATGAACATGACCCGCCATTTGGGCATCGAGTCGGCGAAGGCGCCGACGAAGGCGGCGAGCGCGACGTAGGAGACGGTGAAAAACGTTTTCAGCAGCGGTTCATAGGCCGGCGGCGCGTCCATCGCGCGCAGGATGGCGATGGCGATGATGAGCAGGGCATTGTCGGCGAGTGCTGAAAAAAACTGCGCCGCCATGATGATGTAGAAACCCAGGGGCATCGAATCGGAATATTTTTTTGTCTGGAAGGCGTTTATACCACGAATTTTCCGGCCGGCGTGTCGACAAAGTCACATCGCGGCCGGACGGCGGCGCGCCCTTGAGGCAAAATACCGGGCATGGAAAACGTGATTCGGGCGCGGCGGATTGGGCGGATTGGGCGGATTGGGCGCGGGATGGGCGGGAGAAACTGACGGCGATGGGCAAGGCAAAAACGATTCATTCCTGTACCGAGTGCGGCGCCGCGTCGGCGAAATGGCAGGGGCAGTGTCCGGAGTGCGGCGCGTGGAACACGCTGGTCGAGACCCTCGCCGAGACCGGGACGCCGTCGTCGCCGCGTTTCGCCGCGCTGGCCGGCGCTTCCCGCGTGCGGACGCTCTCCGAGATCGAGGCGCGCGAGGAGGATCGGCTGCCCACCGGCGTCGGCGAATTCGACCGGGCGCTCGGCGGCGGTCTGGTGGCCGGCGGCGTGGTGCTGATCGGCGGCGATCCGGGCATCGGCAAGAGCACCTTGCTGTTGCAGGCGCTGGCCGCGCTTTCCGCCGGCTCGCCGGCGCTCTACGTGAGCGGCGAGGAGTCCGGCCAGCAGATCGCCCTGCGCGCGCGGCGTCTCGCGCTCGATACCCGGCGGCTCAAGCTGCTGGCGGAGATCAATCTGGAGAAAATCCTCGCCGCGCTGCGGGCGGAAAAGCCGCAGGTGGCGGTGATCGACTCGATCCAGACCCTCTGGTCGGAACAACTGGGTTCCGCGCCGGGTTCGGTGGCGCAGGTGCGCGAATGCGCGGCGCAGCTCACCCGGCTGGCCAAGCAGAGCGGCGCGACGGTGATTCTGGTCGGGCACGTGACCAAGGAAGGCGCGCTGGCCGGGCCGCGCGTGCTGGAACACATGGTCGACACCGTGCTGTATTTCGAGGGCGACACGCATTCGAGCTTCCGCCTGATCCGCGCGGTGAAGAACCGCTACGGCGCGGTCAACGAGATCGGCGTTTTCGCCATGACCGATCGCGGGCTGAAGGGCGTCAGCAACCCGTCCGCGATGTTCCTTTCGCAACACGGCCAGAATGTTCCGGGGTCGTGCGTGCTGGTCACTCAGGAGGGCACGCGGCCCCTGCTGGTGGAAGTCCAGGCGCTGGTCGACCAGGCGCACGGCAATCCGCGCCGGCTGACGGTCGGCCTCGACGCGCAGCGCCTTTCCATGCTGCTGGCCGTGCTGCATCGGCACGCGGGCATCCTGTGCTTCGACCAGGACGTTTTCGTGAATGCCGTCGGCGGCGTCCGGATCGTCGAGCCGGCGGCCGATCTGGCGGTTCTGCTGTCGATCGTTTCTTCGTTGAAAAACAAGCCCTTGCCGGAGAAACTCATCGTATTCGGCGAAGTCGGCCTGGCCGGCGAGATCCGCCCCGCGCCGCGCGGCCAGGAACGCTTGAAGGAAGCCGCCAAGCTCGGTTTCACGCGCGCCCTGATCCCGGAAGCCAACCGCCCCCGGCAAGCCATCGCCGGCATGGAAATCATCGCCGCGCGACGGGTGGAAGAGGCGTTCCGGAAATTGCGCGATCTGGAGGCGTGAAAACGTGAAAAGCCGGGCATGAAAAAACCGGCTTGCCGCATGGCGGACCGCCGCTTCGCCTGTTTCATTTGCCGAAGCCATTCCGTTCCATGCCGATAATCCCCCCGGCGTACTCCTTCAAAACTTCTCTTCTTCCACGAGAGACGGTTTCATCCGTTCTCTTCCCGCTTCCCGGAGTTTGATTCATGAGAATAGATAGCCGCGGTCTGCTTTCTCGATACATGATGCTCAAGGACAGAAACAGCCTGAAAGCCGGCATGAGCCTGGCGGACAAGAGCGCCCGCGAGGCCGGGCCGGTCGAGTTCGATACCGCTTTCTGACGCTGAAACTCGACCGCGACAGGCGCATGACGAAAGAAGAAGAGGAATCGGCATATCCCTCGCGCCCGGCGAGAAATTTTCGATCACCGTCGACTTTGACAGCGTGATTCACGTTTCGGGCCTGAAAGACGGGAACAAGGCGGTGACTATCGAGCAAGCCTCGAATGGAGTGAATTTTGGCCGCGAACTGTTTGCCCATATCAGAAATTCCGAAATGGGCGGCCCTGAAAAGACGGGCATGTATAAGCGCGAAGAGTATGCAAAATACGTCAATAACATGATGCTGAAAGACACTACGGGCCATTCGCTCGCGGATCTGGATTTCCGTTCGGACGGCGTGTATGCGAAAGACGGCGAGAATGTTTTGACCGCGCTTGGCGAGGCGTTTGGAAATTCCGGCTTGAGCGACGAAGCCGGGGCGTCCTTCATGAGAACCTTCGCGGCCGCCCCGGAGAAGTACCGGAAATACGGGCCTGACGGCGTGGCCGACATGTCGCTGTCCATCGATTTTTCCAATGGGAAACTGGTCGACACGGCAACGAAATTGGGTTACGGCGACGGCCAGAGAGATTGGCTCGACAAGCTGACCGGGCTTCGCGGAAACATGCGGGAAATGAGCGGATATTTACGCGAATCGGCCCTCTTGCAGCCAAACCGTGGTCACTGAAACAGGGGAGAAAACGGAATGACTCGCCGCCTCCCCGAAGGCAGGCTACAATAAGGGCGGACACGGTTCATTTTGAAGATCATGGCGATTTCCGGAATTTCCATCGACGGCGGCTCTTCCCCCTATTCCAGGTACGTTGCCGCGAACGCGCCGCGAAGCCGGAGCGGCGAGACGCTCTCCGAGGCCGATCTGCGCGAGATCGAGGAACTGAAGGCGACGGACCGGAAAGTCCGGCAGCACGAGCAGGCGCACATGGCGGCCGGAGGCAATCTCGTGACTTCCGGGGCGAGCTACGGATACGTCACCGGGCCGGACGGCCAGCGTTACGCCGTTTCCGGGGAAGTCGGCATCGATACCTCGCCGGGCGGCACCCCGGAAGAAACCCAGCGCATCGCGGCCCGCATCCGCGCCGCCGCGCTGGCGCCGGCCGACCCCTCGCCGCAGGACAGAAAAGTGGCCGCCCAGGCCGCCCGCCTGCAAATGCAGGCCGCGATGGAAGTCGCCACGCGATCCGGCGAGCCGGAAGAAAGCGCGCGGCGCGAGGAAGCCGCGACGGAAAAAACATCACCCGGCGCCCCGGTCGACGCCTACCGCGCGATGGCAAACGCCGGCGGCCTCCCACAGGGCGGTTTTTCCGTTTACGCCTGATTTTTCAAGGCGTTGGCCACGGAGAGCACGGATCGACACCCTTGAAGCGCGCCGTCCGGTTCTTCAGGCGACCGCGACAGGCGTCGGCGGTCTGAACGTAACCCACCTTTTCACCCTTTGCGGCCGATGAGTTCAACGGGTAGTCCGGCATCCTTTGCAAACTTTGTGAGGATTCTCACGAAGTTGCCCCGGATTACGAACATTCCTTTCAGTCATTTTCCAACCGCCTCACTCTCTCGCTCTGAGAGAGTCTGAAATGAATTCGTTGGACTGCGTGAAAAATGTGCGGTATGATGCGCCCCGTAGTTGGATTCGATCGCTTTGCGAGAAAGCAAATCCCAGAAATATCAATGGCTTGGTGCGGGGCCGTGTGGCCTTCCAGACCGTGGATTGTGAATTCGGGTCTCGCCGGGCGCGTCAGAACAACGGCGGTGTTAGCTCAGTTGGTAGAGCATCGGATTGTGATTCCGAGGGTCACCGGTTCGAGCCCGGTACACCGCCCCAAACAAAGCCCGTCCAACCCGGTGGTTGGACGGGCTTTTCATTTCCGCGCCCACGGCGGGAGAAAAACCACGGGAAAAATGCAAAGTCCCCGTTCCCAAGGAAAACGGGACCTGAAAGGCGGAAGGCAGAAAATCCCGCGACGGCAAGGCCGCCGGAAACGCCATCGTTCCCTTGATGAGCGGGAATCCGGTTTGCCGTCATCTTCGTCGATTCCACCGTCGTCGCCTTCGCCGGTTCCATCACTATCGTCATTCCCGCGAAAGCGGGAATCCAGTTCGTTACTCCCAGTCCGAAGGGCTGCAAATATAAAAAATGCGGCGCTTCGCACCGGAATGTACGCCCCGGATTCCCGCTTTCGCGGGAATGACGGTGAGTGGGATGTGGCGACGAACCGGATTCCGGTTTGCCAAGGGAATGACGACGGCGATGGAACCGGAACCGGCGAAGGCGGCAGCCGCGGGCAGACTGGAGCGGGAATCAGTCCAGCGCGTAGACTGGAGTGAGTGGAGCGAACCCCGACACGAGCGGTTGAACAAAGAGGCGCAAATGCCGAGGTACGACGGGGGATGATATTTATCCCCTTGAAATTCGCCGCGCCGTGATTGAAAAACACGGCAGGCGCAAACATTGGGGGCGCTTTGCCTGCCCCAGCCTATATGGGCTTCGATTTTTTCCATGATTGCTTCCAAGTCAAATGAAATCAAACGTGATATTGGCCTGGACATCCGTGATGCCGGATTCGGCATCGCGGAAATACAGCGTCAAGCCAGGAAATTTTGTGATAACCAGTATGCTTCTTCCATAATCTTTTGTAACGGTAATCCGGCCCATCCCGGGTGGAATTTGATTTTGAAAGATTCTTTTACTTGCCTCAGAATAAGGCTTCAACTCCCCATCTAGCCAATGCCTGCCTCCCTCGTGGCGGTCTTCGCTAATGTTGAAATCTTGCGCCTTGAAATCGCCCAACGGCTTGTCCGCTTCCGCTCTGGGCATGCCGAGATAAAAATATTTCTGCGCGACGAGACTTACAGCCTTTTTTCTTCCTTCATGATCACCTTTTGCCTCATTGGCTTCAGATCGAGCGGCCTCCATTTTCTGGCAACATCTTGTCGATCCAGGTCCCGGTTCCCACTTTGCACCTCGTGGTCAAGAAAATTGCCGTTGAAAAAATGAAGAAGCAGACGATTTGGCACGGTATGCGTGGTCTGGCCTGACAGTGAGCGCAGCCTGGGGCAACAGGACGAACGAAGCCGAAAGCTTGCCACGGGTTTGCGGTTTGCGGTTTGCGGTTTGCGGTTTGCGGTTTGCGGTTTGCGGAAAACTGTCGCGCTCGTTTTTGAAATGTCAAGCGTTTTGTTAAATTTCACAAATTTTTCCGCAACGAATTTTTCCACGATTTTCCGTCGCCCGCATGAAAGGGTGACGCATCGCAATCCCCAAAAAGCCGCGAGTTCAACACTCCCCAGAACTCGATTTCCATCCCACGGATTCGACTGTTTTTTCAGTCCGATCCGCCAGGAAAAACCGCCACGAGAACTATATCTAGCGGTTTTCTTGAAATTCACCACTAAATGTAGTAGTCTTGTTTTCAGTCTGGTTTTTTCGCATTTCATGACGCATGACTAATTTTGGCCGTGAACCGGGTTCCGTGGCGGTAAGACCGCGCTGAACGGAGCCGGGCGCGGACCGGAAGATCCTTCCCTTTCCCTTCCTTCTCCTTTTTCCCCTTCCCCTCCCCAAACACGCAAGGCAAGAAAGGCAACCATGAGCCAGGATACGCAGCAGCTTTCCCTGAACGCGATCGCGGAAATTCCCGAAATCGTCCCGCTGGCGGGACAGGAAATCTCCACCGAGGTCCTCGTCGAGAAATACGCCAAGGGGCCGGAGACCAACGTCCACGACGTGCGCCGGCGCATCGCCCGGGCGCTGGCCGCCAACGAGGACGAGAAACACCGCGCCAAATGGGAAGAGCGTTTTCTCTGGGCGCAGGAAAACGGTTTCGTTCCGGCCGGCCGCATCAATTCGGCCGCCGGCACCACGCTGGCCGCCACGCTGATCAACTGTTTCGTGCAGCCGGTGGGCGACTCCATCGTGGAGATCGTCGATGGCCGGCCGGGCATCTATAGCGCGCTGGCCGAGGCCGCCGAAACCATGCGCCGCGGCGGCGGCGTCGGCTACGATTTTTCCGCGATCCGCCCGCACGGCGCGCAGGTCAAGGGAACGCAGTCGCGCGCCTCGGGGCCGGTTTCCTACATGCGCGTCTTCGACCGTTCGTGCGAGACGGTCGAATCCGCCGGCGCGCGCCGGGGCGCGCAAATGGGCGTGTTGCGCTGCGATCATCCGGACATCGAGACCTTCATCCACGCCAAGGATCGCGGCGATCTTTCCAACTTCAACATTTCCATCGCCGTCACCGACGCGTTCATGCAGGCGGTCGACGTCGACGGCGAGGTCGAGCTGATCCACCGCGCCGAACCCAACGCCGACATGAAGCTCGGCGGCGCTTATCAGCGTGACGACGGCCAGTGGGTCTACCGCAAGCTCCGCGCGCGCGAGCTGTGGGACCAGGTGATGAAATCGACCTACGACCACGCCGAGCCGGGAATCCTTTTCCTCGACCGCATGAACCGCGACAACAATCTTTACTACTGCGAGGTCATCGAGGCCACCAATCCCTGCGCCGAACAGCCGCTGCCGCCCTACGGCTGCTGCTGTCTGGGTTCCATCAACCTGACGCTGTTCGTGCGCCAGCCTTTCTCCAGCCAGGCCGAGTTCGACTTCGCCGCGTTCGGCGAAGTCGTCAAGGTCTCCCAGCGGATGCTCGACAACGTGCTCGACGTGACCGCCTGGCCGCTGGAGCGCCAGCGCCAGGAAGCGGCCAACAAGCGGCGCGTGGGGCTGGGTTTCACCGGCCTGGGCGACGCGCTGTGCATGCTCGGCCTGCGCTACGACCGCACGGAAGCCACGGCGATGGCCGCGCGCGTCTCCGAATACATGCGCAACGCCGCCTATCTCGCCTCGGTCGAACTCGCCAGGGAGCGCGGCGCCTTCCCGCTGTTCAACGCCGAGCTGTACCTGTCCGGCGGCAACTTCGCCTCGCGCCTGCCGTCCGAAATCAAGGCGGAGATCCGCAAGCACGGCATCCGCAACTCGCACCTTCTGTCCATCGCGCCGACCGGCACCATTTCGCTCGCCTTCGCCGACAACGCCAGCAACGGCATCGAACCGCCCTTCTCCTGGACCTACAGCCGCAAGAAACGCATGACCGACGGCACGATCAAGGAATACGCGGTCGAAGACTACGCCTGGCGGCTGTACAGGCACCTGGGCGGCGACGTCGAGAACCTGCCCGACTGTTTCGTGAGCGCGCTGGAAATCTCGGCCGAGGCGCACAAGAACATGGTCGCCGCCGTCGCGCCGTACATCGACACCTCGATTTCAAAGACGGTCAACGTGCCCGCCGACTACCCCTACGAGGATTTTCAGGGACTCTACATGAGCGCCTGGAAATCCGGCCTCAAGGGACTCGCCACCTACCGCCCCAACAGCGTGATGAGCGCCGTGCTCTCGGTCGAGCCGCCCCGGCAGACCGAGGAAAAGAAGCAGCCGCAGGACTTCGTCAATGGCGACGCCAACCGCCGCCTGTCGATCAAGAATCTGCCGGCCCCGGTGCTGGCCAGCCTGCGCTGGCCGGGCCGGCCGAGCCTGCCCGAGGGCAACATGGCCTGGACTTACATGATCGACCACGGGCACGGAAAATTCGCCCTGTTCGTCGGCCACGTCGATCAGGAAGGCCGTTCCTGGCCGTTCGAAGCCTGGGTCAACGGGCCGGCGCAGCCGCGCGGCCTGGGCGCCGTCGCCAAGACCCTGTCGATGGACATGCGCGCCAACGACCACGGCTGGCTCAGGCAGAAGCTCGAATCGCTGGCCAGGACGCCCGACGGCGAAGGCTTCGACATGCCCTTCCCGCCGCACGGCGAAAAAAAGCGGATGCCCTCGATCGTTTCCGCCGTGGCCCGCCTGATCGAATACCGCGTCGAACAGCTGGGCGCGTTCAACACCGATGGCGCGACGCCCGTGCTCGACGCGCTGTTCAGCCTGAAGGAACCCAAGACCGGCACCGACGGCACCCTGTCCTGGACGGTCGACGTGCTCAACCCGGCGACCGCCGAGGATTTCGTGCTGGGCCTGAAAGAGATCACCCTGCCCGACGGCGTCACGCGGCCTTATTCGGTCTGGCTCGCCGGCAACTACCCGCGCGCCCTCGACGGCCTGACCCGGCTCCTGTCGCTCGACATGCGCGTGCTCGACCCGGCGTGGATCGGCATGAAGCTCCGGAAGCTGCTCGACTACCCCGAACCGCTCGGCGACTTCATGGCCTTCGTTCCCGGCACGCGCCGGCAGCAGACCTATCCGTCGACGGTGGCCTACATCGCGCGGCTCATCATCCACCGTTACGCGATGCTCGGCATCCTCGACGAAAACGGCTTCCCCCTGCAACAGATGGGCATCCTCGAAGCCCCCGCCAGCAAAACCGCGCCCAAGCCCATCGCCGGCCGCCTGTGCAACGAATGCGGCAATTTCACCATGATCCGCAAGGACGGCTGCGACTTCTGCACCGCCTGCGGCGCGGTGGGCACTTGCGGATGAGATTTTTGGGCCACGGCGAAAGGCAAGGAAGCGAAAAGTGTCAACCGCAACGAACACGGCGGAGCACGGCGAAAGCGAAAATCTGGGCCACGAAGAGCACGAAGGCACGGAGAAGAGCGAAAAACTGGAAAAATTCCATCATCCCGACGGAAGCCGGAATCCAGAAGGCGCGCCGATTTTCCAATCGCCGTCCTGGATACCGGCCTGTGCCGGTATTTGCGGGAAAACCGCAAGCTGCAATACGTGGACGACGAAATCCATCGGACTGGCCTGTGCCGGCATTTGCGGGAAAACCGCAAGGGCAAATGTTTTCGCTCGCCCGCGCCTCTTCCACGCGCGGCGCGCTGAAATAAAGCCTCCCTCTCGAAGGAGGCGGTTCGCGCGATAGCGCGAGACGGAAGGGGCAGTGAGTCCGGATTCCCGGGCACGGACAAACAGAAAAACCGTCATTCCCGCGAACGCGGGAATCCAGCGCGTACCTTCCGGCGCGCAGCGCCGCAAAATGAGCCTCCCTCAATATTTGAAACAGCTTGCGCTGGGGTTCGCTACGCTTGCCTCAACCTATATTGATTCATGCGAAACGCTAAAGAACGCCAAAGGGGTCAAAGACATTTCGTTTCATTGAATCGTCTTGCCGTTAAAAGTAAATGACTTTGACCCATTGAAACTATCCTCTATCCTGGCCTGTCGCGCTCGATCGCCTGGTCTCTTCCTCGACTGCTTGACTCCTTCCGGTCCACGGTTTCGCCGTGGGCCGCCCCACTCAAGAGGGAAGCGAAAACCCGTGGCGCTTTACGTCGGAATCTACGCGCTGGATTCCAGTTTACGCGGGAGTGACGGGTTCTTTCCTTCGCTTTTTGCTTTTTGCTTTTTGCTTTTCGCCATGCCCGCCGTGTTCGCCGTGGTCAATTGCTTTTCGTTCTTGTTTCTCTCCGTGCGCTTTGTGGTCAAGGTATTCGCTTTTCGTTGTATCCGGCAGAACCGCCCCCGATGGGGCCTCGCTTGCCACGGCCGCGACGTCCCCGGCGGTTTTTCGGGTTAAAGTTATGCGTTGTCCGCCGACGTTGGCAATACACGTTCAAGGATCCATCCGCAATGATTCACGCATTCACTGGCCTCATTTGTCTTTACACCGTCATCCGGTTCGTCCCGGCGCTGCCCTGGCCCATCGCCGGCAAATGCCTGGCCGCCTTGGTGATCGTGGCCGCTTCCCAGGTTCATCTGGTCAACCGGCTGCTTTTCGGCAACCTTTCCTCGCCCGAATTGCCTTTCGCCGCGATCGCCGTCCTGGGCGGGCTGTTCGGCGCTTTCCTGCTGCTGTCCCTGTTTCTGTTGTTGAAGGATGTGGGCGCTCTCCTGCTTTTCGTGTCGGGCAAGTTGACGGGCCTCGGTCTAACGCCTCGGATTTCGCCCGCTTTCTGGACGGGGGGGGCTTGCCGCGGCGGCGCTGTGCCTCTCCGCCGTCGGCGTCTGGCAGGCCATCCGCGTGCCGGACGCGCGCGAGGTGGAAATCACGCTGGACCGCCTGCCCGTGGAACTGGATGGGTTGCGCGTCGTCCATCTTTCCGACCTGCACGCCAGCCGGCTGCTCCACGGATCGTGGCAGCGCGCCGTCGTGGAAAAGGCCAACGCGCTCGATCCCGATCTGATCCTGATTACCGGCGATCTGGTCGACGGCACGCCGGCCCATCGCGCCGCCGACGTCGCGCCCTTGCGCGGCCTGAAAGCGCGCCTCGGCGTGCTGGCCGCTCCGGGGAACCACGAGTACTACTCAGGCTACGAGGCGTGGATGGCGGCGTTCGCCAAGCTGGGGCTGCGCGTGTTGAGCAACCGGCACGTGGTGATCAAGGACCGGGGCCGCGCGTTGGTGGTGGCGGGAACCACGGATCGCGGCGGCGCGGCGCGTTTCGGCCTGCCGGGGCCGGACGTCGGGGCGGCGCTCGCCGGCGCGCCGAAGGGCGTTCCCGTCCTGCTCATGTCCCATCAACCGCGCGACGCCGCGAAAAACGCCGAAGCCGGCGTCGATTTGCAGCTTTCGGGCCACACGCACGGCGGGCAGATCGCCGGCCTGCATCTCATCGTGCGGGCGGCGAACGAAGGCTTCGTGTCGGGCCTGTACCGGGTCGGCGCGATGTGGCTTTACGTCTCCAACGGCGCCGGGTTGTGGAACGGCTTTCCGGTACGTCTCGGGCGGCCGTCGGAGATCACGTCGATCGTGCTGCGGTCAGTGGACAAAAATCGCGGGAAACCGTCATCGGCATCCCCGGAAAGATAGGGATCCCCTTGAGACGTTGCGCGTAACATCCTTTCCGGGACTACGATTCTTCGCCATCCACGGCGCGCTCACTTTGGGCCGCCAGCATTGCGGCTTCGTAGTCGAACGGAGGCTCTGTATTCGCCGTTATCCTGTTCCGGCCTGACGTTTTCGATTCATAGCTCATTTTGTCGGCCAATTCCATGAGTTCCCATACGTTTTTTATTTGATATGTATATCTGGTCGCCAGGCCGATGCTGACGGTGACATAGGGGCCTGCCTCGCTCATGGGATTGGATATTTTCATGTCCTCGACGGCGCGGCGTATCTTTTCGGCCAGAGCCAGCGCCGATTCGCCCGTGACCGCCGGGAACACGGCCACGAATTCTTCACCGCCGCAACGCGCGAACATATCCACTGCCCGCCTGATGAGGCCGCTTACGCAACGGACAAAGGAACGCAGGCATTCATCGCCTTGCAGATGCCCGAACGTGTCGTTGTAATATTTGAATCTGTCGATGTCCATGTACATTATCGTCAGCGGACGTTGCGACCGTTTGCATTCCTCCCAGGCATGGGCCACATATTCGTCCAGCGCCCGCCTGTTGCTTATGCCGGTGATCGGATCCGTCATCGAGAGCGATTCGAGCTTTTTATTGAGTTCATGCAGATGTTTGTTGGATTCCTCCAGCGCGGTTTGCGCGTTCTTGATTTCCTGGGCCGCGCTGACGAACTTGTTGTTGAGAATTCCCAACTCGTCCTTGCGCACGACGACAGATAATTCCGAGAAATGGCCTCTTCCGAAGTGTTCGGTGGCGTGCGTGAGCTGCCCCAGTGGAATCACTATGTTCCTGATTACGATCGACACATAGATGATACCCAATATGAAAAGAACGACTATGATGGCATAGGACGTCCTGACGCTGATATTGTATTGCTCCTGATTGCTTTCCGATTCGTCATTGATATTGTGGACAAAGGCGTTGAACGCCACGTTCATGTTGTTGTCCAGGGGTTTGATTATCTCGTTCTGGAGCTTGATGAAAAAATCGCTGACCTCGTCCGGCGCGAGCGATGGCAGGGTAAATCTGAAGTTATGCAAGTGATACAAATAGCCATAAGCCTTGTTGATGGCTTCGCTTTGCGGTGAAAGCGGCGGCAACATGCCCTCCAGTTCCACGACATCCTTTTCCAGTATCTCAAAACTGGCGTCGAACTCCTTCGTGAGCCTGTCCGTGATGGAGCGATCGCCCCAAAAGAGAAGATATTCCGTGGCCAGGCCGTGTATCTTGTTGTAATTTCCGGAAATATCGCGCATGAGGCCGAATTGCCTGGAGAAATTGCCCATGCTTTTCTGATGGCGTATATTGTTGTTGAGGCCGACAATCGTCGTGACCACCGACAAAACGAGCACCAATAATCCCGTGAAGACAGCGATGGAAGTAACCTTGCGCTTGATGGGGATATTTCCAAGAAATTCATCCAGTTTTCCCATGTTTCCTCGCGGCGTCCTTGAGGCGGAATGATTCCGTGAATTCATTTCCGCTTCCATGTTTTCAAGAAATTGCGCTATGCGATTCCGGCTACATGTTCCATTTCTTCTTTAGCCCGTCCAGGGTGCCATCCGACTTTAATTCGGCCACGAAGGCATTCAGATGGTCCAGAAGGTCCTGGTTACCCAGTTTGATGGCTATGCCGTAACTGCCGGGATGAAACGTTTCTTCCATGACTTCCAGGCTGTTGCTCAAATACCCGAAGAGGGCCGCGCGCACGGTGCAGAACGCATCCACTTCGCCGCGTTTCAACGCGCCGACGATGATCGGGTAATCCGGATATTCCACCACCTGGATGTCCAGACCGCGGTCCTTGATCATTCCAGGCAAGGGCCAGGAGGGGGCCGTTCCCTTGGCGATGCCCACTTTTTTTCCGTCGAGCTGCTCGATGCGGCTCAACCGATCGCCCTTGCGGACCAGGAATGCCAGCCCCTCGCTAAAATAAGGTTCCGAGAAATGCACCAGTTTTCTCCGGTCATCATTTA
The DNA here is from genome assembly GCA_031257115.1 of Accumulibacter sp. GTDB lineage: Bacteria > Pseudomonadota > Gammaproteobacteria > Burkholderiales > Rhodocyclaceae > Propionivibrio. The sequence continues at coordinate 21,654 of JAIRPF010000194.1, forward strand.
TGGTGAAGGTGCCGATGGTGAGATCGATGATCCCCTTGTTCAACTTGTCCACGCGGTTTTGGGGCGTCACCGGCTTGATGCGTATCTTGTTTTCGTCTCCGAACATCCGTTTCGCCAGCAGCTTGGCGATATCCACCTCCATGCCCTCGAACTCGTTCGTCTCAGGGTTGAGGGTACTCATGCGGGGAGAATCCACCTTGACGCCAACCAGGAGCACGCCGCGTTCCCTGATGACGTCCATCTGCGGCTTGCGTTCGGCGATTTTACCGCCGTCGGAACAACCAAGGACCGCGAACAGGATCACCGCGATGCCCATGAACTTTTTCATACCGTGTCATCCAGATTGAAATCAAGGCACTGAGTCATCGGACAGAAGAGAATCGGGAAAGCCGAAACATTCGATCCGGCGCCTTGCGAGTCCGCCGCGCCAGACTGGTTGCGCTGATCGTCGGCATGAAACGCTTCTGCTTACGTATCGTTGCCTATTATAAAATCTTTTCGATGCGCTGCTGTCATCCCGGCCCTTGAAAATCCCGCCCCCGCCCCCAGATTGAACGCCATCGTTTCGCGCCGGTGACGTCCGGCATCCGGCGGCGAATTCCGGCGATCAATCCAATCAACGTCTTACGGAGTTTTTCGATGAGCGGGAACAAGGAAACCCTGGGCTTCCAGGCCGAAGTCAAGCAGTTGCTCAACCTGATGATCCATTCGCTGTACAGCAACAAGGAAATCTTTTTGCGCGAACTGATATCCAACGCCTCCGACGCCTGTGACCGGCTGCGTTTCGAGGCGCTGAACGATCCGGCGCTCTACGGCGGCGACGCGGAGCTGAAAATCCGCCTTTCCTTCGACAAGGACGCGCGCACGCTGACCGTTTCCGACAACGGCATCGGCCTCACGCGCGACGAGGCCGTCGAGTCGCTGGGGACGATCGCCCGGTCCGGCACGCGCGAATTCTTCTCGTCGCTGACCGGCGACCAGGCCAGGGACGCGCACCTGATCGGGCAATTCGGCGTCGGCTTCTATTCGTCGTTCATCGTCGCCGACAAAGTGACCGTGATCTCGCGCCGCGCGGGCGTCGAGGCCGGGCAGGCGGTCCGCTGGGAATCGTCCGGCGAGGGCGACTTTTCGGTCGAAAGGGTGGAAAAGACCACGCGCGGTACCGACGTCATCCTGCATCTGCGGAATGACGCCAACCCGGACGCCAATTCGGAGACGAATCCGGGCGGGGACGAATTCCTGTCGGGCTGGAAGCTCAGGCAGATCGTGCGCAAGTATTCCGACCACATCACCCTGCCGATCCTGATGAAGAAGGAAAAGTGGGACGAGGAGAAAAAGGCGCAGGTAGAGACCGACGAAGACGAGACGATCAACCAGGCCTCCGCCCTGTGGGCGCGGCCCAAGTCGGAAATCACCGACGAGCAGTACAGGGAATTCTACAAGCACGTCGCGCATGATTTCGAGGAGCCGCTCGCCTACGTGCACACCAGGGTCGAGGGCAAGCAGGAATACACGCAGCTTCTCTACGTCCCGCAGCGCGCGCCCTTCGACCTGTGGGACCGCCACGTCCGCCACGGCATCAAGCTCTACGTGCGCCGGGTGTTCATCATGGACGACGCCGAGCAACTGATGCCGCTCTACCTGCGTTTCGTCCGCGGCGTGGTCGATTCGAACGACCTGCCGCTCAATGTTTCGCGCGAAATCCTCCAGGAATCGAAGGACATCGAGGCGATTCGCGGCGGCTGCGTGAAAAAGGTGCTGTCGCTGCTCGAAGGACTGGCCGACAGCGAGGACGCGGCGGAGAAGGAAAAATACGGCAAGTTCTGGACCGAGTTCGGGAAGGTGCTGAAAGAAGGCGTCGGCGAGGACTTCGCCAACAAGGAACGCATCGCCAAACTGCTGCGCTTCGCCTCGACGCACAACGACACGCCGGACGAAACCGTCGCCCTGGCCGATTATGTATCGCGCATGAAGGACGGGCAGGAGAAGATTTATTTCGTCACGGCGGAAAGTTTCACCGCGGCGAAGAACAGTCCGCATCTCGAAATTTTCCGCAAGAAAGGCATCGAGGTGCTGCTCCTTTCCGATCGCGTCGACGAATGGGTGATCGGCTACCTGACCGAATTCGGCGGCAAACCGCTGCAATCCGTGGCCAAGGGCGGTCTCGATCTCGGCAAGCTGGAGGACGAGGCGGAAAAGAAGGAAGCCGAACAGGCCGCCGGCGAGTACAAGGAACTCACGGAAAAGATCAAGGCCGCGCTCGGCGAAAAGGTCAAGGACGTGCGCGTCACGCACCGCCTGACCGATTCGCCCTCGTGCATCGTCGCCGACGAACACGACGTGGGCGGCAACCTGGCGCGCATCCTCAAGGCCGCCGGACAGAAAGCGCCGGAGATGAAGCCGATCCTCGAAATCAACCCCAGGCACCCCGCCGTGCAGCGCCTGAAATACGAAGAAACCCGCTTCGGCGACTGGGCCAGTCTGCTGCTCGAACAAGCCACGCTCGCCGAAGGCGGCGCGCTCGACGACCCGGCGGGTTTCGTCAAGCGAATCAACGAGTTGATGCTGGCGCTGTCGAGGTGATCCATTGCCGGTCGATCGGTGGATGAACGGAAAACCTCCCGCCACGGAGGCGCTCAAGGCGCGGAGATCGCGCAAGGGCGAAGCGAGGGGAAAAGCAGTGCCGCGTGGAATCGAAAGCTTTCCCCCTGAGGGGCGCGCCGCAGGCGTGACGGAGAGGGTTTGGCGTCTGAATTCCCCAATACGGCGTGAAAAGACGACGAAGGCAGCCAGGCGTCCGGATTTCCGGACACGGACAAACAGAAAAACCGTCATTCCCGCGAACACGGGAATCCAGTTCGTCCGTCAAACATTCGCGCCTGGAAATTCAAGCGCCGACTCCCTCAGGAGGGAAGGCTTTCAGTCAGCGCGTTTCGCGCGAAAGACAGTCGTTTCGTGCTTTTTAGGTTTATCCTTCCGGGTATGGAAAAAAATTACCAGGCCTGCCCGACAGGAGGCAAACCGTGAAAACCGTGAAGACAAGAAACCGGATACTTGCCATTCTGATCATCCTGCTCGCCGTCGCCGCCGGATATTTCTTTCTCGCGGAAAATGAAAAACCCGCCCCGGTGATCACGGCAAGCATCGAACCCGCCCCCCCTCCGCCGGCGCCGGCGCCCGCCCCCGCGCCGCCGCCGCCTGCCCAGCCGCTGGCGCCCGAACCGCCGCCGATTCTCCATCCCATCGAATCCGAGCCTCTGGAAGAGCCGCTGCCCGAACTGGGGGAGAGCGACGCGCCTTTCCGTCAGGCGCTGGGCGGAATCATCGGGGCAAAGGGCTTGCGGCAGGTGCTGTCCGACGAATTGATACACCACATCGTCGTCTGCGTCGACAACCTGCCCCGCAAGCATCTGCCGGCCAGCGTCGTGCCGCTGCAACGGGCGGAAGGCGCTTTCGTCGTCGACGGCAAGGGCGAAATCCTGTCCATCGGCGCGGGCAACGCCAAACGCTACGCCGTTTTCACGGCCGTCGCCAAGGCGATCGATAGCGCCAGGCTGGTGGAACTCTACCGGCGTTTCTATCCGCTGTTCCAGCGCGCGTACCAAGAGATCGGCTACCCCAAGGCCAATTTCAACGACCGCCTGGTGGTCGCCATCGACGATCTGCTCGCCGCCCCCGATCCGACGCCTCCGGTCCGTCTGGCGCAGCCCAGGGTTCTTTTCGAGTACGCCGATCCCGATCTCGAAACCCGTTCGGCGGGCCAGAAAATCATGATGCGCATCGGCCGGGAAAACGCGGCCGTCATCAAGGCGAAACTGCGCGAGATTCGCGCCCGGATCGTCCGCTGAAACCGCGCGTGGGCGCGCGCCGCCACGGGAACCCCCGCCGTCTTGCCGGCCAGAAGTGAATCGGAGATAATTCGCCCTTCTCCGGTTCGCACCGCGCGAACCACGGCCCCGATGGCGGAATCGGTAGACGCAGCGGACTCAAAATCCGCCGCCGCAAGGCGTGCCAGTTCGACTCTGGCTCGGGGCACCATTCCATGATCCAGGGCTGTAATCAGGCTGGAAAACCAGGGATGGCCTGCTTTTTCCCTCGCGGGCCAATCCGGGCGGAACCCATCTGGTGATCTACCTCGGTTCGGAGCGGCCCGGATCACAACTGCGCGTCTAGCCGGGCGCACGACATGGTACGAGTCGGCCGTGCAGATGCGGAACGCCCCGGATGGCTATCTTCATCGTTACCAATTACGAACAACCTCACCCAGGCCGCCTGACGGAAGGCAGAACGCTTATCCCAGTGTTTTTGAGGGGCATCACTAAACAGTCTAAGCAGCTCAACGCCTTGGCCGATTGACACAATACCGGTTCGGCGTGGTGTCAGTGGATTATCGTATCAGTACATACAAGCTGTTTTGATACCCCGCGCTCTTGGCGCGGGGTTGTTTATTGAATCGGGACTACGGCTTGTCATGCCGCTTCTAACTGCAAGGAATTGTCATTTTGATCCGGATCAGGGTTAAATGATTCTATAACATCATCGAGACTAAATTGCAGCATTGGGCGCTGTTTGACTATGCCGACAATAATTGGCTTGATAAGCCAATTTGCAAATGCCTTATGGGAATCACTGGCATACATGGATTCGAGCGCGTCAGGAGTGATGACATTGGCCAGATTGGCATTAAGACTATCAATTTCAACCCCTGTAAGCATGAACAACACGGAAAGATATTCGATTTGACGTTGAATGATTTCCTGCATTTTTTCGCTATCTTCTTTCATCATGGTTTTTGCAATATTGTTCGTTACAGCACCAGCAAGCGCACCGCCAATCAATCCACCCGCGATTTTGCCTGTCCATATTCCGACGGGGCCAAATGGAACTCCCAATGCGCCACCAGCAATAGCTCCAACTGCTCCACCTATTGTTCCACTGGTTGTAACAGCCAGGTTTTTTATAAACTGGGCGCCAGATATTCGACCACGTATCATCTTCAGCAAGTCCGGTCCTGTAACAACCGCAACCGTAACCAATGATGCAACGACCGTGCCACGAAGAACATAGTTGGCCTGGATAATCTGCTGGTATCGACAATACTTAACGCGGCTTGCACTGTATCGAGCCGGTGTAATTGTTGAGTACCAACGTAAATGATCAAGGCTTTTCCAAATGATTTTCCTCCAGACAAACAAGCCGTTCGCAGCGCCGCCCGTTTTGATGTCTGCCGTCTTTTTTCGCGGGCGTCGATCGTGTGCATCACGGCAGGATTAAAAGTCTAATTAAGCAACATACTCAAGCAGACTTGAACCAAGTTTCAATGAAAGACTCAACATTTTGTTGATGGAGGCGAAGCTCGAATTTGCTGAACGTTTGAAACACGCCATGGCTGCCGCAGGGTATGAGCCAAGACCCGGTGTGCTCGAAAAAGAGTTCAACATGCGGCATTGGGGACGCCCGGTCAGCTTCCAGGCGGCATTCAGCTGGCTGAAGGGCACGTGCATTCCCACGCAGGACAAGCTGCAGGTGCTTGCCGGGTGGTTGAAGGTCGAGCCGCACATCCTGCGTTTCGGTGAACAACCTCTGAACCTGATCCGGGAACGGAAAAAACGCTGGGACGAAGCCGTGTCCGGCCCGGAGCGTGAAGCACTGGAAGCCTTCATCGGTTTGCCGATCGCGCAGAAAAAAGTGGCAAGGGAAGTCATCCTGGCGCTGGCCAGGAAAGCCGAAGCGGAATCGCAAACGGCGGAAGGCCCCGGCCGATCATGCGGGGCGAGAGAAACGCCGCGCGCCTGAACCTGCCACGCATCGACGGGGCAGCAATCGGGGATGTCATGAAAGCCGGGAAGATGCCGCGCGTAATTGCGCGTCGCCCTGCTCTGTGGCTATTCCGGTATTCTTTCGTAAAAACACACGGATAACCGGGCCGCGATCCTCTGTGTTATGCTTCTGCCGCTCCCTGAAAACGGGAGCCAGTTTTTTTGGTAACGAAGATTTCAGGTATCAGGGCAGGTATCAAAGTGGAGTGGTAGTTCAGTTGGTTAGAATACCGGCCTGTCACGCCGGGGGTCGCGGGTTCGAGTCCCGTCCACTCCGCCACTTGCCGAAAGGTGAACGTGAGTTCGCCTTTTTTTGTTATCACTTTGATTTTCAACGAGTCAACGGATAGCCATCATGTTCGACGCCGTGCGCAACAACAAGCGAATCGTCCAGATTTTTCTCGGTCTGATTACCCTGCCTTTCGCTTTCTGGGGGATCGACTCTTATATGCACAACCTGGGAGCCGGCAGCGATCTGGCCAGCGTGGGCGATACCAAGATCGGCCTGCAACAGTTCGAGCAGGCGCTGCGCGAGCGCCAGGACCAGATGCGGCGGTCGATGGGGGCGGCGTTCAGGCCGGAGATGATGAATTCGCCGCAGGTCCGGCTGAGCATTCTCAACGGTTTGATCGACCAGCGCCTGCTGTTGCTCGAAGCCGCGGGCAAGCGCCTGACGGTTGGCAACCAAGCATTGTATGACTCCATCGCCAGCCTGCCGGCTTTCCAGGAGGGCGGCAAGTTTTCACAGCCGCGCTATGAGACTTTGCTGCGCGGGCAGGGCATGTCGCCGGAGCAGTTCGAGGCGCGCATGCGCCAGGATATGATCTTGCAGCAACTCGTCGGCACGATCGGCGCGTCGGCCTTTGCGTCCGCGGCGCAGGCCGAGACGGTGTTGCGCATCCAGTCCGAGGAGCGCCAGTTCAGCGAGTTCAAGATCGCCGCGGCCTCGTTCGCGGACAAGGTGAAGATCGCGCCGGAGGACCTGCAAAAGTTCTACGACGGAAACAGGAGCCGTTTCGAGACGCCGGAACGAGTCAAGGCCGAATACGTCGTCCTGTCGGTCGACGCCTTGATGCCGCGCGTGGCGGTGAGCGACGCGGAGATCGATGCGTGGTACGGGAGCCATCCGGACAATTACCGGTTGCCCGAGGAGCGCCGCGCCAGCCATATCCTGATCGCGTTCAACGACGGCGACAAGGAGAAGGCCAAGGCCAGGGCGGAAGAGGTGTTGAAGGAAGTCCGGCGGGATCCGTCCCGGTTCGCCGATCTGGCCAGGGAGCGTTCGCAGGATCCGGGATCGGCGAAGGAAGGCGGCGATCTGGGCTTTTTCGCCCGCGACGCGATGGTCAAGCCGTTCGCCGACGCGGCGTTCGGCCAGAAAGAGGGCGAAATCTCCGGATTGGTGGAATCGGATTTCGGCTACCACATCATCAAGCTCACCGGCATCCGGGAGGCAAAAGAGCGTCCGCTTTCGGAAGTGCGCGCCGAGATCACGGACGAGTTGAAGCGGCAGGCGGCAGCCCGCCAGTTCGCCGAGGCGGCGGAGAATTTCAGCAATCTGGTCTATGAACAGTCCGACAGCCTGCAACAGGCCGCCGACAGGTTCGGGCTGAAAATCGAACGAACCGACTGGATACCGAAAAACGCCGATCCCCAGGTTCGGGCGGCGCTGGGGCCGCTGGATGACGACAGGGCGATGGCGGCGCTTTTCTCGGAGGACGTCATCAAGAACAGACACAATACCGAGGCGCTCGAAGTGGCCCCGAATACCCTGCTGGCGGCGCGCGCGCTGGAGCATGAAGCGGCGGCGCTGCGTCCGTTCGACGAGGTCAGGAACGGCATCGAGAAGACGCTGCGGGACGAAGAGGCCATGAAGCAGGCCCAAAGCGCCGGCGAGGCGCGCCTGGCGGAACTCCGGAAGGGAGAAGACTCGGTCGCGTGGTCCGAGGCGCGCGAGACGACCCGTATGCAGGCCGCGCGCTCGCAGTTGCCGATGTCCGCCCTGCAAGCCATTTTCAAGGCCGACGCGCAGAAATTGCCGGCCTATGCCGGCGCCAGCGTCGACGACGGCTATCTGCTGTTCAAGATCACCAAGGCCGCGCCGCCGGAAAAGATCGACGACGGTCAGCTCAAGGCGATCCGGAGCGAATACGCGAAAATCATCGCGGAAGAAGACGTTTCCGCTTACCTGTCGGGCCTGCGTTCTCGCTACAAGATCGATATCAACACGTCCTTGCTGGAGAACCGGGAACGCTGACGGCCGCGCCGCCCGGAAGAACGACATCGACAGCGCCGGCGGGGCGGATGCCCGGCCGGCGTCTTTTCGTCTTTTTTCTTGGCTCCGCTCCGCTTACTGTGGCAGCGGTTCCGTGGTGCCCAGCGCGGTGGTGTTCAGCCCGCCATCGACGTAGAGGATTTCGCCGGTGATGCCGCTCGCCAGGTCGGAGAGCAGAAAGGCGGCGGCGTTGCCGACTTCCTCGATCGTCACGGTGCGACGCAGCGGGGCGTGATGCGCGTTGTAGGCGAGCAGCTTGCCGAAATTGCCGATGCCCGAGGCGGCCAGCGTCTTGATCGGGCCGGCGGAAACGGCGTTGGCGCGGATGCCCTGCGGTCCGAGGCAAAAGGCGAGATAGCGCGTCGCGGCTTCCAGGCTGGCCTTGGCCAGGCCCATGGTGTTGTAGTTCGGCATGGTGCGGTCGGCGCCGAGGTAGGTCAGCGTCAACAAGGCCGCGTTGTTCCCCTTCAGCAGCAGGGGCCGCGCCGCCTTGGCCAGCGCCGGGTAGCTGTAGGAAGACACGTCGTGGGCGGTACGGAACGCCTCGCGCGAAATGCCGTCGAGAAAATCGCCCTCGATCGCCACGGTGGGGGCGAAAGCGATGGAGTGTACCAATCCGTCGAGTCCTTCCCAATGCGTCGCCAGATCGGCGAACAGTTTCTCGATCTGGGCGTCCTCGGTGACGTCGCAGGGGAAGGTCAGCGAACTGTCGAATTCGGCGGCGAATTTGGCGAGGCGCTCCTGAAAGCGCTCGTTCTGGTAGGTGAAGGCCAATTTGGCGCCTTCCCGATGACAAGCCCTGGCGATGCCGTATGCGATCGAATGCTTTGACAGCAACCCGGTGATCAGGATGCGTTTGTCGGCTAAAAATCCCATGAATTCTCCCGTAACGGTAACGATGATGAAGGGGGCCGGAAGATGGCACGGCGTGGGATTATAGGGTAGAAATCGCCCATCCGGTAAAGCGGCGGCGGTTCGAAGCGGCGCGAATTCCCGAAAAAGCCGGTGTTCAGCCCGGAGCCGGTCCGGTTTCCTTCCATTTCCAGATCATCATGGCCCTTGCCGGCCCCGCCCGCCGCGCGACTTGCGTTAGCCGCGGCCCGTCTTTGCGTCACCTGTGATTTGGATAGGGAATAAAAACAGAGAACGCGCAAAGGCGTTTTTGAATCGAACGACTGTAAATTTCATATTTTCCATTGGCAAGCTGGAATCCAGGCCCATCGCGCCAGAACGCAGAACATCGTTGCCGTCATTCCCGCTTTCGCGTGAATGACGACGGAGATGGAACCGGTGGGGGCAACAGCGAACCGGCTTCCGCGGGAGCGAATGGATTCGTCCTTTTCCCAGACATACGGTCATTGGAAACCGCCGGAAAGCAGCAAAAAAACGGGAGGAAAAAATAAACGCCTCGCGCCTATCCCCGCGTCGAGAATGCAGGAAATCACAAATTCATCCGCCCTACAAATTCATCCGCCCAGTCCGAGCATTTCCCGCGCGTGCCGCCGCGTGATCGCGGTGATTTCCACGCCGCCCAGCATGCGCGCCACTTCCTCGACGCGCCCGCGTTCGTCCAGCGCGACGACGCGGCTCGTCGCCTCGCCGTCACGGTCGTGCTTGGACACCCGCCATTGCCAGTTGGCGCGCGCCGCGACCTGGGGGAGGTGCGTCACGCACAGCACTTGCCGCTCGCTTCCGAGTTCGCGCAGACGCCGCCCCACGACCTCGGCCACGCCGCCGCCGATGCCCACATCGACTTCGTCGAAAATCAGCGTCGGGACGCTGGCCGCCTGGCTCGTCACCACCTGGACGGCCAGGCTGATGCGCGAAAGTTCGCCGCCCGAAACCACTTTCGCCAGCGGGCGCGACTCGTTCCCGGCCAGTCCGGCGACGCGGAATTCGATCTGCTCCAGACCGAACGCGCCGCCCTCCGGCACCGGCGCGAGGGCGATCTCGAAACGGCCCCCGCCCAGCGCCAGTTGCCGCATCACCTGGCTCACTTCCGCGCCGAGCCGTTCCGCCGCCTTGGCGCGCGCCGCCGAGAGTTTTTTCGCCAGCGCCTCGTATTCCTCGCGTGCCGCCCTGGCGCGCGCTTCCAGCGCCGCCGTGTCCGCCGCCTCGCTCACCGCCGCCAGGCGCTCCCGGCAGCGATCCGCCAGCCCGGGCAGGTCTTCCGGACGCGCGCGATGCTTGCGCGCGCAGGCCAGTACCGCGTCGATGCGCCGCTCGACCTCGGCCAGCCGATCCGGGTCGGGATCCAGCCGGCCGGCGTAGCGATGCAGCGCGGAAACCGCTTCGCTGAGTTCGGCCCGCGCCGATTGCAGCAGCGGCACTATTTCGGCGAGCGCCGGATCGAACGCCGCCAGGTCGTCCAGGCGGGAGAGCGCCGCGTCGAGCCGCGTCTCGCACGAAATCTCGTCCTCGGAGAGCGCGGCCAGCGAAAAACGCGCGCCCTCGGCGAGGCCCGCCGCGTGCGAGAGTCTTTTGTGTTCGACGTCGAGGGCTTCCCATTCCTCGCGGGATAGGCCCAGCGATTCGAGTTCGCGCACCTGCCAGGCGAGTTCCTCGCGCTCCCGCGCCAGCGTTTCGGCGTCCGCCAGGGCGGATTCCAGCCGGCTTTTCGCCTCGCGGGCGTCCCGCCACGCGGAGGCCACCCGCGCCGCCAGATCGGACAGGCGCGCGTGCGCGTCGAGCAGGCGGCGCTGGGCGTCCGCGCGCAGCAGCGATTGATGCGTGTGCTGGCCGTGGATGTCGACAAGACGCTCGGAAACCTCGCGCAACTGGTGCGCGGTTGCCGGCGAGCCGTTGAGATAGGCGCGCGAACGCCCGCCCGTGTCGAGCACGCGGCGCAGCAGCAGTCCGTCGCCGCCGCCGTCCAGATCGTTGTCGCGCAGCCAGGCGGACACCGCCGCGTCCGGCGCGAACTCGGCCGCGACCTCGGCGCGCTCGCTGCCCGCGCGGATCAGCCCGGCGTCGGCCCGCTCGCCCAGCACGAAGGCCAGGGCGTCGACGAGGATCGACTTGCCCGCGCCGGTCTCCCCGGTCAGCGCGCCGAAACCCTCGGCGAATTCCAGCTCCAGCCGGTCGACCAGGACGAAATCGCGGATCGTCAGGCGTTGCAGCATGTCAGCGGATCGCCGGTTGCCGGCTCCAGTGCAGCTTTTCGCGCAGCATGGCGAAATAGCTGTAGCCGGGCGGGTGCAGGAAACGCACGGAATCCTTCGAACGCCGGATGCGCATCGCGTCGCCCGATTTCATGTCGAAAGTGACCTGGCCGTCGAAATGCGCCCGCGAATCGTCGGCGCGCACGATGCGGATTTCGATCGCGCTATGGTCGCCGACGAGCACCGGCCGGTTGGTCAGCGAGTGCGGGCAGAGCGGCACCAGCGCGATGCCGGAAACCCGCGGGTGCATGATCGGGCCGTTGGCGGAAAGCGAATACGCCGTCGATCCCGTCGGCGTCGACACGATCACCCCGTCCGAACGCAGGTTGTAGAGGAATTCGCCGTCGACGCACAAGTCGAAATCGATCAGGCGGCCGATGGCGCCCTTGTCGACCACCACCTCGTTGAGCGCCAGGTTGGAGGCGATGACCCGGCCGTCGCGCACGATCTCCCCGGAGAGCAGCATCCGGTCTTCGGCGACGAACCGGCCGGCCAGCAGGTCGTCCACGCAGTTCAGCATGTCCGCTTGGGCGACGTCGGTCATGAACCCCAGGCGCCCTTGGTTGACGCCGGCGAGCGGCACGCGATGGCGCGCCAGATGGCGGGCCGCGTTGAGCATCGTCCCGTCGCCGCCGAGCACGATCGCCGCGTCGGCCCGCGCCCCGATCTCGGCGTACCCGCAGCGCATCCAGACCTGCGGATCGGTTTCCGTGTGGGAGAGGTTCGCCGAGAGGCTCGCGGTAGCTTCCTCGACCAGCACGTCGACGCCCCGGTCGTAAAGGTTTTTCGCCAGCAGGGACAGCGATTCCAGGATTTCGCGGCTCTGGTACTTGCCGATCAGCGCGATCGTGCGCAGTGGAAAAGGGCCGTTGCCGGGAGAAGGATGGGAGGCGGTCATGGGATGGAATTAAACCACAAAGCTCCTCGGCCCGGCGCACCCGCGAGGTACTGGACAAGGTGGTCATCCAGGGCGCTACCGTCATCGTGGCACGTAACGGGCGGGTGATCGCCCGGATTACGCCCGAAGCTCCGCGCATGACCGCCAGCGTGGCGCTCGCCGGCCTGGGGTTGTTTCCGAAAGAAGCCGACGCATGGATCGAGGACAGCCGTGGAAATTTCGATGAGCCGATGCGTGATCCGTGGGCATGATTCTCGATGCGTGCATCTGGATCGAGTGCACGTGGACACGGCGGATGCCGCGCGGGTCCGCGGCGAACGGATGGTGTTCCTCTCGGCCATTTCCCTGGGGGAATTGCACTTTGGCGCGGAGGCTTGCTTCGGCCCGGCCTTGCGCGCCATGCGCCTATCCGCAAACTCAACGGCCGCCCGGTATTCCCCGAAACCGCCGACACGGCGGCGGCTTTCAGCATGCTCGCCGCCCAAGCCGTCGAACATGCTCACGCGCTACCGACCTTCGATCCCGCCGGATTGCCGGGATTGCAGCTCATGACGCTCTGACGAAACAGGGCGCATTGAAAGCGATCGCCCACAACGAACACAACGGGCGCGGCAAAAGGCAAAAGATAGGACCCGTCATACCGGCGCGATCCGGTATCCAGCGAGTTGGTTTTCCCCGAACGCCGGTCTGGATTACGGGGATCAAAAATGGAGCGCGGGCGTCACGCCCGCAAA
>JAIRPF010000201.1 GCA_031257115.1 Accumulibacter sp.
CTGGAACCCCGGCCTGGAAGGCCGGGGTTTCGACCGTAGCTACTTGGGAGGGGTGCAAACCCCTTCCAAGTTCGTTCACAGCGACAGGCATGAATGCCTGTCGCTAATTAGTTGCTGACACGGCGTAATTGTGTATGCAAATTACCGGAATGGTCAATTCCGGCGGGGACTCCCGGTCACGGCGAAAGATATTTTCAACCGCGACGTCCACGACGAGCACGGCGAAAAACAAGAGCGAAAAGCACGGAAGCGTTTTCTGGTTCAAGCGATGACGGCCCCATTTCCCCGTCATTCCCGCGAACGCGGGAATCCAGAAACGTACCTCCCGGCGACAGCCGCGAGTCGGAAGGAGTCGGGCGGCGAAATCTCCTCACGCCGCGTCGGAAACCCGGCCCACGGATTGCGGCGGATTGTGAAAACCGGGCCGATGAGTATAATCAAACGCCAACGCGAGCCTGGAAAAATGGAAATGGATACGACGATGGAAGCGAGAAAATTCGAAGCGGAACTGGAGCAAACCCGCGCCATCACGACGAAGCTACAGGCCGAGACGATGAAAATCCAGACAGAGGCAAAGTGGTACCCGTTCATCGCGGGCGCGGGCGCGGGAGCCGCCATGCTCGGCGCGGCGCTGGGGCTTGTCAAACTGATATTTTCGTAACCCAGTCCATCCAGGGTAAAAAGCCCGGTTTTTCCGGGCTGTTGCGTTTTCTGGATCATCCGGTCTCAAGCGGCGAAAATGGATTAGGGCATATTCGGCTCAACCGGGCGCGCGAAATTTTCCCAATCCGCCTGAATGGAAAACATGACGCCGCCGCTTTCGCCGTCGCCACCGCCGCTCTCACCGCCATCGTCACTCCCTTGACAAACAGAAATTCAGTACCCATTGCTCCCACCGCCCCGCCCTCGCCGTCATTCCCGCGAACGCGGGAATCCAGAAACCTACCCTCCGGCGCGGAACGCGCCGCCAATCAAAACCTCCCAAAACTCGCCCTGCAATGCCCCGTTCGTCCAATTTGTGCATTGAACGGACGTAGAAAATACGATACGATCAAGCCATGAACGTCATCAACACCCTGGAAACGTTCGACACCTGGTTCGACGGACTGAAAGACCGCGCCGCCAAACATCGGATTCAGATGCGCATCGACCGCGCGGAATACGGAAATTTTGGAGACTGCGAACCCGTTGGTGAAGGCGTGTCTGAAATGCGAATCCACTACGGGCCGGGCTATCGGGTCTATTACAAACGGATGGGAATGGAAATTTACGTATTGCTCGCCGGCGGCGACAAATCGACTCAGCGAAGAGACATTGAAACCGCGCTGGAACTTGCCGGAAAACTGGGAACATGACCATGAAAGAAACTCTGAAAATGCGCCGGTGGAATTCGGCGGAGCATTTGAAAACCGAGGAAGACATCCGGCTTTATCTGGAGGCCTGCCTCGATGAAGCCGGAGATGATCCGGCCTTCATCGCAAAGGCGCTCGGCACCGTCGCCCGCGCGCGCGGCATGACGCAACTGGCCAAGGATACCGGCCTTGGGCGCGAGAATCTTTATAAGGCGCTTTCCGGCGAGCACAATCCGAGCTTTGGCACCATTCTCAAGGTAGCCAGGGCGCTCGATCTGAAACTCACCATTTCGCCCGCCTGAATTCCCGTCATCCCGGCATTCGCATCGGTAAACCGCCCCATCCCCGCCGTCATTCCCGCGAAAGCGGGAATCCAGAAGCGTACCCCCGGCGCGGAACGCGCCGCTCATCAAAACCTCCCTCAAAAGGGAGACCTGGCTTGCGGCGCTTCGCGCCGAAATACACGCGCTGGATTCCCGCTTTCGCGGGAATGACGGGAATTCGCGGGCGATTGATTCAAAAACGCGCCAGTCGCGGCGGGCGCGGCGGGGACGGCGAAAACCACCACCATCACCCCCTTGACAAACAGAAATCCAGCCCCCCGTTACCCTCACCGATCCCATCCCTGCCGTCATTCCCGCGAACGCGGGAATCCAGCACCACACCCTCCGGCGCGGAACGCGCCGCCAATCCCCACCGTCCCCCTCGAACAAAACCCCAGCCCCTCATCACCCCCCCCCATCATTCCCACGAACGCGGGAATCCAGCCCCGCCCCTCGAAATGTTAACAACTGTTGTAAATTAGCAACAAAAATCCCATTCATGCCCTGAAAACCGATTTTCGGGCTTGCCCGGCGGGGTTCGGTTTGCCATCATCCGTCACAGCTTCTCATCAATGAGAGGTACAGCTTGGTGGCGCGTCGAGCGTTGCCGATCTTAAACCTAGAGGAGATTCACAAATGCAAAAGAAAATCATCGCACTGGCGGTTGCTGGACTGGTATCGGGCGCGGCTTTCGCGCAGACCAACGTGACTGTGTATGGCGTCGCCGACGTGGGCTACAACTATGCGTCTTCGGACGGTCAGAAGTTCAGCGGCATTCAGGACGGCGGCGACGTCGGCCTGCAAGGCTCGCGTATCGGCTTCCGTGGCGAAGAGGCGCTGGGCAACGGGCTGAAGGCCGTCTTCACGATCGAATTCGGCTACAACATCAAGGACGGCGCGGGCACGGGCCTGCGTAACAACCGTCAATCCTTCGTCGGCCTGGCCGGCAATTTCGGCAGCCTGACGTTTGGTCGTCAATATGCTCCGTCGGGCGCGGGCTACCTCGGCGCGACGTCGTCGAACGGCATCACCTCGGTGAACATCTCGAACTACCACGCGCAACTGTTCCGCACCCTGCAAACCGGCAACGGCTCGCGCTGGGACAATTCGGTGGCCTATGATTCTCCGAACCTGTCGGGCTTCCAGCTCCGCGCGATCTACAGCTTCGGCAATAACATCCGCGACAGCTTCGGCGACGCGACGGAAGACAGCAGCCGCTTCGGCTTGGGCGTCAAGTACGCCAACGGCCCGGTTTTCGTGTCGGCGATGTATCAAACCGTTCTGCGCGATGACGCCGCGGCTCCGAACGCTATCGGCGACGGCAGCAACAAGGCGTGGGCCATCGGCGGTTCGTATGACTTCAAGGTCGTCAAGGTGTTCGCCAACTACATCCGTGAAAAGGACGACTACTGGAGCTTCGACCTGAAGAAGACCTACTGGTCCCTGGGCGCGTCCGTTCCGGTCAGCGCGGCGGGCACCATCAAGGCGGAATACGGCCGCTACAAGACCGACGTGCGCGACACCCGTTCGCACGGCATCAGCGTGGGCTACGAACACGCCCTGTCCAAGCGCACCACCCTGTACACTTATGTGGCGCGTCTGTCCAACCAGGATAACATCGGCGCGACCGTCATCCGCGGCGCCGCCGCTGTCGGCATCAATGGCGAAAACCAAACCGGTTTCGCAATGGGCATCAACCACAAGTTCTGATCCAGATATTTCCGGATCCGCAACGCAAACGGGCGCTTCCAGCGCCCGTTTTTTTTTGGGCGGGAATCTCACGCCCCCTCATCATTCCCGCGCCCCTGTCCCGTCATTCCCGCGAAAGCGGGAATCCAGTACGTAAACTCCGGCGCGAAGCGCCGCAAGCCGGAAGGAGTTGAACGGTTGAAAAGAAAAATGGAGCACTGGTGAGACGCCCGCGCTCCAATCCTGGATTCGCGCCCCTTCGGGCCGGAGGTCACGAACTGGATTCCCGCCGCGCGGGAACGATGGAGAGGGTAGATATTGAACTCCCGCCCGCGCTGGGACGATGGAGGGGGGCATTGAATTCCCGCCGCGCGGGGACGGCGATTTTCCCCGTTTGTCCGCGTCCGGGAATTCGATCGATCGACTTCATCGTTGTGTCCCCATGTCGTATCGGAAACCTTGCCCACAAAAAGCGCGAACCGGGGCGAAAGATAGAACCCCCGCGGGAGACCGACGCTCAAACGCATGACGGGTTTTTTCTTCGCTTTTTGCCGCGCTCGCCGGGGTTGGAGCGTTTTCGATTCAAGTGATGGACGTTTCGTTTTTTCGCCATTTCCGCGAGCGCGGGAATTCGGTTTGCCGCCGCTTTCGCCGGTTCCATCGCCGTCGTCATCTGGATTTGAGTTTGCGGCCCTTCGGCCGGAGATCACGAGCGGGCTTCCCGCCGGGCGTCCGGTGGCTCCTGGGAGGCCGCGCTACATTCACCCGCTTTGACCTGAGGCCGCCATGACAGCAACGCTTCCCGCTTCCTATTCGGAACTCTTTGATTTGTGGGCGAATTCCGCAGTCCGGCGCGAGACGACCGTGGAGGATTACCGCAAGATTCTCGCCTCTTTCGCGCGGTTCGTGCGGGGCAAGGAACCGGCGTCGATTTCCCGTCCGGACATTCTCGGTTTCCGCGATTTCCTGGTGGCGCAGGAGCAAAGCCCGGTGACGGTGATCCGCAAGATCGGCATTCTCAAGACGCTTTTCCACGTTGGCCGGGATTACGAACTGCTGGCGGCCAATCCCGCCGAGCGGGTCAGGATCGCGCCCGCGCATTCCGACCGGCAAAAATCCCGCGTCGCGTTCAATCCGGAAGACCTCTCGCGCATCTTCAATTCCGGAATCTATACCGACAATTACCGGCCGATCGCCGGGGGAAAGGACGCCTGTTACTGGCTGCCGCTGCTCGCGCTCTTCACCGGCGCGCGCGTGGAAGAACTCGCGCAGCTCCTGGTCGATGACATCCGGCCCGCCGACGGCCTGGGCTGGTATATCGACATCAACGACGAGGCCGAGCACAGTCAGTTGAAAAACGCCGCGTCGCGCCGCCGCATTCCGCTGCACCAAACCCTGCTCGACTGCGGTTTTCTCGATTACGCGCTGTCGATGCGCGAATGCCGTTTCCTCTTCCCGGCCCTGAAGCCCAATCCCCGGCGCAAGCTCGGCGGGTATTTCAGCGCCTTCTTTTCCGGATATTTGCGCAAGCGCATCGGCATCACGGACAGGCGGAAGGTTTTCCACTCGTTCCGCCACACTTTCAAGGACGTGTGCCGCAAGGTTGGCATCGACGAGCCGGTTCACGACGCGCTGACGGGCCACACGGCCCCGCACGCCGGACGCCGCTACGGCAACGAACGCTATCCCCTCGAACCGCTTTTCGGCGCGATGGAACGCTTCGAAGTCGAGGGACTCGACCTGTCGCATCTCTATACGCAGCCGTCCAGCCCGCGCGCCGCGAAACCCGAAACCGTGATGATCAGCGCCTACTACGGCATCGTCGTCGCCTTCATCCGCCCGCACGGCAAGGCGCCGGCGCCGCCCTGCCTCCACGCCCGCTGCCGTGGCGCCGAGGCTTCGTTCTCGATCCTCGAAAACACGGTGCTCTCCGGGGCGCTCCCCTTCTCCAAGCAAGTGCTCGTCCAGGCCTGGATCGAAATCCACCGGGAAGAACTCATCGCCGACTGGGAAAACGGAAAAAGCAGCGGCAATTTTTTCCACATCGATCCGCTGCGCTGATGGGCGCGGAACACGCCCGTGGCAAGCCTCTTTCAGGGGGGAGGCTGATTCTTGCGGCGCTTCGCGCCGGGGGTCACGAACTGGATTCCCGCTTGTCAAGGGAATGACGATAAGGGGGAACGGTCATCGCCTGAATCGAAAACACGCCGCGCCGCACGGCAAACCTCCCTCTTGAGGAAGGTGTCGCGCCGAAGGCGTGACGGAAGGCGTTGGGCGGTGGAATTGCCAAACACGGATGAACGAGAAACCGTCATTCATAGGAACCGTCGTTCCCGCGCGGCGGGAATTCAATGCTTTCCTCCCGTCATTCCCACGCGGGCGTGAACTCAGCGCCTACACCCTCGTCATTCCCGCGAAAGCGGGAATCCAGTGCGTGACCTCCGGCCCGAAGGGCCGCGAATCCCGGATCGGAGCGCGGGCATCTCGCCCGCTTCGTTTGCCTTTCTTGCGGGCGGAACGCCCGCGCTCCATTTTCCTCCTCGACCGCTCGACTCCTTCCGACCTGCGGCTCCGCCACAGGCCACCTCCCTCAAGAGGAAAGCTGATTCTTGCGGCGCTTCGCGCCGGGGGTTACGCGCGCGGCTTGCCGACCTCGGCCTTGGTGTCCGCTCTTTGGCGTTTCCCACGGATTGATGACGGTCACGCCCAGAGCCTGGAAATCGGCCGTGTTGCGAGTCACCACGGCCATGCCATGCACAAGAGCCGTGGCCGCCATGAGCGCGTCGCGCTCGCCGCGCCGGTCGGGCACGTGCAACCGGGCGCAGCGTTGCGCCACGGCCGTGTCGACGGGCAGCGTCCGATCGGCAAACTCAGGCAAACCCTGGTGCTCCAGCCAGGAACGCAGCATCGCCCCTTGGGCGGCATCCTTGCGCTCGATCGACAACACCCCAAGCTCCAGTTCCATGAGGGTGATGACCGACAAAAAGAGGTCGGCGGCATCGACGCTTTCCGCCCAGGCCATCACGTTCGCGTCAGCCCGGCCCGATCGCGCCTTGCGCAACTCGGACACCACGTTGGTATCGAGGACGTACATCACGAAAAATCGGCCGGCCGGGTTTCGATGCTCGCGCGCGGCGGCTCGAACCCGATACCGGCCGCGCCCGGCATCGCCAGCGCGTCGGCAATGTTGCGCCGCTGCCTCGTCAACCGCTGATAATCCTCGAAACTCAACAACACATGCGCGGGCCTGCCGCGATCCGTGATGAACACGGGGCCGCTTCCCGCCGCCTTCTTCGCGCGGGTGACGTCCTGGTTCAGTTCCCGGCTGGATAACGTCGTGACGGTCATGAGAACGCCTCCTGCATGAACATGGGTCGCAGGCATGTTACTACAATTCATAAATCCCCCAATCCGGGAATCCAGGATTGGAGCGCGAACGGGAATTCAATCCCCACCCCCCGTCATTCCCGCGAAAGCGGGAATCCAGTTCGTGATCTCCGGCCCGAAGGGCCGCGAATCCCGGATTGGAGCGCGGGCGGGAGTTCAATACCCGCACCCCCGTCATTCCCGCGAAAGCGGGAATCCAGTTCGTGACCTCCAGCCCGAAGGGCTGCAAATTCCGGATTGGAGCGCGGGCGTCCCGCCCGCGCTTCATTTTTCTTTTCGACCGCCTGATTCCTTCCGGCTTGCGGCGCTTCGCGCCGGAGTTTCCGTACTGGATTCCCGCTTTCGCGGGAATGACGGGGCGGTGCGCGGGCGCGGGAATGACGGGACGGGCGCGGAATTGACGGGACGGGGCGCGGGTACGGGATTTCCGCCCAAAAAAACGGGCGCTGGAAGCGCCCGTTTGTGTTGCGAGTCCGGGAGAGGCCGGATCAGAACTTGTGGTTGAAGCCCATCGCGAAAGCGGTCTGGTTTTCGCCGTTCACACCAACGGCGGCGGAGCCGCGCTTGATGCTCGATCCGATCGAATCCTGATTGGCCAGGCGCGCTACGTAGGCGTACAGGGTGGTGCGCTTGGACATGGCGTGTTCGTAACCCACGCTCAGGCCGTGCGACCGGGTGTCGCTGAAGTTGGTCTTGTAACGGCCGTATTCCGCCTTGACAGTACCCGCCGCGCTGACCGGAACGGACGCGCCCAAAGACCAGTAGGTCTTCTTCACGGAGGACTTCAATTCAACGTCACCCGTATCGTAATCAGCCATTATGTCGCCATTCTTATCCTTTTCCTGGATATAGTTGGCGAATACCTTGACGACCTTGAAATCATACGAACCGCCGATGGCCCAGGCGTCGATGGCCTTGGTGTCATATTTTTCGAAGGTGGGAACGGTTACACTCGCGGTAATACTATGGCCGTCAATGGTACCAGACCAAGGAATCGATTTGTTGCTGCCAGGCCCCTTGCCGTCATTCTTCAGGACGCTTTGATAGATGGCCGTCAAATACAGCGGGCCGTTGGCATACTTGGCGCCCAAGCCGAACTTGCCGCCGTTGCTCGACGCGTCGCCGAAGCTGTCGCGGACATTGTCGCCGAAACTATAGATCGCGCGAAGCTGGAAGCCCGACCAGTTCGGGGAATCGTAGGCGATCGAGTTGTCCCAGCGCGAACCGTTGCCGGTATTCATGGTGGTGAAACCGACGCCGGCGCTATAAGTACCCTTAAATATTTTTCCATCGATAGTAACACTAAAGGTATCGGGGCTGGCATTGGGGGAAATGAGGTAATTCGAGATGTTCACCGAGGTGATGCCGTTCGACGACGTCGCGCCGAGGTAGCCCGCGCCCGACGGGGCGTATTGACGGCCGAACGTCAGGGTGCCGAGGTTGCCGGCCAGACCGACGAAAGCCTGACGGTTATTGCTGAACCCCGAACTGTTGCTGCTCAGGTTGTAGCCAAACTCGACCGTGAAGACGGCCTTCAGCCCATTGCCCAGCGCCTCTTCGCCCCGGAAACCGATGCGCGAGCCTTGCAGGCCGACGTCGCCGCCGTCCTGCATACCGCTGAATTTCTTGCGCACACTCACGAACTTGCCATCTTTATCAACACCATCGGCTCCGCCACTCGAAGACGCGTAGTTGTAGCCGATGTCCGCCACGCCATACACAGTCACATTGGTCTGCGCGAAAGCCGCGCCCGATACCAGTCCGGCAACCGCCAGTGCGATGATTTTCTTCTGCATGGAAAAACATCGAAAATCGCCCTCTTTGGGTCTCTCCGTGCAGAGAGAAGAATTCTTTTGCATGTGCCACGGCATG
Organism: Accumulibacter sp.; assembly: GCA_031257115.1. Taxonomy (GTDB): domain Bacteria; phylum Pseudomonadota; class Gammaproteobacteria; order Burkholderiales; family Rhodocyclaceae; genus Propionivibrio. Next base: position 8,624 of record JAIRPF010000201.1, read on the forward strand.
GAGAAGGCGCGGCGGCGCGGGGCGTCGGGTGGCTCCCGGATTGGCGGGGGCGGCGCTTGTCATTTATCATTCCGGCGTGTATTTACCTCACGGAGCGTGTTCAGTCATGAGCAAGACGATCATCCACAGTCCAGACGCGCCGGCGGCCATCGGCACGTATTCCCAGGCGGTGCGCGTCGGCGGCGCGGTCTATCTGTCCGCGCAGATTGGCCTGGATCCTTCGACGATGCTGATGGTCGAGGGTATCGACGCGCAGATCGGGCGCGTTCTGGAAAACCTGAAGGCGGTGGCCGGGGCGGCGGGCGGTTCGCTGGGCGATGTCGTGAAAGTGACCGTTTTTCTGACGGATCTGGCCAATTTCGCCAAATTCAACGAGGCGATGGCGCGCTATTTCGCCGAGCCGTATCCGGCGCGCGCCGTGCTCGGCGTGACCGCGCTGCCGCGCGGGGCGCTGGTCGCGGCCGACGCGGTCATGGACGTTTCGCGCTAGGCGGGCGCCGCCGTGGACGCCGATGCGATCCAGGCGCCCGCGGCGCTCATGGCCCGCCTGAAAAAACTGGGGCTGGCGCGCAAAAGCGATCTCGTGCTGCATCTGCCGCTGCGTTATGAGGACGAAACGCGGGTGGATCGCATCGCCACGGCGGCGGACGGCTGCCCGGCGCAGTTCGAGGTGACGGTGCTGGAGGTTTCCGTGCTGTTCCGGCCGCGCCGCCAACTGGTGGCGCGGGTCGCCGACGAGAGCGGGGAGATGGCGCTGCGCTTCCTCAATTTCTACGCCAGTCAAATCCGGCAGTTCGAGCGGGCGCGCGACGAGCGGTTGAAGCTGCGCGTTTTCGGGGAGGTTCGCCAGGGGTTTCTGGGCGCGGAGATGGTACATCCGCGCTATCGCCCGATCCGGGAGGGCGAGCCGTTGTCCGAATCGCTGACGCCGGTTTATCCGGCCACGGCCGGTCTTTCGCAGGCCATTTTGCGCAAGCGCATCGCGGCGGCGCTCTCCGAGGCCGATCTTTCCGATCCGCTCGACGAGGCGTGGCGGCGCGCGCGCGGTTTTCCGCCGTTCGGCGAGGCGGTCCGCCTGCTGCACGCGCCGCCGCCCGGCACGCCGGAGGACGCCTTGCAGTCTCGCGGCCATCCGGCGTGGCGGCGGATCAAATTCGACGAGCTGCTGGCGCAGCAGCTTTCACTGCGCCGGGCCTATCTCTCGCGCCGCCGCCTCGGCGCGCCGCGCATCGCGCCGGCGGGCGCGCTGTCCCGGCGGCTCATCGGGTCGCTGCCGTTTTCCCTGACGGCGGCGCAGCGGCGCGTCGCCGCCGAAATCAGCCGCGATCTGGCGCAGCCTTATCCGATGCAGCGGCTGTTGCAGGGCGACGTCGGCAGCGGCAAGACCATCGTCGCCGCGCTGGCGGCGTGTCAGGCGATCGAGGCCGGTTATCAGGCGGCGTTCATGGCGCCGACCGAAATCCTCGCCGAGCAGCATTGTTTCAAGCTGCGCGCCTGGCTGGAGCCGCTGGGCGTCGAAGTGGCCTGGCTCGCCGGCAGTCAGAAGAGCGCGGCCAGGCGGGCCGCGCTGAAACAGGCGGCGGAGACGGCGCGGCTCGTGGTCGGCACGCACGCGCTGATCCAGGAAGGCGTCGATTTCGCGCGCCTGGGACTGGCCATCGTCGACGAGCAGCACCGTTTCGGCGTGGCGCAACGGCTGGAACTGCGGCGCAAGGGCGGCAGAGGCGCGGAGCCGCCGCACCAGTTGATGATGTCGGCGACGCCGATTCCGCGCACGCTGGCGATGAGCTATTACGCCGATCTCGACGTTTCCGTGCTCGACGAGCTGCCGCCGGGCCGCTCGCCGGTGCGCACCCGGCTGATCTCGGAGGCGCGGCGCGGCGAGGTGATCGAGCGCATTCGCGGCGCGGCGGGCGAGGGACGCCAAGCGTACTGGGTGTGCCCGCTGATCGAGGAATCGGAAAAATTGCAGTGCCGGACGGCGATCGAAACCCACGCCGCGCTCTCGCAAGAACTCTCCGGCCTGCGCGTCGGCCTCGCGCACGGCCGCCTCAAGGCCGAGGAAAAGGCGGCGACGATGGCCGCCTTCGTCGCGGGGGAAATCGACGTGCTGGTGGCGACGACAGTCATCGAGGTCGGCGTCGACGTGCCCAACGCCAGTTTGATGGTCATCGAGCACGCGGAACGCTTCGGCCTTTCGCAACTGCACCAGTTGCGCGGGCGCGTCGGGCGCGGGCGGGACGCCTCGGTCTGCGCGCTGCTCTACCAGACGCCGCTTTCGGCCGCCGCGCGCGAACGCCTGAAGATCATTTTCGGGAACACGGACGGTTTCGAGATCGCCCGCCAGGATTTGCGCCTGCGCGGCCCCGGCGAATTCGTCGGTAGCCGCCAGTCCGGCCTCCCCCTGCTGCGCTACGCCGACCTGGAGACGGACGCCGACCTGATCGAACCGGCGCGCGAAATGGCCGAACGCCTGCTGCGCGAAGCCCCCGCCCACGCCGAACGCCACCTCGCCCGCTGGCTCGGCCGCCGCGAAGAACTGCTGAAAGCGTGATCGTTTCGCGGCGGAGGGCGTCATCAACCACGGAGAGCGCGAAGAAAAACAAGGATCATCAACCGCGACGAACACGGCGGCGGACACCCGGCCGGCCGATACCGCCGGGCGTCGCCGCGCGGGATTCGGCCGACGCGGTCAGCCTGGCGAGGTTTTCGCGGCGCATCCAGGCGCGGGCGCAGGAAATCCGGACGCAATTGATGCTCGGCATGATGCACGATCCCGGTAATCCGGAAATATTGAAACTTCATCGTAAAACGGACTCCGGTTTGAAACCCCGCCCTTCAGGGCGACGCGAAGGCCGGGGTTTCGACAGTGGCCACTTGGGATGGGTGCGAACCCCTTCCAGGTTCGTTGACCACGACAGGCATGAATGCCTGCCGCTAATGAGTTGCTCCGCTGGAGCGAGCTGTTGAAGATCGACGGGATGGTGACTGATTCCTACGGCGTGACCGATTCCTACGGCGACGAGGTTCTCGCGCTGGCCGAAACCGGCAACTGATCGTTGGCGCGGCAAAAAAACGGCCGGCCCTCGGGCCGGCTTTTTTTCACCCGGCGAAACCGCTCAGCGGTGTCCGTGATAAATTTCCCGCCCGGCGTCCCGGATGTCGCGGCGCAACTGGGAACGCTCTTCCGGCGACAGGCGGTGCTGTCGTTGCCGCATCTCCCGATCCTCGCCCCGCCGATGCTCCCCCCGACCGTCGCCCGGCCCCGATCCCCGCCGCTCCGGCTGGAGATCGCTCCGCCAGTTTTCCGCGCGATCGGAACGCCACGGACCGGCCCCGGCCGCCGGCATGGACGCCATGACGAGCACCACGACCGAAAAGCCGCCGATCATCCGCTTGCCGAAATCCATCATTGCATCGTCTCCTGTTCCTCGCTTCCGGCGTCGACAGGCCATCCGGAAAAATGACCGTGACGCGATAGAGCATTCTGCACCCAAGTCCCTGCCTGGGGGTTTTTGGCTCGGCCGGAATTGTAAAGATTTGTTTCATCGACGCGCCACGCGGTTTGGAGGCTCTGGGCCACGAAGCCAAAGCGCCTAGCCATGACGGAAGCGAACAATGGATGGCCTGCACGGAACTCATCGTAAGCCAACTCCGTCGTCGTGCAGGAATCCGGCGCGAACCTTCCGCCGCGAAGCGCCACAAACCAAGCCTCCCTCACGAAGGATGTATCGCGCCGAAGGCGTTACGGAAGGAGTTTGGCGGTTGAATTGCCAAACACAGATGAACAGAAAGCGTCATTCCGGCGAATCTGGGAATCCAGTTCGTTCATCATAAAACGGACTCCGGTTTGAAACCCCGCCCTTCAGGGAAATGTTCCCATAGCATTGTCTATCACGACAGATCGGTTGATGAAGAGGTCGAGGGTGATTTTGAGCCTGTTGAGGGTCTTGGAAAAGCGCTTGCTTCTTCGGTTGAAACGCGCAAGATTGTCTCGGATACTGCTGTTGGAACTCTCTATGAGATGCGTCTGACTTTGGGTCATCGTGCGCGGTTCCGGGAGGCCCATGCAAGAGAACGCGACGTCGTGGCAACTATTTGAAATATGTGAAATATGCGAGCGTAGCGCTTTGACCTTGCGGTATATCGACTTCGCGGCTTCCAGTCCTGTTCCTGTCACAAACGCAATAACGCGCTTTTCTCGCCGACTGTAAGCAGTC
>JAIRPF010000058.1 GCA_031257115.1 Accumulibacter sp.
CGGTGGTAAACATCACGTCGCGCACCTGGGTGGCGGGCATGTTCATGTAGCGCGACATCAGGACGCCCATCGCTCCGGCAAGATGCGGCGCGGCGCAGGAAGTTCCGGAGAAGGAGCCGGTCCCCCATGTGCCCGATAGATTTGTCGTATAGGCATCGCCCAAGGTGTACCCGGTCATCGTCCACCACTTCGCTAAACCTGCTTCGTTATAAGAACCCGTCGTACCGGTGCCCACCCCTGTTTCGGAATTGATCGCATTGACTAAAACATATCTGCCATTCCACTGGAGCCCACTTGTCGAAAGATCGCCATCTTCTTTCATGATCCCCGCCGCCGCGATCCAGTATTGTTCCGCATCGGGATGGAAATACGGGTAGAGCGCGCGGTGGAAGGGGCTGCCGTTGTCGCGGTTGCCCGTGGTCATGACGAAGACGGTGCCGTATTCCTTGGAAACATCGTAGGCGGCGTCGACGAAGGATTTGTTGCCATCGCCGTAGACCTTTTTCCAGTAGAAATACTCGTATTCCGCCTGCGGCACGTTGTTGGTCGGAATCATGTTGCCGACGTTGCCGCCGTCCAGACCCTTCACGGAGTTGTCCAACACGCCATCTTGTCCAGGGCCGCCCGAATTGTCGAACGGATAATAGGAATTGCTGGCCGGGTCGGTGTTTTTCGCAAGGTTGATGCGGATATTGGTGCCCCAACTGTTGTTGATGACCTCCGCGCCCGCCTCGGCCATCGCTTTCCAGCCGGCATAGAAAAAGTTGTAGTCCTGGTATGGCCCGTAGTTGTTACTGTCAGTCGCGCCGGTGTTGCCGATGACCATGTTGGTGCCAAAGGCGAGGCCGTGCATGTTGAGCGCCGTGGGATCGCCATCGCGATTGCCGCCGACGAGGCCCGTGACGCTCGTGCCGTGGCTATCGTTGATCGCCGGATCATACGCGCCGGTCAAATCGAAGGGATCACCCGCCGTATAAGGTTCGCCCAAGGGTCTAGGACCTGAAGCAAGGTTGGTGAAGTAACCCGACCCGCGATAACGCATACCCGATGTGCCATACGTGCCCTTCTGGACGACGAAGGTCCAGCGATCTCCCTGGAAATCACGATGCGTCGCCAGGGAACCGGAGTCCATCACGCCGACCGTCCGGTTCTGCCCGAAGTAGCCGAGCGCGTAGGCGCTCGATGCGTTCAACACCGCCAAGCCGCCGCTCCTCAGATACTCCGCCGTTTCCCAGCTCGCTTTCGCGGCGGCCACTTGACTCGGATCAGCGGCGACATAACCAGGGTCATTCGCATACGAATATTCATTCGCGCTCGCCCCCCCCCCCATGATGGACAGCAGCGCCGCCGACAGCGCCGTGAGGCAAAAGACCGGCCGAGCCTTGCCATTCCGTACACGCACATGTTTCCTCATACAAATCTCCTTGTTCAAACGCTACAAAAAATTTTCACATCCACTCAAAACAACGAGTTTGCCCTTGGAGGTTCGGGGGACGGCCATCCCCGGCGTCGCCTGGAATACCCTTGGGTATTTATTTCATGCGGCGAAAAACTCACGCAACACATTCGTATTCCACAGCAAAATACGTGCCATGATGCCCATCTCCCTCGCTCCATTTACAGATTATTGCGTGAATACCCGCAGGGCAAGGCATGTTATCGCCGAAGCCCTCAAAATGAAAGAGGAGAATCCGGCTCCCGGATCGCGGCGCGTCCGGACTGGGTCTCCGGAACGGCGATACGCACCGCTCAGGTGCGAGACCGCGCGGTCGCCGCCGATGCCCCCGCGCGCCGTCCATCGCGGGGCGGGTTCTTTCATTCGCCGGCGCGCTGCGCATCATTGGGCGGACTAGTATAATCCCGCTCCAAAAACATCCCGGCGAAAAGCCGGGGCAAACAAGGAGACTGCATGGACATTCATAGCGAGGTGCTGACGATCCTCGACGACGTGCTGGGCCTCGGAGGGCGCGGCCATTCTTTCACGCGCGAAACCGCGTTGCTCGGCGCCGTTCCGGAACTCGATTCGATGGCCGTCGTGGGGCTGATCACGTCGATGGAGGAGCGTTTCGGATTCATCGTCGAGGACGGCGAAATCGACGGCTCGGCCTTCGCCACCGTAGGCTCGCTCGCCGATTTCGTGCGGGGCAAGCTGGGCGGCTGATCCGTCCGCCGCATGGCGTTCGAGGCTTTCTTCCTGCCCGCCGCGACGGGGAAGCGATTCTGCATCCTGCACCCTGTCGAGGCGGGCGTTCCCGCGCGGGGCGCGGTGGTCTACATCCATCCTTTCGCCGAGGAAATGAACAGGGCGCGGCGCATGGCCGCCGCGCAGGCGCGCGCCCTAGCCCTGGCCGGCTACGCGGCGCTGCGGATCGATCTGTACGGTTGCGGCGACAGCGCGGGGGATTTCGGCGACGCCTCGTGGCCGGACTGGATCGACGATGCGCTCCTGGCCCGCGATTGGCTGCGCGAGCGGACCGGAATGACGCCGTGGTTCTGGGGCCTGCGCGCGGGCTGTCTCGTGGCCGCCGAGGCGGCGCGGCGCGGCGGCGCGGTCGGCGGCTTGCTGTTCTGGCAGCCCGTCGCGTCGGGAAAATCGCAACTCCAGCAATTCCTGCGCCTGAAAGCCGCCGCTGAAATAATGTCCGGCGAGGGCGCGGAGACTGTGAAGCGCCTGAAGGATGAACTGGTCAGGGGCCACGCGGTCGAAGTCGCGGGCTACACACTGTCCCCCGGCCTGGCGAACGGGCTGGAAAACGCGGAACTGTCGCCGCCCGAACGGCCAACGCGGGTCGAATGGCTGGAAGTCGCGGGTTCAACGAACGCGGAATTGCCGGCGGCGACGTCCGCCCGTCTGGAAAAGTGGCGCGCGCAAGGTCACGCCGCGCGAGGCGTCGCCGTGACCGGACCGCCATTCTGGCTGACGGCGGAAACCGCCGAATGCCCCGCCCTGCTCGCCGCCACCCTGGCGGCGCTGGAAACGTGAGGCCGGGCGGGTCACGGAGAGCACGGCGAAAAGCGAAAAACGTTCTGACAACGGCGAACACGACGGGCACGGCGAAAGACAGAAAGCGAAAAGCGAACCCCTGAAAAAGTCCCCGTCATTTCTTTGATGAGCGGAAATCGGGTTCGCCCTCGCCGCTTCCGTCACCATCGCCTTCGCCACTTCCGTCCCCCCGTCATTCCCGCGAACGCGGGAATCCAGGAACGTACCTTCCGGCGCGTAGCGCCGCATCCTTTGAATTGGCAGCCCTTCGGTCTGGAGACAAGGAACTGGATTCCCGCTTTCGCGGGAATGACGGGGGGATGATGGGCTGATTTCCGATATTCGATTTCCGATATTCGATTTCCGGTACACGGTACCCGACACCCGGTACCCGGTACCCGGCACCCGGCACCCGACACCCGGTTCCCGGTTCGCAAACCTTTGACCGGAAACGGATCGACTGGCTCGACGGGTACAACTCCGAACGGCCTCGCCATGCTCTCGCCCCGCGTTTCCGGTTACAAATCCATCTCCAGTTTCGACATCCTCGTGAACAATGGGGCTGGCTCGGTACGGGAGCTTGCCCGGAGGAGGGTTTTCCGCTAACTTAGGCAGGCTCTTTGGGGGTGCCGCGCCAGGCGGTTCCGGCGCAGCTGAGACAGTCCCCTTGAACCTGTACGGGTAATGCCGTCGTAGGGAAAGAAAGCCGTCGCGCCCGCGCGTTCTCTCGTTCCTGCTTCGCCATCCCTTGCGTGTGTCATTCGATTCCGGCGTATCTGGATGCGCCGTTTTGCGGGGAGACATCATGGACGTCAACGAAAAATTCACGGCCGGCGCGGCGCGGGTGGACGCCGCCGCCGTCGCGCCATTGCCCAATTCGCGCCGGGTCTACGTCGAGGGCGGCCGTCCGGACATTCGCGTGCCGATGCGCGAGATCGCCCAGGCCGACACGCCGACGGCTTTCGGCGGGGAGCCGAATCCGCCGATCTTCGTCTATGACTGCTCCGGCCCGTATGGCGATCCGCGGGCCGGGATCGACATCCGGCGGGGGCTTCCCGCGCTGCGCGCCGGCTGGATCGCCGAGCGCGGCGATAGCGAGGAACTCGCCGCGCCGACTTCCCGGTACGGGCGGGAGC
>JAIRPF010000093.1 GCA_031257115.1 Accumulibacter sp.
GAGAACCTCCGCTTCGTTATTTCCCTCCGCCTCCGCCGCCGTTATTCCCCTCCGCCGCCGTTATTCCCCTCCCCGCCCCTCGTCATCCCCCCTCGTCATTCCCGCGAAAGCGGGAATCCCGCGCCTTGCCTCCAGCCCGAAGGGCTGCCAATTCAATTCAAAGGATGCGGCGCTACGCGCCGGAGTGTACGCCCTGGATTCCCGCTTTCGCGGGAATGACGGAGAGGGGGCGGGGGGAGGGAATGACGGGGGTGCGCGGGCGGTGGCGGAAATTTTCGGGCGTTCGATTCAAAAACGCGCTACGCAAAAACGCGCTACGCAAAAACGCGCCATTGCGCGAGCCACCTCCTTCAAGGGGAAGGCCCATTCCCGCAACCTTTCGCGCCGGTAACTTTGGTCTCTCCCCAGCCTTGGCCACCGGCGCTTTCGGTTATGATTCGGTCTTCCCCGGAGGTGTTTCCATGAGCAAGCGCAAGATCCTCATCGTCGACGACGACAAACGGCTTCGCGATCTCCTGTTCCGTTATCTGAGCGAGCAGGGTTTCGCCGTCCGCGTGGCGGAAAACGCCGCCGCGATGGACAAGGCGCTCGCGCGCGAGACTTTCGACATGATCGTTCTCGACCTCATGCTGCCCGGCGAGGACGGGCTGTCGATCTGCCGCCGGCTGCGCGCGAACGAGCCGCAGCAGGCGATCGTCATGCTCACCGCGAAGGGCGACGAGATCGACCGCATCGTCGGACTGGAAATGGGCGCCGACGACTATCTGCCCAAGCCGTTCAACCCGCGCGAGCTGGTCGCGCGCATCCAGGCCGTGCTGCGCCGGCGGGGCGCCGTGCCCGGCGGGCCGGCGATGGAAAACAAGGTCGTCACCTTCGGCAACGTGGAGGTCGACCTCGCCACGCGGATACTGAAGCGCGACGGCGAGCCGCAGCCCCTGACCACCGGCGAATTCGCCGTGCTCAAGGTCCTGCTCGAACACCCGCGCCAGCCGCTCTCCCGCGACCGCCTGATGGCCCTGGCGCGCGGCCGCGAACAAGGCCCGCTCGACCGCGCCATCGACGTGCAGGTCTCCCGCCTGCGCCGGCTGATCGAACCCGACCTGGCCACGCCGCGCTACCTGCAAACGGTCTGGGGCTTCGGCTACGTGTTCATTCCCGACGGCGAGGCCCGGTGATCGGGCCGGCGTTGCGCCGATTCGCGCCGCGGACGCTGTTCGGGCGCACTTTCCTCTTTTTCGGCCTGTTGATTTTCGCTTCCGGGAGCACGTGGTTCGCGCTGTTCAACTTCGCCGAACGCGAGCCGCGCGCCCTGCGTCTCGCGCAGCTCGCCGCGAGCGTCGTCAATCTGACCCGCGCCGCGCTGGTCGCCGCCGATCCGGGCCGGCGTCTCGCGCTGTTGCAGGATCTCGCGGACAGCGAGGGCATCCGCCTGTACCCGGCCGAGGACGGCGACGCCGTCGTCCCGTTGCCGGACACTTGGTTCTTCGCCGTGATGAAGCAATCCACCGCCGGCCGGCTCGGCCCGCGCACGCGCTTTGCCCGCGAGGTCAACGGGCTGGCCGGCGTGTGGGTCAGCTTCTCGATCGACGGCGACGGCGGCAACGAGGGCGACGACGGCGGTTACTGGCTGATGCTCCCCGGCGAGCGCGCCAGGGAACTCGTTCCGTGGCGATGGTTCGGCTGGGGCGCCGCTTCGCTGATCTTGGCGCTGGCCCTGGCCTGGCTGACCGTCTCCCGCGTCACCCGGCCGCTGCGCGCCTTGGCCGACGCCGCCGGGATACTCGGCCAGGGCCGCTACCCGGAACCCGTGCGGGAAACCGGCGCCAGCGAGCTGCGGCAGGTGGCCGAGGCGTTCAACCGCATGTCGGACGACCTGAAGCGCAACGCCGCCGAACGCGCCATCGTGCTGGCCGGGCTTTCCCACGATCTGCGCACGCCGCTCGCCCGCCTGCGCCTGGAAAGCGAACTGTCGATCGCCGACGAAGCCGCGCGCGAGGCCGCCATCGCCGACATCGGGCAGATGGACGCCATCATTTCCCAGTTTCTCGATTACGCGCGCGGCGAAAACGACGAAACGCCGGTCGACACCGACATCAACGCCCTCGTCGAACGGATCGCCGACCACTGGCGCGCGCCGGCCGCGCCGCGGCTCGACCTGGGCGCGCTGCCCGCCGCGACGCCCGCGCGTCCCAAGGCGCTCGCCCGCGCCGTCGCCAACCTGCTCGACAACGCCCGCAAATACGGCGCCGAGCCGTTCATCCTTTCGACCCGGCGCGAAGGCGGCGAGATCGTCATCGACGTCATGGACGGCGGGCCGGGTATCCCCGAAGCCGAAATCGACCGCCTGCGGCGGCCCTTCACGCGCCTGGAAAACGCCCGTACCGACGCCGCCGGCTCCGGCCTCGGCCTGGCCATCGTCGAGCGCGTCGCCCGCCTGCACGGAGGAAGGCTCGATCTGCTCAACCGGCCCGGAGGAGGTCTGACCGCCCGGAAGCGCCTGCCTCACGGAGCGAAACAGTAACCGGAGCGACCTACAGGCGGGAACGAACGGAAGATCGTGTTGTAGGTACAGAGTGT
>JAIRPF010000095.1 GCA_031257115.1 Accumulibacter sp.
GAAAGGCGAAAAAGCGAACGAGATGCGCGGTGGATATTCCCTTCAACCAAACCCGCCAGCGCGAAGCGCCGCAAGTCTACGCAGGCGGTAATTTGGCGCCTGCCCATTCCGTCATTTCCGCGCGGGCGAAAACCCGGCGCCTGCGCATTCCCGTCATTCCCGTCATTCCCGCGAACGCGGGAATCCAGCGCGTACCTTCCGGCGCGAAGCGCCGCATCCTTTGAATTCGCGGCCATCCAGGCCGGAGACAGCGAACCGGATTCCCACCTGCGCGGGAATGACGGGAATTCGTGAGTGTCTGATTCAAAAACGCGCTAGCCACCGAAATCACGGAGAAGGACAAAATCTTTCCAATCACGACGGACACGGCGACCACAACGAAAACCCTCTGAAAATGTTTTCGTTTTTCGTTGTGTCCGTCGTGATCGCCGTGATCGGAATTGCCGGGCCAGCCCGGATTGGAGCGTGTCGATGACCGACAAATACTGCGTTTTCGGCAATCCCATCGGGCACAGCCTGTCGCCGTTCATCCACGCAGCGTTCGCGCGGCAGACCGGCGAGGACATCGAGTACCGGGCGATCCTCGCGCCGGTCGATGGCTTCGCCGATGCCGTCGACGCCTTTGTCGCCGAGGGCGGCAAGGGGGCCAATGTCACCCTGCCATTCAAGCGCGAAGCGTATCGCCTGGCGACCCGGCTGACGCCGCGCGCCCGGCAGGCGGGCGCGGTCAACACGCTGACGTTCGGCGAGGACGGAGTGATCGGCGACAACACCGACGGCGTCGGCCTGCTGCGCGACATCACGATCGCACTGCGCCAGCCGGTCCGGGGCCGGCGCGTCCTGCTGCTCGGCGCCGGCGGCGCGGCGCGCGGCGTGATCGGCCCGCTGCTCGGAGAAAGCCCCGAATCCCTGACCATCGCCAACCGCGCGGCGGCGCGCGCGCGTTCGCTGGCCGAACGGTTTGCCCCGGCCGGGCCGGTGGCCGGCTGCGGCTACGGCGATCTCGCCGGTCGGCGATTCGACATCGTCATCGACGCCACCTCGGCGAGCCTTTCCGGCGCGATGCCGCCGCTCCCGCCGGGAATTTTCGCGCCGGGCGGCCTGGCGTATGGAATGACGTATGGCCTGGGCGAGACGCCGTTCCGCGTTTTCGCCAGGGAACAGGCCGCCGGGACGGTCTCGGACGGACTCGGCATGTTGCTCGAACAGGCGGCCGAATCGTTTTTCGTCTGGCGCGGCGTGCGTCCGGATTGCGCGCCGGTCGCGGAACGCCTTCCGAAAAAGGCATGACCGGCGCGCCGCACGCCGCCGCCGCGTTCGTCGCGCGCTGGGTTCGCCGCCTGCTGCTCGGCCTGCTTGGCCTGATCCTGCTCCATCAGGCGTGGCTGTTCGGCTGGGTGCTCTGGTGGAACCGGGTCGACCCGGACATGACGCATTTCATGGAAATCCGCCTGGCCGAACTGCAAGCCGGAAATCCGAAGGCGCGGCTGAAAAAGAGCTGGGTCGGCTACGACCGCATCTCGGCGCATCTCAAGCGCGCGCTGATCGCCGCCGAGGACGACCTGTTCGTCCGGCACGACGGATTCGACTGGAACGGCATCCAGAAAGCCCTGGAAAAAAACGCGCGGCGCGGCAAGATCGTCGCTGGCGGATCGACGATCTCCCAGCAGCTCGCCAAGAATCTCTTCCTGTCTCCGCAAAAAACGCCCTGGCGCAAGACCGAGGAAGCCGTCATCACGCTGATGATCGAAAGCGTCTGGAGCAAGCGGCGCATTTTCGAGGTCTATCTCAACGTGATCGAATGGGGCGACGGCGTATTCGGCGCCGAGGCGGCAGCGCGCCACTATTTCGGAATCGCCGCCGCGCGCCTCGACGCGAAACAGGCGGCGCGTCTGGCGGCCATGACCCCCAATCCACGCTTCTACGACCGCAACCGCGCCGCCCCCGCCCTGGCCGCCAAGGCGGCGCTCATCCTGTCGCGCATGCCGTCCGCCAGGGTTCCTTGAGGGCAAAGAATCTTTTGGGGCGGATTCGATTCAGGCGATGACCGCTTTCTTTCCAAAAACTTTGATCACGGAGGGCTGGCGAAAGACAAGAGCAAAAAGCAGTAACCACGACGAACACGACGGGCACGACGAAAAACAACGAACCACCCTCGTCATTCCCGCGAACGCGGGAATCCAGAAACGTATTTTCCGGCGCGAAGCGCCGCAAACAAAACCTCCTTCTTGAGGGGGGTGTCACGCCGAAGGCGTGACGGAAGGAGTCCGGCGGTCGAATTCCCCAAGCACACAAACAAAAACAGAAACCGTCATTCCCGCGAACGCCGAAATCCAGTTCGTTCATCAACCATTCGCGCCTGAAATCCAATCGCCCGATTCCCTTCGATTCGTGGCTTCGCCGCGAGCCACCTCCCTCAGGATGGAAGCACCAAACGGCATAAGCCGACTGACGGAAAATGTCGTGTCGAAGGGGGCTTCCAGGGATCCGCACAGCTAACCAACGAGGCGGACGGGACGCCCGCGTTTCAAGCCATGCGTGGTCCGTGCCGCGATTGCGCGAACCGGGGCTTGTGCCCCATAATGCACAGGTCGGTTTCGAGCGGCATGGAGCCTCCCGTGGTTGCGCGATGAACGCGCGAAAATGGGCTGGCGATTTTGGTGGGCAAAAACGCGGCGGCGTTCCTTGGGCGCCGCCTTGGTCATTTCAGGGAAAACAATGTTCGTCTTCGTTTTGAATTGCGGCAGTTCGTCGTTCAAGTACCAGTTGCTGGACATGTCCGACGAGCGCCGGGTGGCGGCGGGTCTCGTCGAGCGCATCGGCATGAAGGATTCGGTCCTGGCCTATGAGCCGGCCGGTGGCGAGAAAATCAGGGAAACGTCCGACATCGCCGATCACGAGGCGGCGATCAAGAAAGTGCTGAACAAGCTGATCGATCCGCGCGTCGGAGTCATCGGGTCGCTTTCCGACATCGCCGCCATCGGCCACCGCGTGGTGCATGGCGCCGAAAAATTCTCCGGCTCGGTGTTGGTCACCGGCGCGGTGATCGACGCGCTCAAGGAAAACATTCCGCTCGCGCCGCTGCACAATCCGCCCAACATCACCGGCATCGAGGCCATGCAGAAGGCGCTGCCGGGCGTTCCCAACGTCGGCGTGTTTGATACCTCGTTCCACGCCACCATGCCGCCGGAATCCTACATCTACGCGCTGCCCTACGAATGGTACGAGAAATACCACGTGCGCCGCTACGGCTTCCACGGCACCTCGCACCGCTTCGTCGCCGAACGCGCGGCCCGGATCCTCGGCATCGCCGGGGACGCCCTCAACTGCATCACCTGCCACATGGGCAACGGCTCGTCGTTTACCGCGGTCAAAAACGGCAAGTCATACGACACCAGCATGGGAATGACTCCGCTCGAAGGCATCGTCATGGGCACGCGCTGCGGCGACGTCGACGCCGGCATTCCGCCCTACCTCGCGGCCAACGCCGGCATGTCGCTCGCCGACATCGACAACGCGTTCAACAAGAAATCCGGCCTGCAAGGCATTTCCGGCGTCAGTTCCGACATGCGCGACCTGCACAAGGCCGCCGCGGAAGGCAACGCCCGCGCCCGACTGGCCGTCGACGTGCTGCTGCACCGCACGCTCAAATACATCGGCGCCTACGCCATCCTGCTGGGCCGCGTCGACGCCATCGTGTTCACCGGCGGCATCGGGGAAAACGACATCGCGTTCCGGGCGATGGTCATCGAACGGCTGACCCTGCTCGGTGTGAAGCTGGATGTTTCGGCCAACGATTCGCGTGGCAAGGAAACGCTGATTTCCACCGCCGACTCGCCGATCAAGGTTCTGGTCGTGCCGACCAACGAAGAACTGGTGATCGCGCGCGATACGCGCGACATTCTTGCCGCGAAGTAAGAGTTGGTGAAAAACGGATAGCAGGTGGCCCTTGTGGCCACCTGATCGTGACCCGCTCGATCCGGAACGGCATGGGATTGCGTTCTGTCGGCGCGGTCATCGCCTCGCGTCGTCCTCCATGCGCATCCATGACCGATTCATGGAACGGATTGGCGAGAGAACACCTGTCGCGCTTTGGCCAAACGGCGCCGAGGTCGAATAACGGGAAACCGGCATTTTCGACTTCATGATAGCGGACGCCATTCAAGGATAAGGCGCGGCTCCAGGCGGGCGACAGCGCCACGCCCAAACTTCCTGAGCGTCGTGGTTCGCTACCGGACAGGGAAAAACGCGCGCGAAATCGCGTTGGCGGCAAGGTGGCAGGGCGCGCCGCGTTATCTTGACCTCTCAATATTGTAGTATTACTACGTTAAAGCATGGCGGGCCTGTACTCCAAAATTCGCTGTGAACAAGTTATTTCAAGGAACTTGACGATGCAAGCCATACAACAAACAAAAATTAAAATAATTTTGTTGACATCGGCGAAATTTATAGTAGTATTACTACAAATTGTTTCGCAACATCGATGAAAAATCTGGAGCGAGCCGCATCGCGCTTCGGTCAAGAGCGTTGTTATCCACGATAAAGAGGAGGTTGCCATGTTGAAAAGCACTTTGTTGGTAGTATCGTTGTCGTTGCTTGGAATCCCCTGTGTTTCGGCGCAAGCCGCCGAGAAGATAGTGATCAAGGTCGCCTATGGAACGGCTGGCGGCCCCATCCATGAGGGCGCGCTGGAGTTCAAGAAACGTCTCGAAAGCCTGGACGGCAAATACGAAGTCCAGGTTTTTTCGGGCGGCCAGCTTGGATCGGAGGGCGAGATCGTCGGGCAGCTCCAGACCGGCATGACCGACATGCTTTTGACGACGACCGGCCCGCTCGGCCAGTTGAATTCGATTTACTACGTCCTGGAGACGCCCTATATCTTCGTCAACGAAGCGCAGGCGGACAAGGTGCTGGACGGTCCCGCCGGAGACAAGCTGCTGAAGGGCCTGGAAGCGAAAGGGCTGGTCGGACTCACGTTCTGGGAAAATGGATTTCGCCAGATCACGAACAACACGCGTCCGATCAAATCGCCGGCGGACCTGAAAGGACTCAAGCTGCGCACGCAGCAGAACCGCCTGCACATGAAGTATTTCGACGACCTGGGCGCCAACCCGACGCCGCTGCCGTTTACCGAGATTTACAACGCCTTGGCGACGAAGCTGGTCGATGGGCAGGAAAACCCGCTTTCGCTGATCGCCACCAACAAGTTTTACGAGCAGCAGAAGTACGTTTCCATCACCGATCACGTTTATTCGGCCGTTCCGGTCTATTACTCGAAAATGAGATGGGACAGGCTGCCGGGCGATGTCCAGAAGCAGATACGCGATACCGTTCACGAGATGCGCGCGTGGCAGCGCCAATTGGGCCGCGACCAGCAAAAAGCCTACATCGACGAGATTGCCGGAAAGTCGCAGGTCTATGCCCTGACCAACGCCGAGAAAGCCGCTTTCCAGAAGGCCGCCGAACCCGCTTTCCAATGGGCCAACAAGGAGTACGGCGCCGCCTATGCGTCGACCCTCAAGGAAGTGCTGGAAGCCGCCAAATAGAAAGTTCCGGGATGGGCTTCAGGCGTCAAAGCCCATTCCCGGCATTTCCGCAAGCCAAACGAATGAGGGGAGGAGGTAGCGATGAGCAATGGGAAATCCGGTGGAATGTCCGCCGGGCGGCGTCTGGAAGTCGCCGTTTATTCCGTTCTCGGCGTGGCGATGACCTTGCTGATGTTCGGCAATTCCGTCATGCGTTATGTGTTCGGCTCGTCGATCGTCTGGTCGGAAGAGATCATCAGACTGTTCTTCGTGCTGGCGATGTTCATCGCCATCACCGGCGGATTCATACGCAATGAACACATCGGCTTCGACAGCCTGTCCCGGATTCCGGGGGCCTTCAACACCATCCATCGCGTGGCGACCGGGCTTTGCCTGATCGTCGTCGGCGGCATGCTTGCCTTTTACGGCGGGCGCTTCACGCTGATGACCGGGGATGTTCCCCTGCCGGCGACCAATCTGTCGACTTCACTGTTCATGTGGCCGGGCGTCGTCGCCGGCGCCGTGTGGGTTGCCATCGGCGCATGGCATCTCGTGACGATCCTTGCCGGCCGTTCGGCGGGGAGGCGGCCGTGAGCACCCTGTTCCTCTATCTGGGTTTTTTCGGCGTCCTCTTCGCCGCCGGAGTGCCGGTCGTCCTGTCGCTCGCGGCGGCGGCCGTGGCGATGCTCTCGCTCAAGGGCATCGACTTCATCGTCTTCGCGCAGAAGTTCATGGTTTCCATGGACAACTTCGGCCTGACCGCGATGTTTTTCTTCATTCTCGCCGGCGAGATCATGAACGGCGGCGGCATGACGCGCCGCATCATCGCGGCGGTATCGAAGCTGGTGAAAGGCATTCCGGGCGGTCTGGCGATCGTCACCCTGGTTTCCTGCGGCGTCTTCGCGGCGATCAACGGTTCGGCCATCGCCACCATGCTGGCGATCGGCGCGATCATGTACCCGGCGATGGTCCGGCAGGGCTATTCCCCCGCCTTCAGCGTGGCGACGATCGGCGCCGGGGGCGTCGTCGGCCCGGTCATCCCGCCGTCGATTCCAATGATCGTCTATGGCTCGACGACTGGCGATTCGGTGGCCGCCCTGTTCGCCGGCGGATTCATCATCGGCCTGATCATCCTCTTGGGGGAGGTGGCCGTGGCCTACATCGTATCGAAGAGGCGAGGCTGGGGCGTCAACGTCTCCGAGGTGGATTTCGGCAATACCCGCGGCATCGCCTGGGCCTTGGTTTTTCCTTTCCTGATCATGGTCAGTATCACTTCGGGGCTGATGACGCCGACCGAGACCGCGTCGATGGCCGTGGTCTACGCCTGGTTCGTCGGCACCTTCATCTACAGGGAATTCAGGCTCCGCGATCTGCCGTCGATGACCGCCACGGCCATGAAAGGCTCGGCCGCGGTCATGGCGATCGTCGGCGCGGCAACCGCCGTGGGCTGGATACTCACCTACGAGCGCGTGCCGCAGCAGGTGACCGAGGCGCTGGTGACAGCCATCCACGGACCGATGGCCTTCATGGCCGTGACCTTCGGCATCCTGTTCATCGTCGGCATGATCATGGACCTCACGCCGGCGATCCTGATCCTGACGCCGATCTTCGTCGGGCCGGTGGCGGCTTTCGGCGTCGATCCGATTCATTTCGGCGTGTTCTTTTGCGCCACGCTCACGGCCGGGCTTGTCACGCCGCCGGTCGGCACGCTGATCTACCTGGGGTGCTCGATGTCGCAAAGCTCGCTGAGCCGGGTGGTCAGGGAACTCCTGCCCTATATCGTCGCGGTCTATGCCGCCCTGCTCCTATCCGTGATCTTTCCGGAAATCATCACCTATGTGCCCAGGCAGCTTTTCAAGCTGTACGCAAACTGAGGAGCGGTATTCATGACTTCATCCCTGACCAGAGTGCTCGCCGTCGACATCGGCACGTCGTCCGTCCGCGCGATGGTCTACGACGCGGCGGGCGCCGTCCATGCGCGTGCGCGTATCTGTTATTCGACGATACGCCCGGCGCCCTATTTCGAGGAACAGGATCCCGATCTGGTGCGCGCCGGGGTTTATCGGGCCATCGCTCTTTGCCTTTCCCAACCGGACGCCGAACCCGGCGGGATCGCGGCCATGAGTTTCTCGTCACAGTTGTACGGCGTGATCGCGCTCGACCGGGACGGCAAGCCCCTGACGTGGAACATCCTCTGGTCGGATGGCCGGGCGGAGGCCCAGGCCGAGGCGGCGAAGCGGGAATTCGGCGACCGCTGGCTTTACCCGGAAACCGGCTGTCCGTTGAATTCGATTTTCCCTTTCGCCAAGATCGCCTGGTTGCGGCAAGAGGCGCCACGCATCCATCGCGCGGCGAGGCGCTTCGTATCGATCAAGGAATACGTGACCCATCCGCTGATCGGCGAGTGGGCGGTCGACTACTCGATGGCCTCGGCGACCGGGATGCTGGACATTCGCAACCACCGCTGGAGCACCCGCGCGCTCACCTTCCTGGGGATCGACGCCGACAAGCTGTCGATACCGGTCTCGGGAACAAAGCCATTCACGCTGAAGGCGGATTCGCCCCTGGCTTCCTGCGGTCTGCCGGATGGCGTCACCGTGTTCCTCGGCGGCGGCGACGGGCCGCTGGCGAATCTCGGATCGGGCGCGTCGACGATCGGATCGGCCAACATCGATCTCGGTACATCCGGGGCCGTGCGCTGCCTGACCGACGCGCCCCGGCTGGACGAAGGCGCGAGCCTTTGGTGCTTCTGCCTGACCGACGACCTCTGGACGTCCGGCGGCATCGTCACCAATGCCGGCAACGCCTACGAGTGGCTGGGAACGAAGGTGATCGGCGGCGGCCGGCTGGCGGAAGACGAGGCCTATGAGCTGATGAACCGCTTGGTGGGCGAAACCGCTCCGGGAGCCGACGGGCTTTATTTTCCTCCCTATTTGCGCAAGGCGCGTTCCCCCTATTGGGACGGACGGCTCAAGGGGACGCTCTACGGCCTGACGGCGGATCACGGCGCCGGACACATCGCGCGCGCCATGCTCGAATCCGTCGCCTTCGATCTGCGCGCGATCATGGACATCATGCAGCGGGAATTGGCCGCGACGCTATCCGTCGTGTTGACCGGCGGACTTTCCCGTTCGCCGGTCATTCCCCGGATTCTGGCCGATGTCCTGAACCGCGAACTGTGCGTCCCCGAAGATGGCGAGGGTTCGATCGCCGGCGCGGCGATCCTCGCGCTGCACAGTCTTGGGGCGATCGAAGCCCTTGCCTTTGCCGGCGGTCCGCGCGCCTGCGCGTCTTTCCGCCCCGATCCGGAAAACGCGGAACGCTATGAACGGATATACCGCGGCTATTCCCGGCTCGTCGGGGCGCTGCGTGAAATCGATCTTCAGGAAAGGGATCGGCCATGAAAGTTCTCGTCACCTCCAAGTCATTCGGGCGCGCGGCCCCGGAAGCCCTGGATCTGCTGGCGGCCAACGGCATCGAAGTCGCGTGGTGCCCGAAACCGTCGCCGGACGCCGCCGAAATCGCCGCCAGGATCGCCGGTTTCGACGCGCTCATCGTCGGCAACGACACGGTCGACGCCACCGTCTTCGCGGTCGCCGACCGCCTGCGCCTCGTGCACATGCACGGCACCGGCCTCGACGCCATCGACATCGGAGCGGCCACGGAACACGGCGTCCTCGTGGCCAACGCGCCTGGAGCCAACCGCAACGCCGTCGCCGAATTGACCGTGGCGCTCATGCTCGTCGCGGCGCGTTCGATCGACCGGCATATCGACATCCTCCAGTCCGGACGCTGGGAGCGAACGCCGGGGCACGAAGTGTCCGGCAAGACCGTCGGCATCCTCGGCCTCGGCAATGTCGGCCGGCGCATCGTCGAGCTGCTGTCTGGCTTCGGCGTGCGGATAGTGGCCTTCGACGCCGCGCCCGACCGCGCATGGGCGGCGATCAACGGCGTCACGCTGGCGTTTTCCGCCGACGACGTGTGCGCGCAGGCCGATTTCCTGATCCTGGCGCTGTCGTTGAACGCAAGGACCGAGCGCTTCATCGATGCGCGCCGCCTGGGCCTGATGAAGCGCGGCGGCTATCTCATCAACACGGCGCGCGGGGCGCTCGTCGACGAGCTGGCGCTATGCGCGGCCTTGCGTGACAAAGCCATCGCCGGGGCGGCCATCGACGTCTTCGATCCGGAACCCTTGCCGTCCGATTCCCCTCTTCGGAAATCGGGCGCGACGCTCACCCCGCACCTGGCGGCGACTTCGGTCGAATCGGCGGGCAACGTTTCGAGAATCGTCGCCCGCAACGTCGTCGACGTGCTGCTGCGCGGCCGCGCGGAATGCGCGGTCAATCCGGCGGCGCT
>JAIRPF010000130.1 GCA_031257115.1 Accumulibacter sp.
GCGTTCATCGCGCCGGAACAAGACCTGATGAACTCCCTCAAGCAGACGGTGCGCCGCTACCTCGCTTGGAAGTCCATCAAAGAGGACAGCGAAGACCTGAACCTCGACGCGGCGCAAAACCGCGAGACCGACAACAACCTCAGCCGCGCGAACCGCACAGTGGACGACCAAATCAAGGAGGCCTACTGTTGGCTGCTCGTGCCATACATCGACAAGAACACGGATATGAAAACCATCGTCTGGGACACCATCCGCATCAGCGGCGGCACCGACAGCATCATCGCAAAAGCCGCCAAGAAGATGCTCCAGAACGAGCAAATCGTGACGAAGTGGGCGCCAGCGTTGCTTTTGATGGAGCTGGACAACGTGCTTTGGAAGAACGACGACCACATCGCCCTCAAGAAGCTGTGGGAGTACCTTTGCACCTACTGCTACCTCCCGCGCTTGGCAAATGAAAACGTGCTGATGGACGCAATCCAGACGGGTATTCACTCTACCGAGTATTTCGCCTTTGCCGCCGGTTTTGACGGCAACCGCTACCTTGACCTGAAGTTCAACCAGTATGTTGGCATCGTGGAGCGTTCCGGATATTTGGTGAAACTCCCTGTCGCCCGGAAGCAGATTGCCGACGACGAGGCGAAGCGTCAGGCAGAAGCGGTGGCAAGAACCGCGCAGTCTGGGCGTACAGGAATCGGCGCAGCCAATCCCGCAAGCACGGAAGGCGATGGCGGTACTCCGACCTACTACCCGCCGATCGGTGGCAATACCGGCGGGTTTGAGGTTCACGAACCGCCCACAACCGCGCAGCTGAAAAACACGCACTTTTATATGTCTGCTCCGCTCGACACCACACGTATCGGGCGCGATGTCCAGAAACTCGTCGAGGAGGTCATCAGCCACCTCACGTCCGCCAATGGAGCGCAGGTGGAAGTGTCGCTCGAAGTGAACGTGCAATCGCCCGACGGGCTCTCGCAACAAGTTGTCCGCACAGTGTCCGAAAACTGCCGGACGTTGAAAGTGCAAAACTTCGGGTTTGATGAGTAAATCAACGTGAACTTGTAGTTTCCCGCGCTCTTGGCGCGGGGATCACTTCAGGCGTTGGTTTGCCTTTGGCGAAGCGCGCCATTTTCGCGCCGTAATCCCCTGCGGTCTTGCTGCGGGAATAGGCACGAGCCGCGCTGGCTACTTTGTTATCGTTGCCCTTTCCCCAAGCCAAAAGACATCGATTTATCAGGCTTTCAGGGTTTCGCCTGCCTACTCCCACTCGATTGTGTTTTGCACAAAATAATTCAATAAAAACAATGAGTTGAACAGTCATACATGGATGCGTACCATGAAAAATACCATACGCTTTCGTGACGCTAAGTTCAACTTAAATCAACACCCAGCCATCCAGCGCGAAGCATGGGGCCAGATCCCGCCCGCTCTGTGTTGCGCTATTCAGGCATGACTTGACCTGCTCGGATGCAGCCCCAGAGACGATGGCGCGGGCAAAGTCCAAGGTTGCGGCGATCTTCTTGGGAACCGTGAGCACAAAGCGAAGGTGTCCCCACTCATCATGCTTCGCGTCATAGGTCGCTTGCCAGTAGTCGTATTCGGCTGGCAACTCAAACAATCGCGCCGTCAGCTTGAACCTCTGCCCATCCGCTCGCTGATGCGTTCCGAGTGAAATGTCATGTTGCGGTACTTCTCTGAACTGCATTCCCCCTCCCTTTGTCAATCAAGCAAACATCTGAATCTGTTCATGCTTAAGCGCGTCGATCCGAGAAAACAGCCTAATCTTCTCGTCGGCCTTCTGCTTGGCATGTTCCGACATGAAAGAGAGTAGTTCTTCGAGCTGTTCGACTGTGGCGACGTTCTTGAAGAGCTTAGCCTTATTCACAAATACGACAGATTTCTTCTTGCGCGCCAAAAGTTCGATGACGTTGCTGAGAGTACCCGTGCTCTTGGTGTCCCAGATCATCAAACCGATGTCAGCAACCTCGGCCATGCGGATGTCTTTGGCGGTGAAGAACGCACGCGATCCCTGCGAGTGACTTGTCTCGACGCATTGAACAGGCCAATGCCCCACATTGTTTCTGGGCCGCTCACCGCTACAGAAAACGATTGCCCTCGTCGTACCGTGGTTGACCAGGTACTGCTGGATCGAGGTGTCGGCTCCGTCAGCATCGCCCACCACCACCTCAAAGTCTTGGGCGACGATGTTGTCGATTCGCTCCTTGACCTTCGGATCAAGGTGCTTGATGTTCATCGAACCAGCAATGAAAACTCGCGTAGTCATCTTCATCTCCAAGTCAGTGCGGCTACGTAGACCTTCCGTACCTTCGGGTACGCACGCAGCACTTTGCAAGCGGCCTCCATTGACGCCCCGGTGTGGAACAAGTCATCGACGACGAGCACGTTCCAGGGACCGTTGCCTTGGATACCATCGTTTACGCTGAAGCTGTCGCCGATCGCTTCGATCTTCTCATCCTTGGTGTGCAGGTCCTTGAGGGACTTCCCATTCGCAGCTTTCACCAGCAGGCTGTCGAAGACAGGCACCTTCACAAGTGCACCCAGCTCATTGGCTACTTCGGTGACAGGCTGCCGATGGCGCGGATTCGATGCCGGCATCGGGACGATGAACCCCACGTTGGCCAGCTTCGGGCAGATGTGCTCGGCAATGGCCTGCGCGAGCGGCTTTACCTGTGCCCAATCGCTGCGGTACTTGAGTTGATACGTGGCCTCGCCTACCTCGGTGCGGGTCGTATCAAAGCGTGCATGGCCATGTTCGTCATCCCCAAGATAAACGCTTTGCAGGGTGTGCTTGTCCAGCACCCACCCGTCATCCCACGGCCCACGAATTTGTCGAAGCGAAGCTTTCAAAGCGGTCACCCTTTCCCCAAAACTTGTCGCGCTTCTTGCAATCGTCCAGCCAACACCCGCCGCGCCTGATCCTGCTCGGCCGGAGCTGCCACCGCCACCGCTTGACGGGCACGGTGAATGTTCAAGTGGCGGGTGTTTGGCAATCGAACTTCGTCTCGAACCACCACTGCCCCGGTAATGGATTTAGCCGCACCGCTGGCGTAGGTTTTGGACTTCCGCCCCCGCGTGCGTAGACCATGACGCCCGATGGTTTGGCGTACTGTGCCGAGCAGGGACTTGGTGGCCGCCGCACCCGAGATAGTCACGTCGTCCACATAGGCGGTCATCTTGCAACCAACGCCTTGCGCCGCATCGGCAATTTCGTCGAACATATGGCGCTTTGAAAAGAACGCCACCCGCCCGCTGAGGGCACTCCCGGTGGGGAGATGCGCCTGCTTGTAGCAGCACACATCAGCAAGCCGGTGCGCCACATCAACCGCACACTCAAAGTCATCAACAAACATACGGAACACCGCTTGCCGGGTCACGCTGGGGTAGAAGCGGCTGATATCAGTCTTGACCAATGGGGTTTCACCCCTGTGAGCGCGGGCATTGTCAGCGTAGGAGCGCCCCTTCTGCGAATAGACATAGTCGGGAAGCTCTATCCGACCCAGCAGTTCCCCGATGCGCCGATGAACTTGGGCAAGCCAACCATGGGGCGCTTGAATCTCGCGGCCCTTTTCATTTATCCAAACGCGGTAGTGCTTGATGTCCAACAGCTTAGGTACAGCATCCCACTGCACGCCGAGAACGGTCTCGAACTTGCCCTTGCCGCGCAGCCGATAGAGAGGCGACCGTTCGAGGGGATAGCGTTTATGCAGGTTTTTGGATTGCATCGCGCTCTTCAAGCCATTCCAGCAAGCGAAGAATCTTGTCTGCCGCCCCCACGCGCAACTTGCCACTGCGCCGCCCCTCTCCGGTCAGAGATTCAGAGAACAGTAGGATTGAAGATGTGGGCATCTTGAAGATGTCCGAATACTTGTCCAGCAGGTCTAGTGGCGGGGTCTTGTCACCGCTTTCAAGTTCACTTAAGTACGAGTTCGAGATGCCAAGACGCTTCGCCAACTCGACCTGCGTCAGTTGGTGGTAAGTCCTCAGTAATCTCAGTGCTCGGTTTAACATTTTCCGTCCAGTATCCGATTTGAAAGAGAAGGGGTGCCGAAGAGCCTTAGAACTTGTCCATAACCTTCGCAATCTCCGACACCAAACGAACCAGCGCAAAGGCCAGTCGAATAGTGCCGGGACGCGTCAGCCATGACCATAGACTCTTCAGCGCTCGCCGTTTGGGAGGCTTCTGAACGTCACTTTTCATGACAGTTCTCCTTGGCTACACCAACCGACACCCACGCGGGATTGCGTGGGGCCGTGGCTGTCGTCCGTAACCAAGCAGAGCAAACGGCGGCTTGTACCCCTTCACTTCTCTAACGCCTGCCCGGTGTCGTCTCGGGCAGGCTCGCACCGGCGGCGCAGGGCTACGAGCATCCGGCGGGCGGCGTACTCCCAGCAGCAGTGGGCCAGGCGAGTGGTCGAGGTCTTACGACCTCACAGAGCACCGAAGCACTCCTCTGAATCGACAGTTGTCTCTGTCAGCCTCAGGTTGGACTCTATCAAACGATTTCGCCTCAGTCAATAGAAATTTCGCTATCAGCGAATTTTCTTAAGCAGTGCGGGCTGCTCGCGATGAGACTACGGGGCACTCCTGCGTGTCCAGAAAACCACCGTTTTATGAACTGCGATCTGCCGTCGATCTCTGCATGAAAGCCCCCTGGCTTTCCCATAGTCGCCGGTAGGCCACCTCATCGTCGGTCGGTTCGCGGTTGATCTGCTCCAGCAGCTAGGCCGCGCCGGCGGCCAGTGCTTCGTCGCGGTCGGGATACTGACCGTCGAGCGCGAAACACATGCCGCCCACCCTGTAGTTCACCTCCCACGCTTGGCCGTCATGGGTGCGACACGCGGCGTAGGCGAAATAATCTTCCTTGGCGTGCATCTCGTCACACGCTGCTTGCAGCTCGGGACGAAGCGGGGGCAAGGAGTAGTGTCCGTTTCTCATACTTTCGTGCCCTCCTGGTCGGCAGCCGCCATCGCGTCAGCCTCGGTCAATGCGTCCTCGCGGAAGGCCCCCATGCGCACCGCCTCGGCCTGGCTCACTTCGACGGCCCATATCCGTTTGACTTGGGATGGGCTGCACCCGGCCAGCTCGGCCGTCCTGGTGATGCTGTGGCCGGACTTGCGCAGCGCAATAACCTGAGCATGGCGCTTCGGGTCAGCGCGGCGGCCGCGATACTTGCCGGCGTCCTTCGCCAGCTCGATGCCTTGGCGCTGGCGTTCGCGCCTGTCTTCGTAGTCGTCACGGGCCATCTGGAGGGCCAGCTTCAAAAGCATGTCCTGGACGGACTCCAGAACGATCTTGGCAACGCCCTGGGCCTCGGCCGCCAAGTCGGATAGATCGACTACGCCAAGAACGGCCAGGCGCGCGCCCTTGGCCCGGATCGAGGCCACCAGGCGCTCGGCCTCGGGCAACGGTAGGCGGCTGATCCGGTCGATCTTCTCGGCGATAACCACCTCTCCCGGTTGCAGGTCGGCCACCATGCGCAGCAGCTCGGGCCGGTCGGCGCGCGCGCCGGATGCCTTCTCGCGGTAGATGCCGGCGACGTAGTACCCGGCAGCCTTCGCGGCCGTGATGATCCCTCCTGGCGCTCCAAATCCTGCACGTCTGTGCTGACACGCAGATAGACCCGCGCCATCATTGGGATGGCATTCATGTCAAAACCCCTTCGGCTTGTAGACGGAGACAAAGTAGGTGAGCGCGGTCAGCACGGCGAAGTGCAGCAGGAACGTCCAGCCGACATGCATGCCCGGCGTGTGCCAGTGGTAAAACATCCGCAGGAGCTGGAACAACACCTCAAGGGACACCACCCATCTGAGGATCGGCCAGACCAGTACCGTCGCCATCCATACGAACTTGACTAGGCCGGCCAACAGCCCCTGACCCTCAACCTTCTGAACGCCAGGCACGGAAGCTGGGGCAGGCTGCACCGGCTCAGGCGCGGCGGGCTGCTCGACCTTCTTGGGGAACTTGATGACATTGGACATAGCGCGCTTGGGTATACCTAAGTGCGCCCACTATAGCCAGGCAGGCGCATTTAATAAAGTGCAATCTATATGCGCCTAGCTCAATGTGACAGCTTCAATAAGCCGGGCAAGACAATCAGCGTGAGGTATGCGATGGGCAAGAAGGAAACCGAGGAAGCAATTGAAGAAGCCCGACGGGGCGGCTTGAAGCGGTTCGATTCCGTCGAAGCCCTGTTCGCCGACCTGAACGCCGACGACACGCCGGAAATTGATGAAGGCAGCACGAACGTCTATGCCGATCTGGGCCGCCCCGACGCCGACGAAATGCAGGCCAAGGCCACGCTCGTAACCAAGATCAGCCAGGCCATCACGGCGCGGCAGTTGTCGAACGACCAAGCGGCGGTGGCTCTTGGATTGACGCTGGCCGAGCTGGGCGAGCTGCTGGCCGGCCGCTTCCGTGGGTATTCGGTCGATGACCTGGAACGCTTGCCGGCGCTGTTCGATGAGGCCGGCCGATGATTGACCCGAAGAGCCTGGCAACTTGGCTGCATGAGAAGGCCGGCCCGGCCCATGACGCGCTGAAAGCCGACCCGGCCCGCGCCGTCTCGGCCGACCGGGTGCGCTACACGCTTGATGAGCTGCTGGCCGAAGCCGAAGCATCCGGTCAGTATCCATTGCCGCCGGAGCAGCGCGAATGGGTGGATGCCCCGGCCGTTGGCCGTGAGCTGCTGTCCGAGGACTTGCAAACCGTCGAAGCCATAGCCGCGTTCCTGGCCGATGCCGAAGCCACGGCCGCCCCGGCCTGCATCCAGCACGCCCGCGAAGTTGCGGCATGTGTGCGGGCCATGCACGGCATCAAATAGCGAAGCTGGCCAGCATCGCTATTTCTGGCGATGCTGCAGGTGGATCTCATCGCCGGAAATGACGATGCGAGATCCACGCCAAGGGAAAGGGTGCAGGGCGGCCGTCGTCGCTCGATCTGGCGATGCTCGAGCACGCCGGCGCGCATCGTCGCTTCCGGCGATGCAGGCCCGAAAACGACAAGGGCGGCCACCGGCCGCCCTTGCTGTTCCTGGTGCGCGAGCCTACGCGGTGAGTGACTGCCGCACCGCATCCAGGGCCTGGCGGAAGTCGTCCCGCGTGGTCCGGCCCGTCTCGGCCTGGTAGTACAGCACCATGAACATATTGGCGACGGCCTCGGCCATCGGTGAGAGCTGCCGCGCCGCGTCCTGGTCGATCCAGTCCAGGGCTGCGAGCTGCGCGGCCGCATGGTGAACTGCCTGGGTTGCGATTGCGCTGGTAGGATTCAGGGTTGCCATGATTCACCTCTCTATCAGGTGGGTTGTGGAAGTGTCGGCCGGCCCCACGCCGGCCGGCGCGCTTTACCGCTGGCCGCTGCTGTAGAAGCCGGCAGCTTCTGCCAGCGGCGTGTTCCTGTTGCTGCCGCTGTAGCTGTTGCTCGATGACCTGGCCGCCGGCCTGGTGGCCTCGATGGCAGACGGAGCAGAGCGATCAACAAAGGCCGAAACTTCCGCCGCTGCATCAAGCTCGGTTGATTGATCGCCAGGCTGCTCAAACTCCACTGCCAGCCGCTGCACTTGGTCGAGCGCCAGGCAGTCGAAAAAGCCACTACGTTTCATAGTCACGCCTCCGATTTACCGTGCTCGCGGTTGGCGAACGCGGCCACTTCATCATCATGATCGGCAGCGGCCGAATCGGCCCCTGCCAGGTTGTTGCCGCCGAATGTCGGCACCGCCTCGACAGCGCCGGCCTGGTCGCTCTCCGCGCTCGCCCTGATCGCCGCCGCGATCTTCCCGCCGGTGGTGTCGGCGATGCGCTCGGCGGCGGCGTCGCGGATGCTGGCGGCCTTGGCCTTCGCAACCTCTCCGACGCCTTGCATCAGGTTCGCGCCGGCGTCGGCCGTCACGCGGCCCGCCGTGCCAAGCGCCGATGCGGCCGAGGCCAGCAAGCCGGGGCCGGTGCTGCCTGGTGCGGCCTGCTGGCCGCCTTGCTGGGCTTTCTTGCTGCCGGCTTCGTCGCCACCCTTCGAGCTGGAACCTCCACCCGATTTACCGGGCTGCTGCCCATTGCTTCCACCCGAGCCGCTGGCACCGCTGCCCGAGCTGCTGCCGAAACCGGCGGCCTGTGCAAGTGGTGTAGTGGTGCCCGCACCTGAGCTTGACCCGCCACCAAAGCCAGCAGCTTGCGCAAACGAGCCTGCATCGCTGCCTGAGTCGGAGCCGCCACCGAGCATGGGCATTCCGCCCGATTCGCCGCCGGCGCTCGATCCCGCTTTCTCGAACGCTGCCTTGATCGCCGACATGCCGCCGGCGGCCGAGGCCGCACCACCCATCACGGCCGCGCCGGCCACGCTTGCCGCACCGGCGGCCATGCTCGCCGCGCCCATAGCCGCACCGATGGCAGCACCCGCGCGAAGTTGCCGATGCCACCCGCGCCGCTGATCCCCGAGCCGGTGATGATGCCGGCGACAAGAGGGGGCACACGATTGACCAGCATGAGCAGCGCGACGCAGAAAACCAGCATCACGCCCAGCTCTTCAAAGTTCAGCGTGCCGGTGTTCATCCTGGCGTAGAAGCTGGTAAGCAGGTCATTCCCGATGCCGACCAGAAGCACCATCGTCATGATCTGCACGGCCACGCCCAGCACGGTCTTGTAGTAGTTGATCGCCATATCGGAAGTCCAACGCGAGCCGCCGAAGCCCAGGAAAAAGATGCCCGCGTACATCAAAATCCAGCTCGATACGAGCAGCAGCAACATATTCACGGCAACGATGGTCAGCAGGATCAGGATGCCGAGGCTCAAGGCCACACCAATGACGCTATCGACAGGCGAGAAGGCCGACAGGTTGGCAAGGGCCTGTTTCAAGATCAGGAACCCCACATCCACGATGCCCGAGGGTGTCACCGAGGACACGCCGGAAGCCTGTTCCCCGAGCTGGCGCAGTGATCGAATGATCGAGCCGGCAAAGGTCGGGCCGTAGCGCAGCAGCCAGAGGAAGAAGCCGAAGAACAGGATGAACCTGATGAACTCGGCGAAGAACTCGCCAATGTCGGCCTTGCGCAGCGCCATGAAGCCGAACGTGAATACCAGCGAGATCGTGCCCAGCGTCCAGAACAAGAACATAGCCGCATTCATCACAGCGGCTTGCCAGGAACTTGCCGCTGAGGCGAAGTCCGCCACTACCTGGTCAAGCATCCCCTGGTTGGTGAGCTGGGCCGATGCGGCGGTGGAGTAGAGCGCGAGGGCGACGCCGATTAGCGCCGCCTTGTGCGGTGCTTTCATGGTTTGACCTCCTGCCCCTTCGGGGTCGTCTGGTCGATCAGCTCAAGCCAGTTCTTCGGGTCTTTGGTCGGTGCGATACCGCCGCCGGTGGGCGAGCGGTGCGCGCACTTCCCGGCAAAGGCTTCTCGCGTCGCCTTGTCCTTGATCTCCATGATCTTGGGAAGCTGGCAGTTGGCGTCGTTCACTTCGGGCATGACCGGCGCGGGTGGCTGCTTCTCGCAGCCAGCCAGCAAGGCCGCCATGAGGGCGGCGATCAGCAGCGTTTTTTGCATGATGTCTGCCCTCCTGATCAGCGGATCAGCTCAAGCCAATTTCTCGGGCTGGCTGTCTTGCCGATCCTGGATTCCGTCGCTGTCGCGTGCGCCGCCTGCTGCCGGGCCTCAAGATCAGCTTGGGCCTGCATCTTGGCGGTCGCGGCGTTCTGCTGCGCGATGAGCAGGCCACGGATTTGCAGAAGCTGGTTTGCCTGGTTGGCGGCGAGCTGGTTGGCGAAGCCGATGGCCTGCATCTGGCCGTTCGCACCCTGCGCGGCGGACTGGAGCCGTTCGAGCTGGCGAGCATCGGCGGTCAGGTTGCGCTGCTGTTGCTCCAGGCCCTTGAAAAGCGCGTCATTCGCCTTCTTCTGGCTCTCGCTCGCCAGGCGGCGGTTTTGCTCCATCGCGGCGCGCTCGGCATCCGAGCACCCGGCAGCCGAGAAGCACGGCGAGCTGCGGTAGTAGCTCACGTCCTGGAACTTGCCCAGGTAGGTGTCGAGACTGCCGAGCTGGTTCCTGTAGTAGTCCAGCGTGTTGACGGCGTTCATCAACCCGTTGATGGTGGACTGCGCCTGATCCCAGATGTAGGCCGCCGGGGCCATCGTGTTTTGCAGCATGTTCTCGTACTGCTGCAATTGGGTCTGGTACTGCTCGATCTGCTTGAGCGTCTGCGCCACCGACTCGATGGCCGTCATGACGTTTTGCACCAGGTTGCCGCCGTCGATGACGGGGATGCCGGCCGAGGCCGGCGTGGTCACGATGACGCCAAGGAGGGAGGCGGCAAGCGCGGTTTTAGCCGCTAAAAAACGGACGTGTTTCATGGTCGAGTTCCTGGAATGTGATGAGCGGCTGCACTGCGCCTGCCGGCTGCCTGGTCGGCAACTGGCGGCGTTGGGCCATCACAGAGACAGCACGCCGTATCGCTGTCCCGGTACCCCGACCTGAGCGACACCGTAGCGCCCGGCCATTTCTGTTGAACATCGGTGTACGGGGGTGAAGCTCGCACTGCACCTCCCAGAGAGTGAAAGCGCTCGTCATCGACCACGCACCTTGCCGTTCTCTTGGCGTTTGGCCCTCTTGGCCTCCATCTGCGCCCGTAGCCGCGCCTCGCGCTGCGCTAGTTCGGACGGTGCTGATGGTCGTACCTTGGCTGGCATCGGCGCTTGCGTCGGCCGCTGGGATCCGCCCTCGATGTACAGACCGCCGAGCTGGCCCAGCGTGCGCAGGCCATGCCGACGATGCGACGGTGGTTGCCGGCCGACAGGTGGCGCGCCGGGACGGACTCTGGCCTGAGCCTTCGCGGCCTCGACCAGCCGCCGACGCTCCAGGATCGGATCGGTGAAGACGATGGGCAGCCGCGCATCCACGGCCGCCTGGATCGCGGTGGCCTTGAACGCCACGCTACCGCTGACGGTGATGCGTTCGCCGTAACGCTCCATCGCCATGCGCAAGGCGGCTAACACGCCGGCGCGGTCGGCCTCACTGGACACGGCCAAGCGCTCGCCGTCATCACGCACGGCTGAGCTGCCGGCGCGGTAGATGATGGTGCCCTTCTTCGTGATGTTGTCGATCACCAAGGCACGACCGGCCTTCACCACACCCTCACCCTGAAGGGTGTCCCCCTTGAGGCCCTGGGCTGCCTCACGGGCGCGCAAGGCATCGATGGCCTGGCCGTCGCCGGCCATTGCCTGCTGCTTGAGCCAGTCGGCCCACGTGCGCCGGCTGTGCGCTAGATAGATAGCTGCCCGTTCCTGGTTGTAGCGCTCGTGGATCGCCGCAAGGTCGGCGCGCAGTGCCGCGCTGGCCTGGCCGTACAGCAGCCGCTTGGTCAGCCGGCCATCGGTGAGGTGCTTGATCGCCACTCGCCTCATCGTTGCCGCCTTCTTGGCGTTCTCCACGGCCTTGTCTTTTTGGCGCTTCGCCTCGGCCAATGCCTCGGCCCTGCCCGCCGTGAGGCCCTGCTGTGCGCCCTTGTACCGGGCGTAAAGCTCCGTCGTGTTCAGCCCACCACGCAAGCGCATCGGCTGGCCCTTCTGATAGCCGCGCCGCGTCGGCGCGGCCTGGTGCTCGGGCGAAGCCTTGAAGACCCCGAAACGCTTCTCCAGCGCCGACTTGGATAGGTCGCGGGCGACGGTGCTGGCCTTGACCGTGGTGCCGTCGCCGTCCTCGATGACTAGGCCATTGCCTCGGGCGCGCAACGTCAGACCGTTGTCACGCATGACCTGGTGCAGTTCGGCCCAACTCGCCGCGATCTTGATCTCGGCCAAACATTCACGCTTGATCCAGCCGGACAGGCTCTCTTGGCCGGAATGCCGCTCCATGTCGGCGGCCCGACCTTCCGCGCCGCGCCGGTGCGATTCGTGGTTGTCCCGCTCCAGCCCGTAGTCGCGCTCCAGGGTCGTGCAAAGCTCGGCCAGCGCCTGATGCGAGTAGTACGGCTCGTGCATCGTGTTCCGGGTCGGGTGAATTTTGTTGATGGCGATGTGGATGTGCAGGTTGTCGGTGTCGTTGTGAACGGCACTGACGCGCTGGTGTTCGCCGTAGCCCAGCCCGGCGCAGATACGTTCCTCAATCGCGCGCAGGGTGTCGGCGCTGGGCTTCTCGCCGGCCCGGAAGCTGACGATCAGGTGATAGGTCTTGTCGCCCTTGGCCCGCGTGTTCGTGTGCTGGGTCGCCAGAACCATCGGTGATGGCGTCTTGCACCGACACGGCATCGCAGTTCGTGATCCGCACTTGGCCCAGCCGGTGATCCTTGCTCTGCGCGTCGGTAAGGTAATTCACCAATCCGGCGAAATCTGATTTACCCAGAGAGCGCATCGGCACGTGTTTGGCGATCACGACCGACCTCCTGGCGTTTTAGCGGCTAAAGAAATCATGCCCCCGCCATCGGCTGCACCACGGATTTCATGAGGCGGCTCATTTCGTCCTGGGTGGCTTCGATCCGGCGCAATAGGGCTAGGATGGTCGCCGCGCTGAATTTGGCCGTGCGCGCATCATCGGTCAGCCAAAGCTTGAGCAAGCCGCCAAGGCGGCC
The DNA here is from genome assembly GCA_031257115.1 of Accumulibacter sp. GTDB lineage: Bacteria > Pseudomonadota > Gammaproteobacteria > Burkholderiales > Rhodocyclaceae > Propionivibrio. Next base: position 12,568 of record JAIRPF010000130.1, read on the forward strand.
AAGGTCGCCGTTGACGCGCACCAGCTCGCGCACGTGCTGATAGTCCATGACACCCTTGACTTGGTAGCCCTGGCCCACGTCGCGCAGATAGCGCGCCACGCTGACGCCGGCCCGCTTGGCGTTCGCCTCGATCTCGGCCCGCTCTTCGGGCAGGCAATAGACCTTGATGGGCGGACTGCCCTTCCTCGTCACCTTGTTCTCGTTGGCCTCCATCTTGGCGTCCTCATGTCGTTGCCGGCGGTCGCCGGATGCCTCGCAGAGCAGGATGCCCGTTGAGCGCCGTAGGCGCGAATAAGGGACAGTGAAGAGGAACACCGCGCCTGCGCGGTGGGCCTACTTCACACATCCTGCCCGCATCACGGCGTTGATTACTCCACGGAAAGCACCTCGAATCTGTCGCTGTGCATGTGCTGTTGATGCGCTATCGACGTGGAACAGCGCGCCGAGAGTGCGGTAATGGCCGGAAAGGGCCAAGAACAGCGCGGCGACAGCGATAGGGTTGCGTATCAGCAGCGCATCGACTGCACGCTGACAGCGATGCAATGCGATCATCAGAGCACCGCCGCGTTGTCGAGCTGCTGGAAGATTTGGGTCTTCACGATCTTGAGGCGCTGCCGCGTCATGATCGTGAGCGCCGGATCAGCCAGGGCCTCGTCGAAGGTTCGGCGCTCTTAGAGCATTTCCGAGAAGTCGCGTCCGTAGGTTTCCGCCTTGAGGGTCGGAATCTGGATGATGGCCGACACGCGAGCCTTGTTGTCCGTGTACGCCTTCATCTTCTCGAAGCCCTTGCCCTCGCTTTCAATCGGCCCCCAATAGGGATTGAGCCAGACGACGAACGTGCATTCCGCCGGGAACTGCGCCGCGAGTTGGGCAAGGCCCATCAGCGTGTCCTTGAATGCCTGACCGCCGGTGACGACCGTATGCACCACGAGTTCGTGGCCCATATCCTGGAGCATCGCGGGAACCTGATTTCCAATGAGGTAGCTGGACAGCGGAACGAACGAGTTGGCCCCGTTGTCGATGATGACCTCGCTGTCCGCCGATGCGATCATTTCGACCAAGGCGTCAAAGGTGCGTGTATTGATCTCGTCGCCATCCATGATGTCGAGCCGGCGCACGCTCAGGGCTTTGTACCCCTCGAAGGTCGAATTGACCGGATCGGTATCGATGCAAAGCGGCTTCGCGCCCTTGCCCGCCTTGTACTGCGCAAGAGTCGCGGCGATCATCGATTTACCGACACCGCCCTTGCCTTGAAGAACCATGTGAATTTTGGTCATTAGATCAAGTCCTTATCTTCCATTCTTGGGTTGTAGTGAAAACTGGGAATTCCAACGGGCTCGATTTTTCTAGGCTCGTGGATCGGCTTGTTCGGGCGCTCATTGCTTCGCTTCACCGGCGCCAGCTTGCTCTGCTCGGTCGGCGGGTTCGTGATGTGCCTGCGAACGTGTTTGAGAAATGTCTCGTATCGGAACGACACGCGCCCGGCTTCGCGCAGATGCTCCCAGATGGTCTTGAGCGCGTAGCCGGCGGCGGTCGCTTCGATCACATCGGCACGCACGGCCAGAAAGGCCGCCAGGGCTTCCTGGCGCTTGGGCCTTGCTGCCTGGTCGCGCTGTGCAACCCATGCGGCCAGCTCTTCCCGAAAGCTCTTCGTCACCTCGCCGCCTGCCTTTGATTCATCGGCCATCGCATCACACCTCATAGCCGTGCGAGCTGAAGACCTGCGCCATGTTCGCGCCCTCCCAGCTTCCGGGACGGGTGATGACCATGCCGGCATCTTCGGCCAGCATCGCCAGAAGCGACGCGACAGTGAGCGGGCCGTGGCTGGTGAAGCCGCCAGAATAGGCGTTCGCAGCGGTGCACCTCTTGGCGAGTTCACACAGGCTTGCCACCGTGGTCTCGCTGACCTGAATCGTTATCCGCTTCATCAGTCCTCCCCCACGTCACAACGAAGGGGAATCCTCGCCCACGGCCAGAGGGCCGGGGCGTCGGGCCAGTTCGCCCGACGACTTGCGCGCTTCGATCCACTGCTCGACCTCGGCCAAGTCCCAAGCCACATTGCGGCTGGTGAGGGTGATGCGATGTGGAAACTCTCCCCGCAGCTCCATGTTGTAGATGGTGCGGTCTGACAGCGGGATCATCGCCAGCAGCTTCTTGCGATTGATGAGGGTCTTGCCCTTCACCACCTCGGCAATGGGCTGGCGTGTTTTTTCTGTTGCGTGCATCTTCTGGCGTATTCAGTCACTTGCGAACGAGTGCCTGATGTTGCCCGGACAAGCCTAAATCTTCAGCAACTTAATTATCCAATTAGGTTGACATTAAAATTCTGCTGATTCTGCGTTGTATGTTGTAGCGCTATACAACATACAACACGCTACAACGAACCAAATCCATCTGGCGGCCGCCATCATCGGAAGCAGCGATGCTGGCCAGTTCGTCTGGCCTGGTCAGCTTGAACCCGCCGCACCTTTTCTTGGCGTTCAACCTGCGACCGTTCCGACAGCGCGGCAATCTGTTCGTGGCACTGACGTTGGCCGGCCTAGCAGCGTCCAGGAAGCCCACAGGAGCGTTTTCAGGAGCAGGAGCGCCCTCTCCGGCCTCGCCTTGCCGATTTTTTTGTCCTAAGCGTTTCTGGCGCGTTCGGCGCGGCGTGTGCCGCGCCACTCTCAGCTCACCGGCCTGAGGCCGGCACGATTTGCCGGAGGGGGAGCCACCGCATAGCGGTGGGGGAACCCCGCAGGGGTGCCCCGGCGAAGCCGCCAGCGCACGAACTGTCAAGTTTTCCACAGCCCCGCTGGCGTTAAAGATCTTTAAGTTAAAAAGACAGTTAAAGGCGCGCGCGCGTTACAGGTTTCAAAAACCCTTGCGCGACAATACCTTGTGGGGTGGGCGTGCAGGTAAAAGCACGAAGTTGGGTGCAGGTGAAAGCACGATGCGAGTGCAGGTAAAGGCACGCTCCCATCCACAGTTGACGCAGGTGAACGCACGTGCCAATCCACAGAAGGCATCCCTGGAAGCCCGAAGTCAAGTGCAGGTAAAAGTACGTGCCCAGCGTGGAAGCACGTGTCAGCCGGATCGTTTCCCGGCCTTCCGGGTATGGGCCTTCTCGTGGGCCAGCAGCGAAGCATGCGGCCTCCCAGTCAGCATGTCCTTGGCCTCGGCGATGCGGCCCTTGGGGCCATTGGCGTAGAACGTCACCATGTCTCGGCCGCCGTCGAACGCCATGAGAAAGTCGGGCAGTACGCCAGATTCGGCCAGCGAGCGCATTGCCGCACGGAAATTCCGCAGCGCATCGCTGCTGCCGCTCTTCTGGTATAGGACGGCCAGTGACACGCGCCAGCTTGGTTGACGGCCGCAGTGCTTTCGCGCCAGTTCGTAGATGCGCCGGTCAAGCGGTTTGCGCAGTCGGTAATAGCTGCGCGAGAGCGTGAGGAATTCGCCGGCGTCGATGGCCCGGAACAGCCAATCCGGCAAGGTCACTTCCAGTGACACCATGCGACCGTCGTTGGGCGACCTCTCGATGATCTTGGCCGATTCCACCAGGCCCCAGAACGCACGAGTGCGCCGCCCGCCTGTCTCGATGTTGGTTTCCACCCGCGTGCCGGTGAGCCGCCCAAGCATCTCGCCCGCCCGCTCGTAAGCGCGACCGCTGGTGTCGCGATTGGTGGCCGTGAGGAAGTCGTACATGGTGAGGCGCACCGTGCGCGAGATTCTTGCCCCACGGTTCTTTGCCTCGACAAGCTGGCCGGCGCAGTAGAGCCACAAATCCTTGTCGTGGATCGTTGCACGGCCGTCCGGGCCGGGCTTCACCGTCACGGTATTGCCGTTGCGCTCGTAGGTACGCACGCGAGTGTCGCCAGCCTTCAATGCGAACAACGGATGTTCCATGCTGGCGAGGTCATCTTTCGGCGCGGCATCGGGGATACCGAGCGTGAAGAAATCGCCCTGCCTGCCACGGTCAGGCGCGTGGTGTGTTGTGGGCTCAGCGGCTGTGCGCTCGTCCTTTTCGTCACGGGGCGAGCGGAGCGGCCCCGGTGATGAAAAAAGCGAGTCCGGCATTCGTGGTCTTCAATTGAGCACCACAAGGCTAGCCGTCACACCAATTGACTGTCAGCGATTTAGTTGTACACTTTGGTTGACATGGAAACGGAAGATCAAGCAAGAGAACGCCTAGGGCGGTACTACATCCATATCTGGGATGGATGCGCGCCCATCGTTTCTCAAGCGATCAAGGAGTTCCGAGAACGCTGGAAACCCTACTCCGCGTCCTCGCGCCAGTACCCCATCGTCCGACTGGTAGAGGAACGCATCGATCCCGCCGTAGCGGCGTACATGGCGACTCTTCCGACGCGCTACTCGGGCTTCGTGCCCGGAGCCAGCGCACGGGCAGGACTCAGCACCATCATTCGTCAAGTGGGGCTTGATGAGATGGTTCGATTGCAGCGGTGGTTGCTGCATAACTTCATCAAAACGGAGAACAACTGGACTGCCAGAGATCAGCGCTTTATCGCAACCATCGAATCCTTAATCGAACTGATTTGGGACTGCGCCTGCAAAAGACCGACACGATCCAAGATACCAGGCGAACACCAGCTCCCTTTGCTCCCCTTCGGGAACGCGCAGCGTCGTCAAGGTTTTTGTAGGTTCTGCGGAGCGTTGACGGAATTAGCCTCGTTCATCGAACATGGAAATTGGCCCCAGGGGGATCAAGAGAAACTACGCTTGAGCCACCGCTACTGTGCCGAGCATCGGCCAATGCTCCCGGATGGCACCCAGAATCCAGCCTATCGACGCGCCATGCGTTCGGCGGATCACTTCGATCAGGAGCTACTGCGGCTGAGCAAGCAAAGCGCCAAACCGGAGAAACTGCGTGCGGCCTCAGGGGATCGGTCTGTTGACCACTACATCCAAGGCCACGTGGCCCAAAAATCCTTGCGGCCCGACGACAAGGCCGAGTTGAGAAACCAGGCGCGCCTGATGGCCGACAAGAGGCTGACCGACCGAAAGAAGGCGATCATCATGATGATCGCCTCGGGACAGAATCAATCACAAGTCGCCAAGGCCCTCGGGATCAGCCGCCAGGCGGTTTCCAAGGCCCTACTAGTAGCGATCCCGAAAGACTTCCGTCTCGACGAAGCACAGTGATACCCCATCGACCCCAGCAGGCTGCTTTTTAGCGGCTAAAGCGCCTTTCTGGCCGTCCAGCCGTCGATCATGTCCGCCCAGTCTTGCAGCATGGCGGTGCGTTGCTCACGGTATTCAGCCTTGTTGTAGACGGCCCTGACGCCACGCTGTTCGTGGGCCAGGCACTTCTCGATCCAGTCGGTGTTATAGCCCGCCTCGTGTAGAAGCGTGCTTGCCGTGCATCGCAGGTCGTGCGGCCCGAACTTGCCAAGGGTCTTCCCCTCCTTCTGCGCCAATCGGTACGTCAGCGTCAGCACTTGGTTGAGCGTGGCGCTGCTCATCGACGTGTCCGAGTCGTACCGCGACGGCAACACGTAGTTCGATCCGCCGGCGAAGGTCTTCAGGGCAATGAAGATGTCCAGCGCCTGCCTAGACAGAAAGACCAGGTGCGGGTTGCGCCGCTTCATCCGCTCCTTCGGGATCGTCCAAAGCGCCTCGCTGAAATTGATCTCGCTCCACGTCGCGTTCGTCAGCTCGCTCTTGCGCACCATCGTCAGTAGCAGCAGCTTGGCCGCCGCCCGGATGGATGGCGTTGTGCCGATGCGCTCCATGTACTGGTACATCAGCCCGATCTCATCAGGCGTCAGTGCCCGGTCGCGCGGCTCGAACTTGGCAATGCTGGTGGGTCGCACCAACTCGGCCGGGTTCTCGACCTTCTGGCCGCGCTCGATGGCCCAGCGGTAGACCTGGAGCACCACCTCGCGGGCATGCACGGCCGTGGCCGGCGCACCGCGCTCCACGATGGCATCGGTCAGCGCCCGCAAGTCCTCGTGGGTGATTTCGACCAGCTTCTGGTTGGCGAACTTGGGCTTCAGCTCGCGCTCGTAGACCGCTCGGCGCATGTCGCGGGTGGAGTCGGCCATCTGGTAGCCGCGCAGCCACTTTTCGGCCCAGGCGTCGAAGGTCTCGGCGTCCTTGATGCGGGCCTTGTCCCGCGCCTTCTCCCTGGCCGGCGACTTCCCGACCGCGATCAGCTTTTTGGCCTCGTCCAACTGCTCGCGGGCTTCCGACAGGGTGATGCCGCCGACACCGTAGCGGCCGAAGGTGATGGTCTCCTGCCTGCCGTTGATGGAGTAGTTGTAGCGAAATGAGATCGCCCCGGCCGGCGTAACGGCCACATAGAGGTCGTCACGGTCGTTCACCTTGTAGAGCTTGTCCTGCGGCTCGAGATTGCGCAGCTTGGTATCGGTCAGCATGGGCACCCTTCTTTTCAGGCTGCCGATACCATGCTCAAAAAGTCCAAAAAAAATCTCAAAATTACAGATAAAAATCAATAACTTATAGTATTTCAATGCCATGCTTCACTGCGAAGTGGCCGCATGGTATCGGATCAAGATCATGGCATCAGCCCAGCCAGTACCATGCACCATACCATGAAAAATTCGTGCTTGGCGATGCCTGAGAGTGCTTGGACTTGCCAGACAGAAGGCAAAAAAAATCAAGACATATCAATGATTTATAAGAACTTTTTGCCCGCCATTGCCGGCCCATGCCAGACGCCAAATCACTCCCACTCATTCACAAACGAGCCAAAAACAACATTCGAAATCAATGAGTTGAAGGAAAGTGAATTACCGATACCATGAAAAATACCATGCTCGGAAATTCACCACGGAATCAGACCGCCAACGCCGCTTGGCGAAGCGCGTCTTCAGCCCATTGATTCAGGCTCTGCCCATGAGCAGCGGCAGCAATGGCAGCCGCTTCATGGATAGAAGGATCCACCCGCAGAGAAAACTTGCCGGAGAAATGCTTGCGCGGATCCACGCCATCCTCGGCGCAGGCATCCAGGAACACCTTGAGCGAGGTCTTACCTTCGCGCTGCAAGCCTTTCACATCCTTGGCGTAGAAGTCCGCCCCGCCATTCAGGCCAAGGAACTCACCCCGGAACATCTGAATGTCGGGATCGAAGGTGATGACGGCCTGATAGCCGTCGATGGTCATGGTGTTGTGCATGGTCATGGCTTGACTCCGTGATTTTCCAACCACTTGCGGATGGATTCCACCGCGCCCTTGTCCGTCGTCGGCTCCGGGTGTGGCCGGTGAAACACCCGTCTGTCATCAAACAAGCGAACCAGCACGCGCGATCCTTCCCTCTCGGCAACCTGTCCACCCAACTCAATGAACAGCGCCTCGATGTCGGCCCATCGGACATTGGCCGAAACGGGCCGGGAAAAAATCAATTCCAAGGTACGCTGGTGCTTTCGCTTCATCCACGCATGGTATCAGGAAGTGGTATCACAGGACAAGAGAATGCCGCTGCTTCAAGCGTTCCCAACCGATACCATGATGCCCCTGCCAACTTGAACATGGTATCGGCGATTTTTGCGATAGTACGCGCGCCCGATACCATGAAAAATACCATTGATGATGTAGGCGGGATAGTTGTTGAATCTAAATTTATTTAATAAAATCAATATCTTAGAAAACGCCTCTACTCCCACTCGATCGTCGCCGGCGGTTTGCCTGAGATGTCGTAGACCACGCGGTTGATGCCGCGCACTTCGTTGATGATGCGGTTGGAGACGCGGCCGAGCAGGCTGTAGGGCAGTTCCGCCCAGTGCGCGGTCATGAAGTCCTGCGTCTGCACGGCGCGCAGGGCGACCACGTGGTCGTAGGTTCGCCCGTCTCCCATCACGCCGACGGACCTGACCGGGAGGAAAACGACGAAGGCTTGGCTCACCGCATCGTACCAGCCGGCGGCGCGCAGTTCCTCGATGAAGATGGCGTCGGCGCGGCGCAGGAGGTCGGCGTATTCCGGCCTGACTTCGCCGAGGATGCGCACGCCAAGTCCGGGGCCGGGGAAGGGGTGGCGATAGACCATCGCGTGCGGCAGGCCGAGGGCGACGCCGAGTTCGCGCACTTCGTCCTTGAACAGTTCGCGCAACGGTTCGAGCAGCTTGAGATCGAGCGTCTCCGGCAGGCCGCCGACGTTGTGATGGCTTTTGATAGTGTGCGCTTTTTTGGTCTTCGAGCCGGCGGATTCGATCACGTCGGGGTAGATCGTGCCCTGCGCCAGCCACCTGGCATTGGGCAGCTTCCGCGCTTCTTCCTGGAACACTTCGATGAATTCTCGGCCGATGATCTTGCGCTTTTGCTCCGGGTCGGTCACGCCGGCCAGGCGTTCCATGAACCGTTGCGCGGCGTCGACATGGACGACCTTCACGCCGAGGTTGCGCGCGAAGGTTTGCATCACCTGCCTGGCTTCGTCGAGGCGCAGCAGGCCGTTGTCGACGAAAACGCAGGTCAGCCGGTCGCCGATGGCGCGATGCAGCAGGGCGGCGACCACCGAGGAATCGACGCCGCCCGACAGGCCGAGGATCACCTCCTCCTCGCCGACTTGCGCGCGAACCTTTCCGATGGCCTCGTCGACGTAGTCCGGCATGTTCCAGTCGCGCCCGCAGGCGCAGATTTCATGCGCGAAACGGGCGAGTATCTCCTTGCCCTGTCGCGTGTGCGTCACTTCCGGATGAAACTGCACTCCGTGGAATTTCCGGCGCTCGTCCGCCATCGCGGCGATCTGGCAGGAATCGTTGCTGGCGGTCGCCTCGAACCCCGGCGGCAGTTCGGTCACTTTGTCGCCGTGGCTCATCCAGACGTCGAGGCGGCGCGATCCCCGGTCGACGCGATCCTGGACGTCCCTGAAAAGCGCCGAATGCCCGCGCACTTCGATTTCGGCGTAGCCGAATTCGCGCTTGCCGGAGCTTTCGACCTTGCCGCCCAGTTGCTGCGCCATGGTCTGCATTCCGTAGCAGATGCCGAGCACCGGCGCGCCCAGTTCGAAGACCACCGGCGGCGCCCGCCATTCTTCGGCCTCATAGACCGAGTTCGGCCCGCCCGAAAGAATGATGCCCGCCGGCTCGAATTCGCGGATGAAATCCTCGCTCACGTCGAAGGGATGCAGCTCGCAATAGACCTGCTGCTCGCGCACCCGGCGGGCAATCAACTGTGTGAACTGAGAACCGAAATCGAGAATGAGGATTTTCTTGCGTGCCATGTTCAAGCCCTGGGTAAACCTGGAAAACCACGACGCGCGCGGCGGGAACCCTGAAAAAGACAACCACGGAGAACACGGAGAAAACCAATTGAAACGTTTTTGTTTCTCTCCGTGTTCTTCGTGGTCAAGGATTTTTTCCCTTCGCCGCGCGCGCCGTGGCCGAAAAATCAATCCACGTGGTAATTCGGCGCTTCCTTGGTGATCTGGACGTCATGCACGTGCGATTCGCGGATGCCGGCGGAGGTGATCTCGACGAACGCCGCTTTTTCGTGCATTTCCGCGATCGTCGCGCATCCGAGGTAGCCCATCGAGGAACGCAGGCCGCCGATCAACTGGTAGATCACCGCGAGCACCGACCCCTTGTACGGAACGCGGCCCTCGATTCCTTCCGGCACCAGCTTGTTGAGGTTGGCGGAGTTTTCTTCCTGGAAGTATCGGTCGGCCGCGCCGTCGGCCATCGCGCTGGTGGAACCCATGCCCCGGTAGGATTTGTAGGAACGCCCCTGATAAAGCTCCACCTCGCCCGGCGCTTCCTCGGTGCCGGCGAACAGCCCTCCGAGCATGACGCAATGCCCGCCGGCGGCAAGCGCCTTGCAGATGTCGCCCGAATAGCGGATGCCGCCATCGGCGATCAGCGGAACGCCGCTGTCCCGGATGGCCTCGGACACCATCTGCACCGCCGTGACCTGCGGCACGCCGATGCCGGCGACGATCCGCGTCGTGCAGATCGAGCCGGGGCCGATGCCGACCTTGACGCCGTCCGCGCCGTGGTCGACCAGCGCCCTGGCCGCGTCCCCGGTGGCGATGTTGCCGCCGATGACATCGACCGACGGAAAGTTTTTCTTGACCCAGCGCACACGATCCAGGACGCCCTGGGAATGCCCGTGCGCCGTATCGACCACGATCACGTCGACGCCGGCCTCGGCCAGCAGTTCCGCGCGCTCTTCCGTGCCGGCGCCGACGCCGATGGCCGCGCCGACGCGCAGGCGTCCATGCGCGTCCTTGCACGCATCCGGGTGTTCCGTCGTCTTGATGATGTCCTTGACGGTAATCAGCCCGCGCAGCTCGAAGTCCTCATTGACCACCAGCACCCGTTCGAGGCGATGCTTGTGGATCAGCGCCTTTCCTTCCTCGACGGTCGCGCCTTCCCTGACCGTCACCAGCCGCTCCCGCGGCGTCATGATGTTGCGAATCGGCTGGTCGAGATTCGTCTCGAAACGCAGGTCGCGGTTGGTCACGATGCCGACCACGCGCTTGCCTTCCACGACCGGGAAACCCGAAATCCTGCGCGCGCGCGCGAGTTCGAGCACCTCGCGCACCGACAGGGTCGGCGGAACGGTGATCGGATCCTTGAGGATGCCCGACTCGAAACGCTTTACCCTGGCCACCTCGTCCGCCTGCGCCCTGGAGGAAAGATTCTTGTGTAGAATGCCGATGCCGCCTTCCTGGGCCAGGGCAATGGCCAAGCGGCTCTCGGTCACCGTGTCCATGGCGGCCGAGATCAGCGGCATGTTGAGCATGATGTTGCGCGTCAGCCGGGTTTGCAGGCGGACGTCTCTGGGAAGAACGGTGGAGTACGCGGGGACGAGCAGAACGTCGTCAAAAGTCAATGCTCTCTGGATTACACGCATGGCCTTTAATCCGATGTCACAAAAACGTATTATACCGCTGGCCCCATCAATCAGGACGATCATGCCATCGAAACGAACCCTCCTTTCCTTTCTGGCCGCGCTGTGCCTGGCTTTGCCGGCGAGCGCGGAAATCTATCAATGGAAAGATCCGAGCGGGAAAACCGTGATCTCGGACAGACCGCCCGCCGACCAGGCTCACGCGCGGAAGTTGACCGGCGCGAACTCCGCCGCGCAAGCCGATCCCCGGCAGCCGTCGCTCGCCGAGCGCGACATGGAATTCCGCAAGCGGCAAAAGGAAGCGCAGGAAAAAGCCGAACAGGCGGCCAGGGAAGAAACCGCCGCCGCCGAGCGCAGCGGAGATTGCCAGGCGGCGCGGCGGCAACTGGCGGCGCTCGAATCCGGCGAGAGGATCGCCCTGCGCGACGACAAGGGCGAGCGCTATTTTCTGGACGACGCGCAGCGCGAGCGGGAAGCGGCGAGGACGAGGCGTTTTCTCGAAACGCAGTGCCCGCAGTAATCGCGGCATCGGGCCGGAAAACCGCGAGCCGGGATTCTTCGGGGCGCGTTCCGGATGGTTTTTGGAGATCAATCACCGGCGGCGAGCGCGGGAACCGCGGGCCGCGCCCATCACTATCGCCTTCGCCAGTTCCGTCCCCTCGTTATTCCCTTGACAAACAGGAACCCCAATTCGCCGCCGCCCTCGTCCTCGCCGCTTCCCTCTCCGCCGTCATTCCCGCGAAAGCGGGAATCTGGCGCGTATCCTCCGGCGCGTAGCGCCGCATTCTTTGAATTTGATTCGCGGCCCTTCGGGCCGGAGGCAACGAACTGGATTCCCGCGTTCGCGGGAATGACGATATTTTTGGGGAAAGCGGCCCGCGCGGCTGTTCCAACCCGCGCGAAGCGCGTTGACCAAAAACCTCCCTCTTGAGGGAGGTGGCTCGCCGAGGGTGGGCCGGAAGGAGTCAGGCGGTCGAATCGTCAAATGCGGACAGACAGGAAAACCGTCATTCCCTTGACAATCTGGAATCCGGTTCGCCGTTGCCCTCGTCGCCTTCATCCTTACCTGCCATGTCATTCCCGCGAAAGCGGGAATCCAGTTCGTTCATCAAATATTTGTTTCCAGAAATTCAACCGCCGGACTCCTTCCGTCACGCGGCCTTGCCGCGC
>JAIRPF010000163.1 GCA_031257115.1 Accumulibacter sp.
CGGCCGTTAAAACATAACGCAGGGAATGTTTTCCACCGGCGGCGCGCCGCGTGGAATCGTTGGATTTCGTCCGCGACGCTCCCTGGCCGGGTTCGGGAAAGCCCATTCATCGTGGGCGTGACGGAGGGGAGGGAATGATGCGCGGGACAAACGGGATGCGATTCGGGATGCGATTCGGGACGCGATTCGGGACGCGATTCACGGAAAGCCGCCGTATACATTTTCGGACGCCCGCCGGGATGGATTTGATGGATTCGCCGGATTCGCCAGCTTCGCGGCTGTTCGGACTGGCGGCGTCGCTGCTGCTCGGCGCGGCGGTCTGCGTTTGGCCGGGCCGCGCGCTTGCCGCCGACGAGGCGTCGCCCGGCATCCGGGAGAGCGCCTTTTCCCTCCGGGGATTCGGGAGCCTCGGCGTGGCGCGCTCGACCAACGGCGACGCGCCGCGCATCCAGCGCAACTCCAGGCAGCCCGATGGCGTCGGCAACCGGTGGTCCGCCAGGCACGATTCGGTGCTGGGTCTGCAAGCGCGGTATCGTTTCAGCGATCGGGTGAGCGCCACGGTCCAGGCGGTGTCTTACTACAACGACGAGGGCAATTTCAAGCCGGACGCGACCGCGGCGTATCTGAAATTCGACCTCGATCCAGGGTTTTTCGCCAGGGTCGGGCGCGTTCCGCTCGATCTGCTCATGCTGGCCGAAACGCGCATGGTCGGATATTCGTACATCACGATCCGGTCGGCCAGCGAGTGGTATCACGTCCCGATCAATTACGTCGATGGCATCAACGCGCGCTGGCGCGTTCCGGTGGGGGAGGGCGTCATCAATATCGACGGGACGGCGGGATTCACGCGGGAGAATCTTCCCGATTACAAGTCGAGCGGCTCGAAAATGGCGAAGGGGTCGATCAGCTACGAGGTCGACGCCTGGCAGTTCCGGTATTTTTACGCCAGGACGCGGTTGGCGCACGACATCGACGAGGCGGCGGATTTGCGCCGGGGGTTGGTCATGACCCAATACCCTTCGGCGATCCGCGCCGCCGACAAACTGGCCCTCAAGAATACGGCGAGCGTCCATCAGTCGCTGGGCGTGGGCTACGACGACGGCGCGTGGCAGATGCAGGTGGCGATCAACACCGTCCGTTACGAAAACTACATATCGATGGATGGAAAGGGGATGCTTTATGCGATGCTCGCGCGGCGCGTGGGAAACGTGACGCCCTATATCGGTTATTCGCGGGCAAAAATCGATCCGAAAAGCCTGACGACCGGCTTGCCCGCCGCGACCGGGATACCCGACCTCGATGACTATTACCGTTGGCTCGACGCCAGGGTCGCCGAGGCGATGGTGATTTCGAGCATGCGTAACGACGCAAAAACCTTCACCCTGGGCACGCGCTGGGATTTCCGGCCGAACATGGCGCTGAAGGCGCAAATCGACCACATGCGCGGCTTACGCGCCCGCGGGAGCAGCGCGCCGTGGCTGATGAACGCCGCCGGCCCCGACTGGAACGGGAAAACGACCATGCTCAATGTTTCGCTGGATTTCGTCTTCTGACATCCGCTCGCGCCCTGACCGCCGTGAGCGTTGCGATCAAAATCTTCCCTTCCGGAAAAGACTGCGTTGAAATATGCCAAATCTCGATGAAAACAGGAGCCGGGCGATGTGTGCCGATCCGATGCCGAAGCCTTCGGGCGCGGATTCCGGAGGAGAGTGGCCCGATGGACACGCCCGGAGGACAGGTTTCTGGCACGGATATTGCGGGGGGGGGTATGATATGCGTTTCTCACGCGCTCTCCTCGTCCGGCCTTTTCCGGCCCCGTTTCGGCCTGGCGCTCGTTTTTTGGGCGCTCCTGCTGCTGGCGGGCGTCGCGCGCGCCGAGCTGGTGGTCGTCGTCAATCCGGGCAATGGCGTCGACCAGCTCAGCAAGTCGCAGGTCGTCAATATCTTTCTGGCGAGCAGCCGGGAATTTCCGGACGGCGCTCCGGCGACGCCGATCGATCTGGCGCCCAGGGACGCCGAGTTCTACGGCGCCCTGGTCAACAGAAATCCCGTGCAGATGGACGCCTACTGGTCCAGGCTCGTGTTTTCCGGGAAAGCGTCCCGGCCCAGGAAAGCCGACAGATGGGAAGATGTGATCCAGGCGGTGGCGGCCAATCGCAGCGCCATCGGCTACGTGGATACGGAACGCGCCGATCCGGCGCACGTGAAAGTGGTGTTCGTGGTCCCCTGATCCGGGCGGCCCGGAAAGTGCCAAAAATCGTCATGGAGAACCCTTGTGCTGCCAAAAGAAGTCACCCCGCGGGCGATCGTCGAGTATCTCGATCAATACGTCGTCGGCCAGGACGAAGCGAAGCGGACGCTCGCGGTCGCCGTCTACGCCCATTACCGGAAACTGTCCGCCCTGGAGCGGGGAGAGGCGATCGCCAAGAGCAACGTCCTGCTGATCGGCTCGTCGGGCACGGGCAAGACGCTGATGTGCGAGACGCTGTCGCGCTGCCTGGCGGTGCCCTTCGTCACCGCCGACGCGACTTCGCTGGCGCAGACCCGCTACGTCAATGAAGAGATCGAGGCCATCCTCCAGCGCCTCGTCGACAAGGCGGACGGCGACGCGCGGCGGGCCGCCCGCGGCATCGTCTTCATCGACGAAATCGACAAGCTGAAAGCCTCGTCCGGCCAGGCCAACGCCACTTCGGGCGAGAGCGTCCAGCACGCGCTGCTCAAGATCATGGAGGGCGCTCCCGTCAAGCTGGGCGCCGAACGCTACATCGATACCACGAACATTCTGTTCATCTGCGGCGGCGCTTTCGTCGGGCTGGAAAAGATCATGTCCCGGACGCACAGCTTCGGTTTCATCGCCACCTCGGAGACGGACAACCAGACCATCCTCGACCGCCTGAACAACCGGGTGAAGCCGACCGATCTTTTCGAGTTCGGCCTGATTCCCGAATTCACCGGCCGCCTGCCGGTCATCGCCCGCTTTTCCGATCTCTCCAAAAGTATGCTGGTGCGCATCATGAGCGTGCCGAAAAACGCGATCTATCACCAGTTCCGCGAAGTCCTTCGCGCCGAGGGCGTCGAGCTTGTGGTGGCGCCGCTGGTGTTCGAGCAGATCGCCGAGATCGCCATCGAGTACAAGACCGGAGGGCGCAGTCTGCGCGGGATTTTCGAGGAGCTGATGACGCCGATTCTTTACGTCGTTCCCGACCACCCGCAGATCGGCCGCGTCGAAGTCGCCTCGCTGTTCGAAGCGCCCCGCTATTTCAAGCGGAGCGCCAGCGATCCCGCGGCGGCGGAGAGGGCGGCGGAAAAGAAAGACTGAACGCCCGGAAAAGGTCGGCGCGGCCAAGGCGGTTCCGGTTTGGGTGACAACCAGTCCATTTCCTCGTCATTCCCGCGAAGGCGGGAATCCAGGGCGTATCTTCCGGCGCATGGCACAGCGCCCTTTGAATTTGAATTCGCGGCCCTTTGAGCTGGAGGCAAGGGACTGGATTCCCGCTTGTCAAGAGAATGACCGGGAAAGGGAACGGTCATCGCCTGATTCGAAAACGCTCTACGTCGGCGACCGGTAAACGAGCACCGGGATTTTCGAATACGCCAGCACTTTCTGGGTCTCGCTGCCCAGCAGCAGGTTGACGAATCCGTGCCGCCCGTGCGAAGCCATGAAAATCAGATCGCAGGCGGTTTTTGTCGCGGTTTCGATGATGAGTTCGTGCGGAACGTCGCTGGTCGCCGACAGCTCGTCGCACGCGACACCAGCCTCCTGGCAGAGGCCGGCGACGAAACCGAGTATTTCCCGCGCCTGGATTTCGGCGAGTTCCTCGAATTTTTCCGGCGACGTCGTATCGATGAGCACGCCCTCGCCGTAATACGTGACGGGATATTCGGGCTTCGCGTAGAAAGCGGTTATTTTCGCGCCAACCTCCCTGGCGAACGAAACGGCGTACCGCGCGGCGTTTTGCGAAAGCTCGGAACCGTCGGTGGGAACCAGAATGTGCCTGAACATTTCATGCTCCTTCTTTTCGTTGAACCCGCTGCAACTATAAATGCAGGACGGGGTAAAAGCCAAGCGGAACGTCCGGCCGGGGCGGAGCAGGGCAGGGCGCGATCGTCCGCCGTTTTTTTCGGGGAAGGTTCAGGCTGTTTCAATGCCCTACAGCATCCCCCGAAAACAGCTTCCGGCCATCGTGATAGAGTGGCGTGGCGTCGAATTTCACGCGATTTTCCGGGTTGATTCGCCGAATTTCAGCACTCCAGCACTCCAGCACGATTCCGACATCCATGACGCATCTGACGGCTCCTCTCGTCTTCGATGAAGCGCTGATCCGCCGCTTCGACATCAACGGCCCGCGTTACACCTCGTACCCGACGGCCGACCGCTTCGGCCCCGATTTCGACGCCGGGGCCTATCGCCGCGAGCTTGCGCGGCGGCGGGACGATCCGCGCGGGCGGAGACCGTTCTCGCTGTATTTCCACCTGCCGTTTTGCAGCACGATCTGCTACTACTGCGCGTGCAACAAGATCATCACCAAGGATCACGGGCGTTCGGCCAAGTACCTGAAATATCTGGGGAAGGAACTCGCGCTGCAAGCCAGCCTCCTGGAGCCGGACGACAACGCGGTCGAGCAACTGCACTGGGGCGGCGGCACGCCGACTTTCCTGTCGCATGACGAAATGCGCCGGCTGATGGCCTTGACGCGCCAGCATTTCCGCCTGCTCGACGACGGCGAATATTCGATCGAGGTCGATCCGCGCAAGGTCGACCGCGTCACCGTCGGGCTGCTCGCCGAACTGGGTTTCAACCGCATGAGCGTCGGCATCCAGGACTTCGACGAACGGGTGCAGCGGGCGATCAACCGCGTTCAGGGCGAGGAAGAGAGTTTCGCGGTGATGGACGCGGCGCGGGCCAGCGGCTTCAAGTCGATCAGCGTCGATTTGATCTACGGATTGCCCAGGCAGTCGGCGGCGGGCTTCGACCGCACGCTCGACCGCGTGCTGGCGGCCAGTCCCGACCGGCTGTCGATCTACAATTACGCGCACCTGCCGGCGCTGTTCAAGCCGCAGCGGCGCATTTCCGGGGCCGACCTGCCCGCGCCGGACGAGCGCCTGCGCATCCTGGCGCTGGCCATCGACAAGCTGACCGCCGCCGGTTACGTGTTCATCGGCATGGACCATTTCGCCAGGCCGGACGACGAACTGGCCGCCGCGCAGCGGGCCGGGCGGCTGCACCGCAATTTCCAGGGCTATTCGACGCACGCGGACTGCGACATGCTGTCCTTCGGCATCACCGCGATCGGCAAGGTCGGAAATGTTTACGGCCAGAACGTCAGGACACTGGACGAATACTACGCGCGCCTCGACGAAGGCGTTCTCCCGGTTTTCCGGGGCATCGCGCTGACGCCGGACGACGCGCTGCGGCGATCGGTCATCCAGTCGCTGATGTGCCATTTCGAATTGCCGTTCGCGGCGTTCGAACAGGAATACGGCATCGACTTCGGCCGCCATTTCGCGCCCGAACTGGCCGAACTCGGCGAAATGGAGCAAGCCGGGCTGCTGCGCGTCGAACCGGGGCGCATCGTCGTCCTGCCGCCCGGCCGCATCCTGGTGCGCGCCATCTCGATGGTCTTCGACGCGCGCCTCCGCGCCGACCGGCCACGGAACCGCTATTCGAAAGTGATCTGACCGGAAAGCGATCAGCGCGTTTTTCGCCCATTCTTTCACGGCGCAGATCCGCATTTCGCGGAAAATCACGAAAGCGGACGCCTCGCTCCATTCGGCAAGGGAACAGTGGGAGAAGAAAAGCGATTGATCACGGTGAATACGACGAGCACGACGAGCATAACGAAAAACAAGAGCGAAAAGCCTTGACCACGGCGGGCGCGGTAAAGGGCGAGAAACATTGACCACGGCGAACACGGCGGAAAGCGAAAGAAAGCATCATGCCGGCGCAAGCGGGAATCAACAACACGTGCATTTCCGTCATTTCATCGTAAAACTGCCTTTCTACACCAAGGACATCCACTGGCGTCCATAATGATTTGAAAAATAAGGATTTCCATATTTTTCTATTCTACCGGACGCTACTGAAATCCACCCGCAGCCGGGACTTTTAAGTCCATTTTCAAGTCCATCATTACGGGGGTTGCGGGTACCGGATTCTTGCTGGAAGGGCACGTCCGATGAATCAAAAATCCAGACCTGACTCAGTTCAGGAGATGAATCATGGCACTTTCCGATCTGGCCGTTCGACAAGCCAAGGCGACCGGCACGGCCTATACGCTCGGCGACATCGACGGGCTTTCTCT
>JAIRPF010000169.1 GCA_031257115.1 Accumulibacter sp.
GTGTGCTCTTCCGATCTCTCCAGGAGATGGGAACCTATGGAGGCATCTACGACTGGGAGGCGTTTCGGGCCTTCGTTTTCGGCGGTTTTTCCGGGCCGACCGGACGGCCTTTGTCGTTGGCGAGTTTTCTGCTGAACGACAACACCTGGCCGAGCAACGCGGCCTGGTTCAAGCCCACGAATCTGGCGATCCACCTGTTGTGCGGCCTGCTGCTTTGCTGGAGTACCCTGTTGCTTCTGCGCCTCCACGGCTTCGAAGAACGCGACGCGCAGTGGATGGCGGTTTTCTCCAGCGCGTGCTGGCTGTCGCACCCGATCATGGTGTCGACGACGCTCTACGTCGTCCAGCGCATGGCGCAGCTCTCCACGCTCTTCGTTTTCGCCGGCATGGCGGGCTATCTGCACGGGCGCGGCCTGCTGCCTTCCCGTCCGCGCGCGGCTTACGCCTGGATGACCGCCTCCCTTGGCCTGGGCACGCTCCTGGCCGTGTTCAGCAAGGAAAACGGCGCGCTCCTGCCCCTGCTGCTGCTCACCGTCGAATCCTGCCTGCCGCGCGATCCGTCGCTGCCGCGTCCGGCGCGGCTCTGGCGGGCGATTTGCCTGTGGCTGCCGTCGCTCGCGCTGCTGGCCTATCTCGCCCGCATGGTGGATTTTTCGCCGAACGCCTGGCCCCACCGGCCCTTCGACCAGCCGGAACGCCTATGGAGCGAGGCGCGCATCCTCTGGGAATATCTGCGTCTTCTCTTCATTCCGCGAATCGAGGGGCAGGGGCTTTTCCAGGACGGTTACGCGATTTCGAAAGGCTGGCTGACGCCGTGGACGACGCTCCCCGCCGCCGCCGGGCTGCTGGCGCTGTTTTGCGCCGCGCTCTGGGCGCGCCGGCGCTGGCCCCTGGCCGCGCTGGCCATCCTGTTCTTTTTCGCGGGGCATCTGCTGGAATCGAGCGTGATCGGGCTGGAACTTTATTTCGAACACCGCAATTATCTGTCCGCGGCTTTCCTGTTCCTGCCTCTGGGGCACGGGCTGATTCTCGTCGCGCGGCATCGGAAACCCGCTCTCGCGGCGATCATCGGCGGTCTGATCCTGTGCCTGTTCGCCGGGCTGACCTGGCAACGCGCGCGACTCTGGCAAGACGTGGACAATCTGGTCATGTATTGGGCCGCATTCAATCAGGATTCGCCACGCGCGCACAATGCCGTCTCGGCCGTGCTGTTCAGAAGAGGTCAGGCCGAGCAGGCCAATGTCTATCTCCAATCCGCCATCGAGCGCCTGCCGCGCAGCGCCTTGCTCAACCTGCGCCTGCTGCTGCAAAAGATATACACGCTGAAGGCTACCGAACGGGATTTCGAAATCGCCGGCCAGCGCCTGGCCGATCAGGCTTTCGACGCGCAAGCCGTGCTGGCCATACGCACGATCGTCGACAAAGTGATCTTGCCGATAGCGCCGGCCTTCTATCGGGACGAAACGCTCAAGCTGATCGACGCGATGGATCACAATGCCGTTTTCGCCCGGTTTTCGGCCTACAAACGGCTGTCACCCTATCTCAAGGGGCGCCTGTATCTGGCCAAATCCGAAGCCGCCGAAGCGTGCCGGCAGTATCAGATCGCCGTTCCCCTGTACGCCGACATCGAAGCCACCATGATGATGGTGGCTGAAATCGCGAACGCGGGAGTTTTCGACTGCGCCTTGACCGTGCTGTCGCTTTCGAAAAAAATACTGGACGGGCAAAAGGATCGCTCCCTGCGCCGGCCGCGTGAAAGCTATGAATCGGAAATAAAACGAATCCGGAAAATCATCGAAGAGGAAAAGCGCAAGTGACCTCTACAACCAAGCCAAGCGGCAAAATCAGCGTCGTCCTGCCGGCCAGGAACGAATCCGGGGCCATCGGCCAGACACTGGCCGGGATAAGGCGGGTTTTTCCGTCCGCCGAGGTCATCGTCGTCGACGACGGCTCGACGGACGACACGGCGCGGGTGGCCGAACAGGCGGGCGCGATCGTCGTCAGCCACCCCTATTCGAAAGGCAACGGAGCCGCCATCAAAACGGGCGCGCGCGCCGCGACGGGCGACACGCTCGTATTCCTGGACGCCGACGGCCAGCACGATCCGGCCGACATTCCGCGCCTGCTCGCCCGCCTCGGCGAAGGTCACGACATGGCGGTGGGCGCGCGGCAATCCGGTTCCCAGGCGAGCCTTGGCCGCGGCCTCGCCAACAGGCTGTACAACCGGCTCGCCGGCTATATGACCGGCTATCGCGTGGAGGATCTCACTTCAGGCTTCCGCGCCGTGCGCGCCAGCAAATTCCGCGAGTTCCTGTATTTGCTGCCCAACGGTTTTTCCTACCCGACGACGATCACCATGGCTTTTTTCCGCGCCGGCTATTCGGTGGCCTACGAACCGATCCACGCGGCCCGGCGGATCGGGAAGAGTCATATCCGGCTCGTCAGGGACGGTTTGCGCTTCCTGCTGATCATTTTCAAGATCGGCACGCTTTATTCGCCGCTCAAGCTCTTCCTGCCGTTCGCTCTCCTGCTGTTTCTCCTGGGCACGGGATGGTACGTGCATACCTTCATCGAAGAGCACCGGTTCACCAACATGAGCGCCCTGTTTTACACGGGCGGCATCGTCGTCTTTCTGATGGGACTCATCTCGGAACAGATCACCGGCTTGATGTACAAGGATTCGGGCGAGCGCCGGGAGTGAAAAAGATACTGATCGTCACCCGCAATTTTCCGCCGCTCCGGGGCGGAATGGAGCGCCTGAACCTGCGCATGGCGGAGGAGCTTTCCCGCGCGGCCGAAGTGCGGCTGATCGCTCCGGAAGGCGCGGAAAACCATGTCGCAAAATCCATCGCGGTCGCCGCCGTCCCGCTCGATCCCCTGGGGCGTTTCCTGTGCGCGGCCGGTTTGCGCGCCTTCAGGGAAGCGCGTTCGTGGCGGCCCGACGTCGTTCTCGCGGGCAGCGGCCTGACGGCCCCGATGGCGCTGATCGCCGCCCGCGCCTGCGGCGCTCGCGCGGCGGCCTATGTACACGGCCTTGATCTCACGGTTCCCCATCCCATCTACAGAGCCTTCTGGCGGCCGGCGCTTCGGCGGCTGGACGCGGTCATCGCCAATAGCCAGGCAACCTCGAAACTGGGTCAGGATATCGGCCTCTCGATACGGCGAATTTCCGTCATCCCGCCGGGCGTCGATCTGCTGCCCGCGCCGGATGCGTCCGCTCGTGAACGTTTTCGTGCCGCCCACGATCTGGGAAGCGGCCCGGTTCTGTTGTCCGT
>JAIRPF010000166.1 GCA_031257115.1 Accumulibacter sp.
GACATCGCCAAGAGAGCGGAGGGGTACGGAATGCCCGGCGTCGTGGTAGACGGCAACGACGTGCTGGCAGTACACGACGCTGCCATGCAGGCTTACGCACGCGCCCGAGGCGGACAAGGCCCGACCTTCATCGAGTGCAAGACTTATCGGTGGCTGGGGCATTCCGAACGTGACCCGCGGGATTTGCGCCCGAAGGAAGAAATCGAAGCGTGGAAAGCCAAATGTCCGATAAAACGATTTCACGAATATCTGCTGTCTACCGGAAATGCCAGCGAAACCGAACTGGAGGACGTTCGTCTCAAGGTAACGACGGAAGTGGACGACACGGTCGCGTTCGCTGAACAAAGCCCGTATCCGCCGGAAGAAGAAGCCGTCGAACATGTCTATGCGGAATGGAGGGCCGACCAATGAAAATGACGATGCGCGAAGCCATCCGCCGAACGCTGGCGGAAGAAATGAAACGCGATGAACGCGTGTTCATCCTGGGCGAGGATGTCGGCCTCTATGGTGGCACGCTTCAGGTCACCGCGGGGCTTTTCGATGAATTCGGCCCCAATCGCGTCATCGATACGCCGCTTTCCGAGGCGGCCATCACCGGCGCCGCCATCGGCTCCGCGATGATGGGGCTGCGCCCGGTGCTGGAAATCATGTTCGCCGACTTCATCCCCCTGGCGCTGGACCAGATTTTGAACAACGCCGCCAAGATGTGCTACGGCTACGACGGCGACATGAGCGTGCCCATGGTATTGCGCGCCCCCTTCGGCGGCGGTATGCGCTCCGGCATGCATCATTGCCAGAACCTGGAGGCGATGTTCGCCCATATTCCTGGCATTTACGTGGTGATGCCGACGACGCCGGAAGACGCCAAGGGGTTACTGCTCTCGGCCATTCGCGATCCGAACCCCGTCATTTATCTGGAACACAAAATGCTCTACGGCGTACGCGGCGACGTGGAAGAGGGCGACCAAACAGTGCCTATCGGCAAGGCGGCCATTCGCCGCGAAGGACGCGACGTAACCATCGTCGCCTGCGGGGCGCTGGTGAACAAATCCATTATCGCCGCCGAAGAACTTGCCAGGGACGGCATCGAAGCGGAAGTCATCGATCTGCGAACCATCCGCCCTCTCGACGCGGAAACCATCGTGGCGTCGGTACACAAGACCAGCCGCTTGTTGATTGCCCATGAGGCATGCCGCACGGGTGGCATCGCCGGGGAAATTGCCGCGATCGCCGCCGAACGGGCCATCGACGCCCTGGATGCTCCCATCGGGCGGGTAACGGCGCCCGATGCTCCGGTGCCTTTCAGCCCGACGCTGGAAGATTACTTCCTGCCGAAGCCGGCACAAATTGTCGCGCAAGTGAAATTCATGTTCGGAAAACGTTTTTCTTGAACCACGGGAGGAGATCATCCATGTTGGAAAACCGAATGCGCGTGACGGTCATCGGTGGAGGCCCCGGAGGATATGTCGCGGCGATTCGCGCCGCGCAGCTTGGGGCAGCCGTTACCCTCATCGAAAAAGGAACCCTGGGTGGAACCTGTCTCAACATCGGCTGCATTCCCACCAAGGCGTTGCTTCACACCGCTTTTCTGTATGAGGACATTCTCAACGCCGACCGCTGGGGCATCACCGCCTCGGCGGCGCTGGATTTTCCGGCCGTGCAGGCCGGCAAGCGGCGAATCGTCGAACGCCTGGTCGACGGCGTCAGGATGCTGATGAAGGCCAACGGAATCACCGTCGTCGAGGGCGAAGCCTCTTTCGTTTCCCAAAAAAGCCTCGTGGTGAAAAATGGCGCGGCGTCCTCTGCCGTGGACTTTGACCGTGCGATCATTGCCACGGGTTCCGAACCCGTCGTCCCTCCCATTCCCGGTATTGATTTGCCCTGCTGCATCGACAGTACCGGCGCCCTGGCGCTGGAGAACGTTCCCAACACCCTCGCGGTCATCGGCGGCGGCGTCATCGGTATCGAAATCGCCGCCATTTATGCCTCTTTCGGCACAAAAGTCACCGTCATCGAGATGATGGATGAAATCCTTCCGCACATGGACGCGGAACTGGCAAAAAACTTGCGTCACGACATGGCAAGGAAGGGCGTTGCCTTCTTCCTCAAGGCAAAGGTATTGGCCGTGGCCGGGAAGGACGGCGCGGCATCGCTGCGCGTCCTGACGGAAAAGGGAGAAGAAACCCTGGCGGCGGACAAAGTCCTGGTGGCCGTCGGCCGCAAGCCACGGGCCGATGTTCTTCGCATGGAAAGCATCGGCGTCGTTCTCGACGGGAACCGGATCATCGTCAACGATCGCATGGAAACCCGTGTCCCCGGCGTCTACGCCGTCGGCGACTGTACCGGCGGGTTGCTACTGGCCCATGTCGCTTCGGCGCAGGGAGAAGTCGCCGCTGAAAACGCCTTGGGAAGCGATGCGAAATTCAGTGCGCGCACAACGCCGTTCTGTGTATACGCGCGCCCGGAACTGGCTGGCGTCGGGCTGACGGAAACACAGGCGACGGAAATGAACATCGCCCATGCCGTTGGCCGTTTTCCCCTCGCGGCCAATGGCAAGGCGCTCATCGAAGGCGACACCTCCGGACTGGTAAAAATCATTTCCGGCAAGCCCTACGGCGAGATTCTCGGCGTACACATCCTCGGCCCCCACGCGACGGATCTGATTGCCGAAGCCGCGTTGTCCATCGGCACTGAGGCGACCCTGGATGAAATCATCGCCACCATCCACGCTCATCCAACCCTGGCGGAAGCGATACGCGAAGCGGCCTTGGCTGTAGAGAACCGCGCCATCCACATTTTGCCTGGTAGTGGCAGGATCAAAAAACCCGTTCCCCAAGGATAGCGTCCGTCCCGGGAATTTCATGATGGGGCGCGCCAGCCAGACGCAGGGATTCAAACGGCGGGATTGTGCCGCGCTGGTGGCGGCATGGATTGCCGCTCCCCGCGCGCCTGGGGTATAATCCGAGCGTTTTCAAGGCATTAAGCGGGAGAGTCCGACGCTCTTCCGCTTTTGCGTATCTACGCTACGAAACAGGAGCTTTCCTTGCCACTGCTACCCTCTTTTCCGCCCGCCGTTCTCGCGCTGGCCGATGGAACCGTTTTTCGCGGCCAGGCCATCGGCGCGCCGGGCCTCTCCAGCGGCGAGGTCGTGTTCAACACGGCGATGACCGGCTATCAGGAAATCCTGACCGATCCCTCGTACTGCCGCCAGATCGTCACGCTGACGTATCCGCACATCGGCAACGTCGGCTGCAACGGGGAGGATTTCGAATCGCGCGCGAATTTCGCCGCCGGTCTGGTGATCCGCGACCTGCCGCTGCGCGCCGAGAGCTGGCGCTTGCGGGAGACGCTGCCGGATTATCTGGCGAGGCACGGCGTGGTGGCCATCGCCGGCATCGATACGCGCCGCCTGACGCGCATCCTGCGCGAAAAGGGCGCGCAGGCCGGCTGCGTCATGGCCGGCGAGGTCGACGAAGCCGGGGCGATCGCCGAGGCGCGGGCCTTTCCGGGGCTGGCCGGCATGGATCTCGCCAAGGGGGTCTCGGTCGACGCGCCCTACGAATGGAGCGAGGGCGTCTGGACGCTGAAAGGCCACCAGCCCGCCGCCGAGGCGAAATACCACGTCGTCGCCTATGACTATGGCGTCAAGCGCAACATCCTGCGCATGTTCGCTTCGCGCGGCTGCAAGGTGACGGTGGTTCCGGCGCGGACGCCGGCTTCCGAAGTGCTCGAATACGATCCGGACGGCGTTTTCCTCTCCAACGGGCCGGGCGATCCCGAACCGTGCGATTACGCCATCGCCGCGATCCGCGACCTGCTCGGCCGGGGGATTCCGGTCTACGGCATCTGCCTCGGCCATCAATTGCTCGCGCTCGCTTCCGGCGCGAAGACGGTGAAAATGAAATTCGGTCACCACGGCGCCAACCATCCGGTCAAGGATCTCGATACCGGACAGGTGCTGATCACCAGCCAGAACCACGGTTTCGCCGTCGACGCCGATACCCTGCCGGCGCATCTGCGCGCGACGCACGTTTCGCTCTTCGACGGCTCGTTGCAGGGCGTGGCGCGCACCGACGTCCCGGCCTTCTCGTTCCAGGGCCACCCGGAAGCGAGTCCGGGGCCGCACGACATGGCCTATCTGTTCGACCGTTTCATTTCGATGATGCAGGCAGGAAAGGCCGGGGGAAAGTAGCTCATGCCCAAACGTACAGACATCCACAGCATTCTCATCATCGGCGCCGGGCCGATCATCATCGGGCAGGCGTGTGAGTTCGACTATTCCGGCGCGCAGGCGTGCAAGGCGCTGCGCGAGGAGGGATTCCGCGTCATCCTGGTCAATTCCAATCCGGCGACGATCATGACCGACCCGGAAATGGCCGACGTCACCTATATCGAGCCGATCACCTGGCAGGTTCTCGAAAAGATCATCGAGAAAGAACGGCCCGACGCGCTGCTGCCGACGATGGGCGGGCAGACGGCGCTCAACAGCGCGCTCGATCTGGCGCGCCTGGGCGTGCTGGACAAATACGGCGTCGAACTGATCGGCGCTTCCAGGGACGCCATCGACAAGGCCGAGGACCGCGAGAAGTTCAAGGCGGCGATGACGCGCATCGGCCTAGGATCGGCGCGTTCGGGCATCGCGCACGGCATGGAGGAAGCCTTGCAGGTGCAGGGCGGCATCGGCTTTCCGGTCATCATCCGGCCGAGCTTCACCCTGGGCGGCACCGGCGGCGGCGTGGCCTACAACGCCGAGGAATTCCAGGAAATCTGCAAGCGCGGCCTGGAGGCGAGTCCCACCAATGAGCTTTTGATCGAAGAGTCGCTCCTGGGCTGGAAAGAGTTCGAGATGGAGGTGGTGCGCGACAAGAAGGACAATTGCATCATCGTCTGCTCGATCGAGAACCTCGACCCGATGGGCGTGCATACCGGCGACTCGATCACCGTCGCGCCGGCGCAGACGCTGACCGACAAGGAATACCAGATCATGCGCGACGCCTCGAACGCCGTGCTGCGCGAGATCGGCGTCGACACCGGCGGGTCGAACGTGCAGTTCGCCATCAATCCCGATGATGGGCGCATGATCGTCATCGAGATGAACCCGCGCGTGTCGCGTTCCTCGGCGCTCGCCTCGAAGGCCACCGGCTTCCCGATCGCCAAGGTCGCGGCCAAGCTCGCCGTCGGCTACACGCTCGACGAGCTGGCCAACGAGATCACCGGCGGCAGAACGCCGGCCTCGTTCGAGCCGTCGATCGACTACGTGGTGACCAAGGTGCCGCGTTTCGCCTTCGAGAAATTCCCGACGGCCAATTCGCGCCTCACGACGCAAATGAAATCGGTCGGCGAGGTGATGGCGATCGGCCGCACGTTCCAGGAATCGTTCCAGAAAGCCCTGCGCGGCCTGGAAGTCGGCGTCGACGGCATGAACCAGCGCACCACCGACCGCGAGGAACTGGAAAAGGAACTCGGCGAGCCTGGCCCGGAGCGCATCTGGTACGTCGGCGACGCCTTCGAGAACGGTTTCACGCTCGACGAAGTGCATGAGCTGACGCGCATTGATCCGTGGTTCCTGGCGCAGATCGAGGACATCGTCAGGATCGAGATGCGGCTCGACGACATGAAGCTCAACGATCTCAACGCGCCGACGCTGCGCGGGCTGAAGCGCAAGGGCTTTTCCGACCGCCGCCTGGCGAAGCTGCTGCGCGTCACGGAGGCGGAAGTGCGCGCGCGCCGGCATCTGCTGGGCATCCGCCCGGTCTACAAGCGCGTCGACACCTGCGCCGCCGAATTCGCCACGGGCACGGCCTACCTGTATTCGACCTACGAGGAAGAATGCGAGGCCAATCCGGGCGATAGAAAGAAGATCATGGTGCTCGGCGGCGGCCCGAACCGCATCGGCCAGGGCATCGAATTCGACTATTGCTGCGTTCATGCCGCGCTGGCGATGCGCGAGGACGGTTATGAAACGATCATGGTCAACTGCAACCCGGAGACCGTGTCGACCGACTACGATACCTCCGACCGCCTGTATTTCGAGCCGCTGACGCTCGAAGACGTGCTCGAAATCGTCGCCGTCGAAAAGCCGGAAGGCGTGATCGTCCAGTTCGGCGGCCAGACGCCGCTGAAGCTGGCGCGCGACCTGGAAGCCAACGGCGTGCCGATCATCGGCACGACGCCGGACATGATCGACGCCGCCGAGGACCGCGAGCGCTTCCAGCGGCTGCTCAACGATCTCGGCCTCCGCCAGCCG
Source organism: Accumulibacter sp. (assembly GCA_031257115.1). GTDB lineage: Bacteria > Pseudomonadota > Gammaproteobacteria > Burkholderiales > Rhodocyclaceae > Propionivibrio. Next base: position 6,248 of record JAIRPF010000166.1, read on the forward strand.
GAAAACCGCACGGCGCGCACCGAGGAAGAGGCGCTGCGCCTCGCGGGGGAAATCGGTTATCCGCTGGTCGTCCGGCCGTCCTACGTGCTCGGCGGGCGGGCGATGGAAATCGTGCACGAATCGCGCGATCTCGAACGCTACATGCGCGAGGCGGTGAAAGTCTCGAACGATTCGCCGGTGCTGCTCGATCGCTTTCTGAATAACGCCTGCGAAGTCGACGTCGACGCCCTGTCCGACGGCGAGGAAGTCATCATCGGCGGCGTCATGGAGCACATCGAACAGGCCGGCGTGCATTCGGGCGATTCGGCGTGCTCGCTGCCGCCCTACTCGCTGTCGCGCGAAATCCAGGACGAACTGCGCCGGCAGACCCGGCTGATGGCCAAGGGACTGAACGTCGTGGGCCTGATGAACGTGCAGTTCGCCATCCAGGGCGACGTGGTCTACGTGCTCGAAGTCAACCCCAGGGCCTCGCGCACCGTGCCCTTCGTCTCCAAGGCCACCGGCCTGCCGCTCGCCAAGATCGCCGCGCGCTGCATGGCCGGGCGCTCGCTCGCCAGCCAGGGCGTGGCGCGGGAAGTCGTCCCGCCGTATTTCTCGGTCAAGGAAGCCGTTTTTCCGTTCAACAAATTCCCCGGCATCGACACCATCCTTGGGCCGGAGATGAAATCGACCGGCGAAGTGATGGGCGTCGGCGCGAGCTTCGCGGAAGCCTTCGTGAAAAGCCAGGCCGCCGCCGGCGTCAAGCTGCCGGCCCAGGGCAAGGCGTTCCTCAGCGTCAAGGATTCCGACAAGGACAAGATGGCGGCGATCGCCCGCGACCTGCGCGACGCCGGCTTTTCCCTGCTGGCGACGCGCGGCACGGCGGCGGCCATCGCCGCGGCGGGGATTCCCGTGACGGTGGTCAACAAAGTGACCGAGGGGCGTCCGCACATCGTAGATATGATCAAGAACAACGAGATCGCCCTGATCGTCAACACGGTCGACGAAAAACGCAAGGCCATCAACGATTCGCGTTCGATCCGCACGACGGCGCTCGCCGCGCGGGTGACCATCTACACGACCGTCTGGGGCGCCGAAGCGGCGGCGGTAGGCATCAAGAATCCGTGCGCCCTGGCGGTCTACCCCTTGCAGACCCTGCACGCCCGGCTCGTCTGATCCCGGAAGGCCCTGATTCAAACCACGACGGACACGGCAAAAGGCGAAAATCCTTTCAACCACGACACGCGCGGCAGCCACGGCGAGGAGCAAAACCTGGAAAAATCCTCGCCAAAAATCCTCGCTATTTCCTCGCCCGCCGGAATCCGGTTCACTCATCAATAAATGGAGCACGGGCGTCCCGCCCGCAAAAAAAAGCGACCAAAGCGGGCGGAACGTCCACGCTCCATGTCCCGGCCCGGTCCGCCGCGCTCGATCGCCGATTCTTTTCTCGACGGCTTGACTCCTTCCGGCCCGCGGCTTCGCCGCGGGCCACCTCCCTCAAGAGGGAGGCTTATTTCAGCGCGCTTCGCGCGGAAAATGCGGGGGCGAGCGTCCCGTTTCTCTTTTCTTTCCCTCTCAATTCATGAAACTGCGCGAGATTTGCGCGATGCGGTCCGATACGTGCTGGAATACTTC
>JAIRPF010000011.1 GCA_031257115.1 Accumulibacter sp.
ATGCGGGCTGGGCACCGCATCTAGACTTGGAGCCGCTCCCGGAAGAGGACATGGCGCTGATCCAAGACGTGCTGGCCGCGCCGTGGATCGCCAAAGATCTGGAACATGCGGCGCTCGCCCACGCGGGCAGCCACCTTGTACCTGAACACTTCGACGAAGTGCGCTCCCGGCGCGAGAAGTCTGTGGACAAGACCCTGAACGCCGTCCACGAGCGGCTGGTCAAGGAAATCAACTTCTGGTCAGACCGCTACATCAAGCTGCAAGACGATCTGGCCGCAGGCAAGGATGTGCGCCTGACGCTGGAGAACGTCCGCCGCACCATCGACGACCTCACGGTGCGCCGCGAGTCGCGCGAAAAGGAGCTGCTGGCCATGCGCCATGTAGTCTCGGCCACGCCGGTCGTGCTCGGCGGCGCACTCGTCATCCCGGCAGGGCTGCTGATGCAACGCAAGGGCGTTCCGGAGGAACAAGGCGGCTGGTCGGCAGACGCCGCCGCCCGCGCCCGTGTCGAGCAGATGGCCATGCGCGCGGTCATGGAGGCCGAACGCGCCCTCGGTCACGACGTCATCGACGTCTCGGCGCAGAAGTGCGGCTGGGACGTGACCAGCCAGCCCCAGCCCGTGGATGGCCGCCTGACGACCTCGCGCCACATCGAGGTGAAGGGCCGCGCCAAGGGCCAGTCCACGATCACCGTCACCCGCAACGAAATCCTCTACGGCCTGAACCAAGCGGACAAGTTCATCCTTGCCATCGTGTTGGTGGACGGCGACAGGCACGAAGGCCCGTTCTACGTCCGCCAGCCCTTCACGCGGGAGCCGGACTGGGCGGAAACCAGCAAGAACCTCGATCTGGGCCAGTTGCTGGCCAAGGCCGTCGCGCCGGGGGCTTCGCTGTGATGGCTGCCTACGCCCAAAACGGAAAACGCCTCCACGAGGGAGGCGTTGGACCGGAGATGCGATCTCCGGCGGGGCTGGAGCCAACCCCACAAAGAGAAACGCCCCTTTCGGGGCGTCTGGCCGGAGATGCTATCTCCGGGGGGGTTAGTGCTTCGCATTGTATCAGCTTGGCGCCGCATGGCAAGAGGTTGGAGGCGCGCCGATGACCCGCGTCGTTGCCTACATCGACGGCTTCAACCTCTACTTCGGTCTGAAGCAAGCTCGCTTCAAACGCTACTACTGGCTGGATGTGGTTGCGCTGGTGCGCACCCTGCTCAAGCCGGGCCAGCAACTGCTTGCAACGCACTACTTCTCCGCCCGCATCCGCGACAACGGTCGCAACGCGGCTGAACAGAAGCGGCAGAACGACTATCTGGAGGCACTGGCCGTTCAAGGCGTGCAGTGCCAGTTCGGCCACTACCTCGAAAAGCAGCGCGAATGCCGGGCGTGTCACGCCACCTGGCCGGACTACGAAGAAAAGATGACCGATGTGAACATCGCCATCCAGTTGATGGCGGACGCCTTCGACGATGCCTTCGACGTGGCCTTGGTCATTTCCGGCGACAGTGACCTGACCACGCCGATCCGCCGCGTGCGTGAACGCTTCCCGGCCAAGCGCGTCATCGTCGCCTTTCCGCCCCAGCGCCACTCCAAGGCACTCAAGCAACACGCCAACGGCCACCTTGCCATCAGCGAAAACAAGCTGCGCGCCAGTCAGTTGCCCGATCAGATCGTCAAGCCCGACGGCTTCGTGATCCAACGCCCCGCGCATTGGCGATAGGAGATGTCATGACCCATCACGACATCTTCGACTCGCTGACCCGCAACGCCTTCGACTTCTTGGAGCGCGCCATCGCGGAGTTCGACAAGTACCCCAAGTATTCCGTCATCCACTTCTGCGCGGCGGTCGAGATGCTGCTCAAGGCGCGGCTGATGAAGGAACATTGGTCGCTGATCGTCTCCAAGACCGATCAGGCCAATCTCGCCAATTTCATGGCCGGGGACTTCATTTCGGTCACGCTGGAAAATGCTAGGGCGAGAATTCGGGACGTCGCGGGCGAGGACATCGGCGACGACGCCTACGCCAGCTTCCGCGCACTGGCGAACCATCGCAACAAGATGGTTCACTTCTTCCACAACGGGCTGGAAAGCGACGAAAAGGCCAAGGCGCAGATCGTCGCCGAGCATTGCCGCTCGTGGTTTCATCTGCACCGCCTGTTGAGCCGGTGGAGCGGCTACTTCCACGACTTCGGCAGCGAGATCGCCAGCGCGGATCGCGCAATGCTTCGCCACCGGAAGTATCTGAGTGCCAAATTCAAGGTGCTCAAGCCGGAATTAGATGCAGATCGCAAGGCCGGAAATATATCCGAGGCATGTCCCGCGTGTGGCTACAAGGCGCTTAATACCCGAACGGGCGACAGACATGTGTCGGAGCTTTGTCGTGTATGCGGGTATGAATCCCCATCACACAAGGCCATACAGCAGGGTGATGAGCAGTTCGTTGCCAACTGCGCAAACTGCGATGGCATAGAGACCGTCATCAAAGCCGGATTCGGTTTCAAATGCACCGAATGCAATGAAATCTTCGACGAAGTAGAAACATGCGGTTACTGCAACGCAAATTGGGGCGGAACCGGCGATTCCTTCGGTGACGCCGCTACTGGTTGCGACCACTGCGGTGGAATGCTTGCGAATATTCGAGACGACTAACAATGACCATCAAATCCCCCAAAAAGCTCATCGAAGTCGCCCTGCCGCTGGATGCCATCAACGCTGCTGCCGCACGGGAAAAATCTATACGGCACGGGCATCCGAGTACGCTGCATTTATGGTGGGCGCGGCGTCCGCTGGCAGCGGCGCGGGCGGTCATCTTCGCGCAAATGGTCAACGACCCCGGCTACCAGCAGGGCGGCGGGTTTAAGTACGGCGTCAACAAGGAAAAGGCGCAGGCCGAGCGCGAGCGGCTTTTCAA
>JAIRPF010000051.1 GCA_031257115.1 Accumulibacter sp.
AAGCGCGTGGAAGACGGTGTATCGGCTGCGACGATCAACAAGGAAATCGGCCTGTTGTCTGCCGCGATCAACTACGCGCGGCGTGAATGGGATTGGGAAATCCCCAACCCGGCTAAAGAGATGCGTTTGAAAGTACCGGAAGGGCGTGTCAGAAGCCTGACGCTTGACGAAGCGCGCCGGTTGATCGTCGAGGCCGCAAAGTCACGAAAGTCCCCGCATTTGGCGGATTTTGTCCGTTTGGCGCTTAACACGGGTTGCCGTCGTGGTGAGTTGCTGAAATTGCAATGGAAACGGGTGGATCTGGGTGCCAACCTGATTTTCCTGGGTGAGCAGGATACCAAGACGGCGCGGCGACGCTCCGTGCCGCTCAATGCGGAAGCGCGCGCGGCTTTGTTGAATCTGGCAAGGTTCCGGGCGGCGCACTGCCCGGATTCGCCTTGGGTGTTCGCTCACAGGGACGGAAGGCGGCAGGCCGAGATTCGCGGCGCGTTCTCGGTCGCGCTTCGTAACGCTGGAATCGAGGATTTCCGAATCCATGATCTGCGGCATACCTGCGCGTCTTGGCTGGTCAGCGCCGGTCAGCCCTTGCCGGCGGTGCGTGATTTACTCGGACATTCGACGATTCAAATGACCGAGCGTTACGCGCATCTGGCCCCGAAAAACGTCCGTGCCGCCGTGGCGGTGTTGGATGACGTGTCACGTTTCGGTCACGCGGAAAGTGGGAAAATCTGGTAAACGCTTCCTAAGTGATTGTTTTTATTGGTGCCGCTGGACGGACTCGAACTGTCGACCTTCGCATTACGAATGCGCTGCTCTACCGACTGAGCTACAGCGGCACGGAAGCGGCGCATTCTACTATGGCTGGCCGATCGCTGACAAGCCGTTGTACTGTGCCAGTACATATTGCACTCAAGGTTATCGAACTTGGAGGCGAATTGTACCTGGGAGAGGAGTCCGGGGGCATGGTGTGGGCGCACGGTGTTATACCATCGGAGCCATAGGGCGGTTTTTTGGTTAAATGCGTGGATGTCGGTGAAGAGGAGGTCGTCGTTGAAGTCGGCGAACTCGTCCTGGAGAGTGCGGTTGAGGCGCTCGCAGTGAGCGTTCATTTTTGGGTTTCGCGGGTAGGTGTGCCAGTGCGGCACGCCCTGCCGCCGCATGAAGGAGTCGAAGTGTTTTGCGAACTTGCCGCCGTTGTCGGTCAGTGCGGCGGACATGGGTCCGGGGAAGAATGCCCGCGCCATGTCCCATGCGGCGCTGGCGGCGGCGCTGTTGCGCGTCGTCGGCGCGAATGCGAAAGCCATGCGGGGGTGGATGTCGGTGACGGTGATGAGGTACCGGCGCAGCCCGTAGCGGTGCCGTTCGACGGTATCGAGGGCGGCGCAGTGCCCGGGGAACTGCGGCCTGAAGTGTCTGGGCTTGCGGAGTTTCTGCGGGCGCGGGGTGCGGGCTGTCCGTGTGCGCCCAGGCGTGCGGGCACACGGCGCATCTTGTCCCGGTCGCTGGCGATGATCCGCCCGATGGTGCGGGGGGCGGGGCAGTCCATTGGGCGCCTGGCGCAGAAGGGCATGAGCAGGACATGGACTTTTTCCTTGCCCAGGTTGGGATGCTCCCTGCGCAGGCGGCGGATTTCGGCATACACCCCGGCGGGCCACTGGCGGCGTCGCCGCCAGTGCGGCGCGCGGCTCTTGCTGGCGAGGGCGGCAATATTGCCGCCCTCGCCAGCAAGCCGCGACTGCCCGTTGAACAGCGTCCGGCGGCAGACCCCGAAGGCATCGAGGGCGGCCTGGAGGCCATGTTTGCGCCAGAAAGACAAAATGCGGCAGTGCCGCTGGGCTTCGGTTTCTTCTTGCATCCCCCAGCGTAGCGCATAGGCGACAGTGTATAAAACCCCTTAGCCTTGCGGCCCATCCCCCGTATCTGCCTTGCCATCCCACACGGTCAGCGAGTGCGCTATGTCTCTGGCCTTACGCAGCCGTGTTTTTGGCGCGCGCCATTGACCGCGCGGCAAAATACTTCCATCCCGCGCGAACTTGCGATCGTTTTTTTGCTAGACTTTTGACTCTTGGAAGTTTTTCCGGATATTCCTCTCATGCACGGACGAATTTGGAGTGTGTCTGTTCATTTCAGAGACGCATTCGAGAAGTTGTCGCGCCATCCCCTGATTCTCGGCGGGCTGGGGAGCATGGCCCTGCTTGGGATGGTGACGGCGTCGGCCATCGTGTCGCGCACCGGCGACGACGCGGCGGAACCCATGCAGGCCGTCCTGGTTCTGGAAAAACTCGCCCTGCCCGCCGTCGAGTTCGTCGATTCCGGCGTGGCCGAATTCGTCCGCGAAGAGCGCATTCAGCGTTCGGACACCGTGGCGAGCCTGTTTTCCCGGCTGGGAGTCAACGATCCGGAGGCGCTCGCCTTCATCAACCGGAATCCCGGCGCGAGAGCCGCCGCGCGCCAGTTGCGGCCGGGAAAGACGGTGACCGCCAGGACAGGCCCCGGCGGAACGCTCGTCGCCCTTTATTTTCCCATCAGCGACAGGGACTCGACGTTCGCCGTCGTGAAAAAGGACGGCGAGTTCACGGCCAGCGAGCAGGCGATGCGCCTGTCCACGCGGATTCGCCTTGGCTCCGGGGAAATCGTCTCTTCGCTCTTCGGCGCCACGGACGCCGCCGGAATTCCGGACGCCGTCGCCACGCAGCTCGCGGAAATCTTCAGCGGCGATATCGATTTTTACCGCGATCTGCGCAAGGGCGACGAATTCACCGTCATTTTCGAGTCGCTGGTCCACAACGGCCAGCACATCCGCAGCGGACGCATCCTCGCCGCCGAGTTCGTCAACGGCAACAGGACGCACCAGGCCTATTGGTTTCGCGCGAAAACGGGCGCAGGAGGGTATTACGGCGGCGACGGCAAGAGCCTGCACAAGGCGTTTCTCAGATCGCCGCTGGAGTTTTCGCGGGTTACATCGGGTTTTTCGAATGCCCGGCTCCATCCCGTGCTGCAAACCATCCGGGGGCACAGGGGGATCGATTACGGCGCACCCATCGGAACCCGCGTGCGCGCCGTCGCCGATGGCGTCGTGGAATTCGCCGGCAACCAGGGCGGATACGGAAACCTGATCGTCCTCAGGCACCAGGGCCGGTATTCGACCGCCTACGGACATCTGAACGGCTTCGCCCAGGGACTCCACAGGGGCGCGCGGGTCGAGCAGGGCGACACGATCGGTTTCGTCGGGCGGACCGGACTGGCCACCGGCCCGCATCTTCATTACGAGTTCCGCGACAACGGGCAGCAGATCAATCCTCTGGCCGTGTCGTTGCCGGCCGCTCCCTCCCTGGATGGCGCCGAGCTTGTCCGGTTCGGAACGTCGATCGCCTCCCTGCGCTCCCACCTCGATCTGGCCAAGCAAACCCAAGCCGCCCGCGTCGCCTCGGCCGAATAGGCGCGGACGCCCGCGAAACGGCGGTCACGGGCAGGTTACATACAGGGATTACAAGGCAATCACACGGAAAAGGACGATCCGCACCCGCAGGTCGAAGTCGCGTTGGGATTCTTGATGACGAACTGCGCGCCTTCGAGTCCTTCCGTATAGTCGATTTCGGCGCCGACGAGATACTGGTAACTCATCGGATCGACCAGAAGGGTCACGCCGTTCTTTTCCATCGACGTATCGTCCTCGCCGGCCTCGTCCTCGAAGGTAAAACCATACTGGAAACCAGCGCATCCGCCACCGGTAACGAACACCCTCAATTTCAAATCCGGATTGCCCTCTTCCTCGATCAATTCCTTGACCTTGCTGGCCGCGCTATCCGTAAAAACGAAAGGCATCGGCATTTCTGGCATATTCATTAACTTTCCTTCCAAATCCTGATCGTGATCCTTGAATCCGGCGCCCGCCTGCGGCGCCTCCCATCATCAACGCACAAGTATAAACCCAACGCCCCGCGTGAAACAGCCCGGACGGCGGCATGCCTTCCGTGACGCGCCTCGAATGCGCGCGTCCCGCCGCCGGCGATCGAGCCTTCCCGAAACATCCGGTTCCCGGATCGAAAAAGGGATACAGCCTCTTTTCCGTCCCGAAGGGCATCGCCCACAGCTTGGCGGATTCTAGCAACAGTTTCCTTCACCGTCCCGCCCGCCACGGGAAAATCGCGCCACGCCCGTCGAAATTTCGGCGAATGTCCAACGCTCGTCCAAAGCCACCGGCGCGAAGCGCCGCGAGCCACCTCCCTCCTGAGGGAGGCCTTTCCAGCGCGCAGGCGGGGTGGAAGCGGCGAAAATCCGTGGTGGATCACAGGCCGCGGGAGAGCGGAGCGAACCCCAACGCAAGTCGTTTCAAACGTTGGGGTTCGCTTGGCTCATCCCAACCCATGCGGGCTTCGCGCCGGGGTATACGCCCTGGATTCCCGCGTTCGCGGGAATGACGAGGGAGTGGGAAACGACGTGCCGGGCGGCGCCATGCCGGGGAGCATGACGCGCCGTGGCGAGAGTGCTCAGCAGCCGGACGTTTTCGCGTCGTATTTCGGCCCGTCGGTCGCGGTTGCCCCCGTATAGGTCACGCTGCAATCCGCTGGTGTCGGCGCTCCATTGTGCTGGAACCAACTGTTGTTCACAGGAAAGATTTCCGGGGAGTAATCCAAGACTTTGATCAAGTGTTCCAAGTTTGGCGCAAAACCATATTGCGTATAGACCGTTTTGCCGCCTATCTCGACATTACCCGTCGGCCCCAGTTTATTCTCCGTGCTCGCCCTTGCGTAGATCATGGTGTTGGCCGAGCGCATCGAGCCTTCCAGGGATTTGATGACCGCCGCGCGGGCGTCGCCGGAGAGGTTGACGAACCTCGGCAGCGCCGCCGCCGCGAGAACGCCCAGGATGACGATCACCACCACCAGTTCAATCAGGGTAAATCCCGCTGATTTCGTCGTATTTCGTCGAACTCCGCCGCGTCTTTCATCGTGTTTCATATCAAGATTCCTTTCATCGCAAAGTGATTGGAAAAGCAAGGTCAGAAAACGAACCGGCGACGCTTCACGTCGCCAGTTCGCCGCCTCCTGTCCTTCCTTAACGGCGATGATAACCGATTCTTGAGAAATGAATTGTAAAATATTATTAAAT
>JAIRPF010000073.1 GCA_031257115.1 Accumulibacter sp.
GCATTTCACGGGAAACCCAAGGGAGCAAACGCCTTCGCCCGCCCGCGAATCGCCGTTCTCCCGGATATCGTCGCTCATCCCCACGGGCGACCGGAATGTTCGCCCCACATTTTCCGCGCACAGCGCGCCCGCGCTCCATTTTGACGAACGAACTGGATTCCCGCGTTCGCGGGAATGACGGGTTTTCCTGTTCATCCGCGTTTGATGATTCGACCGTCCGACTCCTCCATCGTTTTTCCAACCGCGTCCGGAAACACCACCGCCCAACGCCCTCCGTCGCGCCTTCGGCGCGACACCTCCCTCAGGAGGGAGGCTCGGCTTGCGGCGCTTCGCGCCGGTGGGTTTTGCGGGGGTGAATGTCGGCCGCCCGCTCCGCGTACCGTGCGCTTTTTCGCCTTTCATGATGCGCGGGGCCAAGCCGGAAACGCTCCAGTCACGGGAGGCGCGGCGAAAAGTGAAAGGCGCACCTCCCCTGCCATACCGGCGCAAGCCGGTATCCGGACGGTGGTTGGAAATCGACACGCCTTCGGGATTCCGACTCGCGCTGTGACACGACGAAAGATTTTCATGGGCGCTTTTCTCCGTGCCTCCGCGCTCTTCGTGGTCAAGAAGGTATTCATTTCTTCGCCATACCCGCCGTGCTCGCCGTGTTTGCCGTGGTCAAGGCTTTTCGCTCTTGTTCTTCGTCGTGCCCGTCGTATCCGTCACGGTCAATGCTTTTCGCCTTTCGCCGCGCCCGCCACGGTCAATCGTTTGTTTCCAAACCAAAAAACGGGGAAAGGCTCCCGGCCTTTCCCCGTTTCCGATCCTCCCTGGACCCTTTTGTGACCGTCAGAAAACCATCTATCCCTCCAGATCCTTCAACCGCGCCGCGAGCAAGCGTTCCAGCGTTTCCAGCGCCTTGGTGAAACCGGCGATGCCTTCGGCCAGTTTTTCCGACGCCATGCGGTTAACCGCATGCAGACGAGCGAACGTTGCCTCATCCAAGGTCATCTTGTCAAGAGCCGCCGTCGCGGCCCGCGCCGCGTCGAGCTTGCGCGGCAGCGCGCCTTCCTTCCCCCGCAGTTCGGCGAGCAGCGACGGCGCGATGGTCAGCAGGTCGCAGCCGGCCAGTTCGATGATTTCCTCGACGTTGCGGAAGCTGGCCCCCATGACCTCGGTTTTGTAGCCGAATTTCTTGTAGTAGGTGAATATCTGGGTCACCGACAGCACGCCGGGGTCCTCGTCCGCCGGGTAGGCGTCGCGGCCGGTATCTTTCTTGTACCAATCGAGGATGCGCCCGACGAACGGCGAGATCAGCGTCACTCCGGCCTCGGCGCAGGCAATCGCCTGATGCAGGCCGAAAAGCAGCGTCAGGTTGCAGTGGATGCCTTCCTTCTCCAGCGTCCCGGCGGCCTGGATGCCTTCCCAGGTGGCGGCGATCTTTATCAGGACGCGCTCGCGCGAAACGCCCTGGGCTTCGTAGCGGGCGATCAGCTCGCGCGCCTTGGCGACGGTCGCTTGCGTATCGTAGGAAAGGCGCGCGTCGACCTCGGTGGACACACGGCCCGGAACGATCTCCAGGATTTTCAGGCCGAAGGAGACGGCCAGGCGGTCGACGGCCAGCGAGACGACCTTGGCCGCCGGAGCCGCCGCGCCGCTGTCGGCGCGTGCCTGTTTCAGCGTGCCGTCGACGATGCCCTGGTATCGCGGCATCTGCGCCGCCGCGGTAATCAGCGACGGATTGGTCGTCGCGTCGCGCGGCCTGAAGGTCTCGATCGCCTGGATGTCGCCGGTGTCGGCGACCACCACGGTCATCTCGCGCAACTGTTCGAGCAGGTTTCTGGACATTTCCGGCCTCCTTCCGAAGAATGAAAAACGACGTGAGACAAAGCGCCATTTAACCACGACGGGCGCGGCGAAAAGCAAGAGCGAACGACTTTAGCCACGGAGAACACGGAGAGAAGCGAAAAATTTCAAAAGGTTCCCCCCGTGTCCCTCCGTTGACTCTGTCGCTGAAAGTTCTCCGCCGCCCGCGACGAAGAACATGAAAACAGGGGAATTTTCCGATTCTCGCCCGGTTTTGCCTTTCGCGTTGCGCCCGTCGTGTTCGCCGTGGTCAAAAAATTTCCGCCATGCCCGCCGTGGCCGATCGCTTTTTTCGTCACTCCTCGCGCAGCGCGCCGTCGCTCAGCGTGAGAATCCGCCCGGCGCGCGCGGCGAGGGCGGGGTCGTGCGTGACGATGACGAAGCTGGTTCGGTGCGAGCGGTTCAAGGAGAGCATCAGCTCGAAAACGTCACCGGCCGTCCGCCGGTCGAGGTTGCCGGTCGGTTCGTCGGCCAGCACGCAGGCCGGCCGGGTGACCAGCGCCCTGGCGATGGCCGCGCGCTGGCGCTCGCCGCCGGAGAGTTCGGACGGCGTGTGGCCGAGGCGGTGGGCGAGACCGACCTCGGCGAGCATCGCCTCGGCCTTCTTTTCCGCTTCCGCGCGGGGCATCCGGCGGATGGCGAGCGGCATGGCGACGTTCTCCAGCGCGGTGAATTCCGGCAGCAGATGGTGGAACTGGTAGACGAAGCCCAGATGCCGGTTGCGCAATTCACCGCGCTCGGCATCATTGATTTCCGCGAGATCGCGCCCCATCAGCCGCACCGATCCGCCGGAAAGACCGTCCAGCCCGCCCAGAAGGTGCAGCAGCGTGCTTTTCCCCGAACCGGACGCGCCGACGATGGCCACGCGCTCCCCGGCCCGCACCGTGAGGTCGACGCCCGTCAACACCGGCACCTCGCCGGCCGCGCCCTGGCGATAGGTTTTTTTCAGGCCCTGGCAGGCCAAAACGATGTCCGTGGTTTCAGTCATGGCGTAGTGTTAATGAGTGTCTCAAAATTTCCGTTTTCCGGAACTCTTTTTCCATGAAAATGGTTGATCATGCGGGTACCCGACGCGTTCGGAGCCAACCTACTTTCTTTTTCAAAGGAGATACCATGAGCACCAAAGACGATTTGGATAATCACAGCGATCAGTTGAATCCCAATAACGACGCCTATTGGGAATCACGCGGCGAGGATGGACGGCCTGATGACTGGGAAGAACGATCTGAATCCGGTGACTTGACGCCTAGCAACGGTTGATTCGGGCGCAAACATTCGGGCCAAGGAGCGCAGCCAAAACACGCGCCTTGGCCCTTTAACTCATCGTAATAGCGATCCCACCAATAACGATATACAGGCGGATCAAAAATAATAACGCTTTTGGCGGATTTTACGGACTTGTCAGATTTGACGAATTTGACAAACATCAGCGTCATGATTTGAGCGAATATGTACCAAGGCCATGGTGGTGTAAATATTTCAATTTTATTCTTATTATTGCCCATCATCGAATTCCATACCTTCAGAAATTCTTTGTCGTTCAGCTTACGTGCCCCATTTCGGATGTTGGCCAGTGGCTGCTCTGATGCCTCACCAGACTTACCCATGAGAACCTCACCACAGGCCATGGCAACTTGTCGTCTAGTGCCGCGCTTGTGAGGCCATTTACCTTTCCGGCGTTGTATGGACAGGCAATAGCAAAGATCAAGCAATCGTCTCATAGGAAAATGCAGAAGACCACGAGAAGGATAATTTCCGTCAGTCCGTTTTTTTGCTTTTGGATTCAGGGCTGGCATCACGAGATCACCGATCGGTTGTGGTTCCAGATCCCATTTAATCGTTGAAAAGAATTCAATATCCCAGCAAGCCATCAATTGGAAATAAGCCAAAAACAATTCCCACACAATTGCCGGCTGCAGTTCGTCCCAAGACTTGGCTTCTCGCACCGCCTTCCGAATCGACGCCAGATACTTTTCTTCCTCTACAGCAGAGAGCCATTCTTCCAGTTCAGCGAGGATTCCATCTTCGATGAAAGCTCCTTTGAATCCTTCCACATCCCTGTTTTCATGGAATGGATAAAATCTTTTCATCCTGTCATCGAGTTTTTTAGCGACCTTCAATGTATGCTGAAAATCTTTGGATGAGCAAAAGTTAATTACGAGAACTGAAAATGGCGAATCACGGCACGCATCAATTTCGTCATGGGAAAACCCCGCCTTCAATCCCGCTTGTTGCGATTTATCTTCTATTTTGGCTAAAACGGATTTCCGTTTCGGCCCTCCGTCTTGCCACGTCCGAACGCTGATTCCCGTCATGTCTGCAAGAAGGGAAGCGATAGCTTTTCCAAAGATAGCCTCATACAATTTTTGTAAGAATATGATATCTATCGGCACCTTGTGGCTGTCCGTTGGTTTACTCATACCTCAGCGCCTCCGCCGGATTGACGCGCGAGGCGCGCCAGCTGGGGTAGAGCGTCGCGGCGAGCGAGAGCGCGAACGACAGGGCGGTGATCGTGGCCACGTCCCGCCATTGCAGTTCCGAGGGCAGGCTGGAGATGTAATAGACCTCCTTGGAAAAGAGTTCCGTGCCGAGCAGCCGTTCGATGAACGGCACCACCACGTCGATGTTGGCCGCCAGCGCCACGCCGCCCGCCACGCCCAGGCCCAGCCCGATGCCGCCGATCAGCGCGCCCTGCACGATGAACACGGCCATGACGCTGCGCGGGCTGGCGCCGAGCGTGCGCAGGATGGCGATGTCGGCCTGCTTGTCGGTGACCGCCATGACCAGCGTCGAAACGATGTTGAAGGCGGCGACGGCGACGATCAGCGAGAGGATGATGAACATCATGTTCTTCTCGATCTGCACGGCGCGGAAAAAGTTGGCGTGGCTGCGCGTCCAGTCGCTGATGTAGGCCGGCACGGTCAGCGTGTCGGCGAGCTGCCGGACGATCCGTGGCGCGCGGAACAGGTCATCGAGCTTCAGGCGCACGCCGGACACGCGATCTTCCATGCGGTAGAGCTTTTGCGCGTCCTCCAGGCGGATCAGCGCCAGCGCGCTGTCGTATTCGAACATGCCGACCTCGAAGAGGCCGCTCACGGTGAAGGTTTTCAGGCGCGGCGCGATGCCGGCCGGCGTGACCACGCCCTGCGGCGCGATCACCGTCACCCGGTCGCCGGGGAAGACGCCGAGCGCGCGCGCGAGTTCGGCGCCGAGCACGACGTTGAAAGCGCCGGGTTGCAGGGATTCGAGCGCGCCCTCCTTGATGTGCGCGGCGAAATCGGCGACTTTTTCCTCTTCTCGCGGAACGATCCCGCGCACGATCGTCCCGCGCACCTGAGCGCCGGACGAAAGCATCCCCTGCGCCTGCACGTAGGGCGCCGCGCCGCGTACCTCCGGCAGCTTCATGGCCTCGCGCGCCACCTCCTCCCAGCCGGACATTTCGCCGTCCGCGCCGCTCACCTGCACGTGCGAGACGACCGCCAGGATGCGCCCGCGCAGCTCGGTCTGAAAACCATTCATCACCGACAGCACGACGATCAGCGCGGTGACTCCGAGCGCGATGCCGAGCATGGAAATCAGCGAGATGAAGGAAATGAAATGGTTGCGCCGCTTCGCCCGCGTGTAGCGCAGGCCGATCAGCAATTCATAGGGAAGCGCCAAGGCGGGTATCCGGAATGTGCGAACAGGTCGAAGGTGTCATGGTACAGCATTGCGAGCCTCCCTCCTGGGGGAGTAGGGCAGTCTGGTTCCCAAACACAAACAAACAGGAAAACCCGTCATTCCCGCGAACGCGGGAATGACGGGTTCTTTCTTTCGCTTCCTGCTTTTCGCTGCCCTATCCCGCCCGCGGGCCGGGCAAGCCTCCCTCTTGAGGGAGGTGTCGCGCCGAAGGCGTGACAGAGGGAGTTGGGCGGTTGGATTTCCAGACGCGATCGGAAAAACCGCCGCCGCGACTCCTTCCGCCTCGCACTTTTCGCGTGAGCCACCTCCCTCAAAAGGGAGGCTTGGCTTGCGGCGCTTCGCGCCGGAAGGTACGTTCCTGGATTCCCGCGTTCGCGGGAATGGCAAGGAAAGAAAACGGTCATCGCTTACGAAAAAATGGAAGGGGCATCGCTTGAATCGAGAACGCTCCAGGCCGCATCCCCGCCAACAGGCAACGAAACGCCTCGACGCCAGGAGCGCCCGGCCTTGCCCCGCCGATGCGGCGAACCGTTTTCGATCAGGCCACGCCGCGCTTCGGTGACTCCCAGGCCAAGGCATGGCGCGAAACGGAAATTGGGAGGAACAGGCTCCGGTTGCTAAAATGCCTTTGCTTTCCGTTTTTCGCCGCGCCCGGCACGGTTGAATTCTTTTTTCATTTTCAAGGGTTTTTCATGGACGTACAGGAAATCATCAAGGAACAGGTGACGAGCCACCCGGTGGCGCTTTACATGAAAGGCACGCCACGGATGCCGATGTGCGGCTTTTCGGCCAAGGCGGTGCGAATTTTGCAGGCGTGTAACCTGCCGCTGTTTTTCAGCGTCGACGTGCTCGATGATCCGGCGATCCGGGAGGGGATCAAGATTTTTTCCGACTGGCCGACCATCCCGCAGCTCTACATTCGCGGCGAATTCATCGGCGGCTGCGACATCATGGGCGAGATGTACGAAACCGGCGAATTGCAGCAGTTGCTCGAAGGTCTGGCGGCGCCGGATTGAACCCTGGGCGAAACACAAAAGGCGAAGCCTGGAAGGCCGATCGGCCCGCGCCCGATTTTTCGTCCATCGAATTCCCGCGCATTTCAGCAACTCATTAGCGGCAGGCATTCATGCCTGCCACTGTGAACGAACCTGGAAGGGGTTCGCACCCCTCCCAGGTGGCCACGGTCGAAACCCCGGCCTTCAGGCCGGGGATTTCAGCCTTCGCACCGCCCTGAAGGGCGGGGTTTCAAACCGGAGTCCGTTTTACGATGAAAGCGATGATCCTTGCCGCCGGACGCGGCGAACGCATGCGTCCGCTCACCGACGTCACGCCGAAGCCGCTGCTCCGGGCCGGCGGCAAGCCGCTGATCGTCTGGCACCTGGAACGCCTGGCGGCCTGCGGTTTCCGCGAGGTGATCGTCAACCACGCGCATCTTGGCGCGCGGATCGAAGCGGCGCTGGGCGACGGACGCGCCTTCGGCCTCTCCATCCGCTATTCGCCGGAACCGCCCGGCGCGCTGGAAACCGCCGGCGGCATCGCGCGCGCCCTGCCGCTGCTCGGCGACGGGCCGTTCCTGGTGGTCAACGGCGACGTCTGGTGCGATTGGGATTTCCGGCGCGCGCTTGCCCAGACCGGACGCCTCGCCCACCTGGTTTTCGTCGACAACCCGCCGCGGCACGCCGACGGCGACTTTTGCCTGGACGGAGAAACCGTGCGCTACGCCGCCGAACGCATCGGCCCCGCCTACACCTACGCCGGCGTCGGCGTTTTTTCCCCCCGCTTTTTCGCCGGCGTCCCCGACGGCGCGGTCATGAAACTGCGCCCGCTGCTCGACGCCGCCATCGCGCGCCGCGAACTGACCGGAGAACATCACGCCGGCCGCTGGATCGACGCGGGAACGCCGGAACGTCTGGCGGAACTGGACCGCGAACTGAGGCAGGCGCGCGAACCGAAGAAAAACGGATGACCACGGCGGGCGTGGCGAAAAGCGAAAACCTTTTCAACCGCAACGAACACGACGGCCACGACGAAGAATCAGCCCCAAAAGCTTCGTCGCGATTCCCGAATCGATCGTCCGCGGACTCCCATGATCGCCCACAGATTTCCGTCATTCCCGCGCAAGCGGGAATCCAGGGACATACCTTCCGGCACTGTGTGCCGCAAGCCAAACCTCCCTCCTGAGGGAGGTGGTCTGCGGTGAGGCCGCAGGCCGGAAGGGGTTTGGCGGTCGAATCATCCAGCGCGGATGAACAGAAAACCGTCGTTCCCTTGATCGCGGAAATCCGGCTCGTTCATCAAAAATGGAGCGCGGGCGTCCCGCTCGCGCTTCATGTTCCAGTCCAGACCGCCTGCTCAACCCGCCTGACTCTTTCCGTTTCCGAATCCTTTCGACCCGCTGCCTTGCCGCAGAACGCATCTCTCAAGAGTCCGCCGGCATGACGGGGCTTTTCTTTCGTTTTTCTTCGTAGCCATCGCGGTTGATGCTTTTCACTCTTGTTTTTCGTCGTGTCTGTCGTGTTCGTTGCGGTTTACGCTTTTCTTTTTTGCCCTTCGCCGCGCCGTCGTGGTCAAGGAGCTTTTTTCCTTGGCGGCCGTCGTGCCGAGGCGCGCGCTTCGGCCCAGTTTTTCCAGGCGACCAGGCAGCCGAGCACGATGAACGCGCCGGGGGGCAGCAGGGCCAGCAGGAAACCGGGGTAGTTGGCCGGGAAGACCTGGATCGCTTCGAGGCCGGGGATGACCATGTCGATGCCGGACAACAGTGTGCCCTGGCCGATCAGTTCGCGCAGGCCGCCGAGCAGGGAGAGCGTCCACAACATGCCGACGCCCATGAAGATGCCGTCGAATGTCGATTGCAGCGGCGGGTTTTTGTTGGCGTAGGCTTCGACGCGGGCGAGCACGATGCAGTTGGTGGTAATCAGCGGGATGAAGATGCCGAGCACGAGGTAGAGTTGATGCAGGTTGGCGTTGAACAGAAGGTCGATCACCGTGACCAGCGTGGCGACGATCAGGATGAACACCGGGATGCGGATTTCGTGTGGAATCAGGTTGCGCAGGCTGGAGATGACGGCCCCGGAAAGCGCCATGACGAGAATGGTGGCCAGCGAGAGCATGGCGCCGTTGACCAGGTTGGTGGTGACCGCGAGCAGCGGGCAAAGGCCGAGAATCTGCACCAGACTGGTGTTCTGTTTCCAAAGGCCGTTGACGGCGATTTTGCGGAATTCGGCGAGGGTCATGGGTTTCCTTTTCGCTATCGCGGGGCCTGGATCAATTCGCGGTTCGCCGCGATGAACAGCGCGGCGCGGCGAACCGCCTTGATTACCGCGCGCGGCGTAACGGTCGCGCCGGCCATCGAATCGAAGCGGCCGCCATCCTTTTTGACCCGCCATTCGCGCGCGTCGATGATCGCCGGGTTCAACCCGTCGAATTGAGCGATCCACGGATGCGCCTTGTCGCGGTCTTTCCGCGGGTCGATGTAGTCGCCGAGTCCGGGTGTTTCCTTGTGCGCGACGGCGCGCACGCCGATGATCCGCCCGCCGGCGTCGAGCGCGAGCAGCAGGCGGATGTTTCCGGCATAACCATCGGGCGCCACGGTCTCGAAGACCAACGCCACGATCCTGCCGTCCTTCCTCGCGCGCAGGATGCGCGACGGGCCGCCGGAGTCGAGTTCGGGGGCGTCGAGCGTCACCGCGTCGTCGAGCAGGTCGTTGTCATAGCGGTCGCGTGGCAGCACCTCGTCGATCAGCTTCATTTTCTCCCCGGCGGCGGCGGCTTCAATGGACGGGCGCGTCCACAAATGGGCGGCGGCCAGCAGGGCGGTAAATGCCACGACGAACAGAAACAGGATCAGCGCCGTGCGCGCGGCCATGCGCAGGGCGGTCTTGGGTTTCCGTGTCGGCGTCATTCTGGATCCCCGATTCAAATCACGGCGACACGACGGGCACGACGAGATACAAGAGAGAATTCCTGTTTCCCGTCGTGTTCGTCGCATTCATCGCGGCTGATTGCTTTTGTCATTTCTTCATGCCGAAGATCGGCGGCTGCGTGTATAAATCGATGATCGGGACACAAAGGTTCATGAGCAGCACCGCGAAAGCCACGCCGTCCGGGTAGCCGCCGAAGACGCGGATCAGCCAGGCCAGCGCGCCGGCGGAGAAGCCGAAGATCAGTTTTCCCCTGGGCGTCGTGCAGCCGGTGACCGGATCGGTGGCGATGAAGAACGCGCCGAGCATCGAGCCGCCGGAGAACAGATGGAAGAGCGGATCGGCGAACGCTTCCGGCCGCCACAGCCACGACGCGCCGGAAGTGGCCGCGAGGCCCGCGAGGAAGCTCGCCGGCACGCGCCAGCCGATGATTCCGCGCCAGCCGAGCCACAGCCCGCCGGCGAGATAGGCGAGCGCCAGCCATTCCCAGCCGCGCCCGGCGACGTGGCCGAACACCGCCGCGTTCGCCGTGATCGCGGCGACGCTGGTTTGCCCCTCGCCGAGTTTCAGCGCGGTTTTCAGCGCGTCGAGCGGAGTCGCGCCGGCCAGCGCGTCGAGACGCGGCGCTTGGCCCAGAATCAGCGCCAGATGCTCGCCGAAGCCCGCGCCGGAATCGACGGCCGGCCATTGCGACATCAACGCCGGAAACGAGACGATGCACGCGGCGAAGGCGATCATCGCCGGGTTGAACGGATTCTGCCCGAGGCCGCCGTACAGGTGCTTGGCGACGACGATGGCGAAAGCCGTCCCGACGGCGACAAGCCACCACGGCGCGAGCGGCGGGAAAGCCAGCGCGATCAGCCAGGCGGTGACGACGGCGCTGCCGTCGCCGAGGAACAGCGCGAGCGGCCTGCCGCGCGCGAGAAGCATGGCGGCCTCGGCGGCGAGCGCCGTGGCCGTGGCGATGCCGATCTGCGCCAGCACGGCCGGGCCGATCAGCCACACGTAGACCGCGATGCCCGGCAGCAGCGCGGCCAGCACGTGCAGCATGACGCGACGGACGCTGATGTCCTGGGTCAGGTAGGGCGGGGTGGTGAAGTTCATGGGCAGGTCGGCACGATACCAGAAAACCCCTGCCCCATGAGATCACGGAACGGGTGGCGCAGGGCAATCGCATTGCCGGATGCCGGAGAGTTTCCTGCCGGAACGAATCGGCGGCGGACCGCCATCCGACCTATTTATCATCATAATGCCCGCGGCACTGTGAAATTTCGACAGAGTCATCCGCGAGGCGATAAACCAAACGATTCTTTTCATCGATACGGCGCGACCACTGATTCATTTGACCGGCGTCCCCGGCGCGGGTAAGACCACATCAGTGCTGCGTGACCGCCAGTTTCCCGACAACTGCCGGGCGGTGTTTGAGGGCCAGCTATCGCGGCCAGCACCCACCATTGCCAAGATTCAGCAGGTGTTGGATGCGGGCTTGAAGCCGCAGATCATGACCGTTCACGCGCTGCCCGAAAAGGCGCTTGAAAACACCTTGCAACGCTTTAACGAATATGGCCGGGGCGCTGGTATCGGCGTCATGGCCGAAATCCAAGGAGGCCTGCCCGATGGCCTTCTGGAAGTGCAAAAACACTTTGGCGACAAAGTGGATCTGCGCATAGCCGACTATCGGGATCGTGCCCATCCCAAGCTACTCAAGGGATGGGAAAACTTGGATGTACTTCGGTCAGAGGGAAATCATGAACACATCAAACAGCGCCTTGAAACTGCCCTTGAAAAGCAGCGTCCCCACATCAGTGAACCAGCCTACCGCCAAGCAAAAGGCCTCGCTCCCCTCGACCTCGTACACGGTCGATCAATGGGAACAGAGCATGATGGAGGGCTGCACACGCCTGAACAGCGACGAGGCCTATCGCAAGGAAGTGGCCAAGCGCCAGTTTTGACAGTCACTCGCTTTTACGCGAAAATTAACCATGTTCACCATCAAGCACTACATCACAGACGAAGGCCGTGACGTGTTCACCGACTGGCGGGATGAGGTGAAGGACGCCAAGGCGCGCATCGCCATCGACCGGCGCATTTACCGCGCTGAACTGGGTAATTTTGGCGACCACAAACCATGCAGGGACGGTGTGTGGGAGCTGCGAATTGACCTAGGGGCAGGCTATCGCGTGTACTACGCGCAAGCCGGGAAAACCGTGGTGTTGTTGCTTTGCGGTGGCACCAAGCGTTCGCAGGATGCCGACATATCGAAGGCGTGTGAATACTGGAAGGACTGGCAACAGGCCAATGCAAAAAAGGAGAAAGAGCAATGAAAGATCGAGCACATGATGACGCGATGGCCGATATTTTTCGCAATGATCCGGCCTACGCTATTGAGCTGCTGAACAGCATTCTTGAAGATGGCGACCAAGGCGAGCTACTGATTGCCCTTCGCCAGATGACGAAGGCCTTTGGCGGTGCGTCCAAGGTGGCCGAAAAGGCGCAGGTCAACGGCACGCACATCTACCGCACGCTATCCAAAAATGGCAACCCCGAAATTGGCAACCTGTCGGCGATTTTGAAAGCAATGGGGCTACGCCTTGCGGTGCAGCCGTTGCAACAACACGCGGTACACGCCTAAGCCAAGGCACGCGGCAAAGGAGATTGAAATGCAAACACATGAAATCAAAGACCCGTATGTCATGCCGCCGCAAGGTGAAACACTGCGACAGTATTACTTGCGTCGTGGCTATCTTGGCAGGTTTGACGACCTCGATGAGCCATCACTTATGTCTTTAGAGCAAGAACGAAAGGCGGCAATATCACTAGCAGAAATGGCCAAAACCGGGCCGATGGTGTTTGGCCATGAAGATCACATTTACAAGCGGTTTCCCGATGGCCGTATAGAACTGGTCAGGCGTGGATAAGGTTAAACCAATCGCCGTTTTTTATGCTGGAACCAATGGTTCCGGCAAAAGCACTTTGCGCGATAGTGAACCTTTCTCCGGCCTTTTAACTATTGACTACCCCCCGACAAGTCGCTAGGCGTGACGGTATATCGAGAAGTTATACGGAACCGGCGGACTGGTGAAGTGATTGCTGAGAACCTCTCTTTCAAGGCTTGGCGCGGTTGGCTTGATGCTTTGATTGCTTCCGTGATTGGCAATACAGCGGGCGTTTGTTACAGGCCCCAGGGATGTTTGAAAAACTACCTGAAATTCTTATTCCTCTTGGAGTTGAAAAATGAATATTCAGGCAATCCATGACTACGCAAAATTGGCGACGCTGGCCTACGTCGATTTGAGTGCCGAAAGTTCTCCGAAGATTCCAGATACGATATTCGGGTTGCCAAAGAGTTACGATACGCATGGTTCGGGGTAAGCGGAGCGAACTCCGGCATTTGCTGTTTCCAACGGCGCGGCATATTTGGGTGCCGTAAGCCGGGTTGGAGCAAAGCGCCGGTTCGGCTTACGGCTCCTGCTCTTTCTGCATATCCGGCGTCTTCACGCCGGAAGCGGTTTCCCGCCGCGCTGGCAACGCGGCTTGCCGCTCTTCGGTTTCCGCGATTTCCTTCTCACGCGCGCCGATCATGTCGCCGGTATTCTTCGATCGCGCGTTTTCTTTTTCCCGCTGCGCCTGGGCGCGTTCCATCGCGGCGGCAATGGCGGCTTTTTTCGCTGCTTCGGCGTCGGCTTCCGCGTCCGTCGGAGCGCCGGCGGCCGCCTTGGCCGCCGCGGCCCTGGCCAGGCGTTCGGCTTTTTCGATCCGATCGCGTTCTTCGCGCGCGTTGCGCCGTTCGAAGCGCGCTTTCGCGGCGTCGGCGGCTTTTTTGTCCCGCTCGCGCGACCAGATTTCGCTCTTGGCGAAGCGGAAATACTGCACCAGCGGGATGCGCGACGGGCAGACGTAGGCGCAGCAGCCGCATTCGATGCAGTCGAACAACTGGTATTCCTGCGCCTTGCCGAAGTTTCTGGCGCGCGCGAACCAGTACAGCTCGAAGGGCTGCAATTCGTGCGGACACGCCTGGGCGCAGGAACCGCAGCGGATGCACGGCATTTCCGGCGCGGGCGGCGGGAAAAGCGCCGGCGAACCGGCGATGACGCAGTTGGTGGCCTTGATGACCGGCGCGTCGAGGCTCGGCAGCTCGAAACCCATCATCGGGCCGCCCATGAGGTAACGGTCGGTGTCCGCCTTCGGGCGCATCAGCGGCAGGATTTCCCTGAGCGGCGTGCCGAGGCGGATTTCCCAGTTGCGCGGCGCTTCGACGTTGCCGGTGAGCGTGACGACGCGCGAGATGACCGGCTCGCCGAAAGCGACGGCGCGGAAGGCGGCGCGGGCGGTGCCGACGTTGAAGCATTGCACGCCCATTTCCGGCGAGCGGCGGTTGGCCGGAACCTCCTTGCCGGTCAGCGCGCGGATCAGCTGCTTGGCGCCGCCGGCCGGATAGCGCGTCGGCACCGGGACGACGGCGAAATCCTCGCCGATGGCCCCGATGGCGGCGCGCAGGGCGCTTATCGCTTCCGGCTTGTTGTCCTCGACGCCGATCAGCACGCGCCTCGGCCGCAAAAGGTCGCGGAAAATGGCCACGCCGCGCGCGATGTCCCCGGCGCGCTCGCGCATCAGCCGGTCATCGCAGGTCATGAACGGCTCGCACTCGGCGCCGTTGATGACGAGTTCTTCCATCGGCGTTGCCCTGGCCGCCTCGGTCTTGACGTGGCTGGGGAAAACCGCGCCGCCCAGGCCGACAACGCCGGCGTCGCGCAGAATCTCGCGCACCCGCTCCGGCGATAGCGCCGCCGGGTCGAGCGGCGCGCGCTCGATCCACGCATCCTCTCCGTCCGGTTCGATGACCGCCGACAGCGTCGGCAGGCCGGACGGATGCGCCGCGACGCGCTCTTCGACGGCGAGCACCGTCCCGGAGGTCGGCGCGTGTACGGCGGAAGACACCCACTTGTCCGCCGCGCCGATGCGCTGCCCTTTCTTCACGCGCTCGCCGGCGCGCACCAATGGCCGCGCCGGGCCGCCGATGCTCTGATGCAGCGGAACGACGAGGATCGCGGGCAGCGGCGCGGCGGCGATCGGCGCTTGCGCCGACAGTTCCTTGTGCGTGGCCGGCTCGACGCCGCCCTTGAACCGGAAGAGTTGCCGCATCGTCCGATCGTCCCGCGTTCAGGCGGCGCGCTCCAGGGACGCGGCCGGGGAATTGGCCGGGGAATTGGCCGGGGAATTGGCCGGAGAAGCGGGCCGGAGAGCAAAGACCGGATATTTCCACTTCCAAGTGTCGATCTTCTCGCGAATGGGTTCCATGCGGATGCACTCGACCGGGCAGGGCTTCATGCACAATTCGCAGCCGGTGCACAGCGCGCCGACGACGGTGTGCATCTGTTTGGCCGCGCCGACGATGGCCTCGACCGGGCAAGCCTGGATGCACAGCGTGCAGCCGATGCAGAACCGCTCGTCAATGAGCGCCACCTGCGGCGGCCGCGCTTCCACGTCGAGCGGCTGGATTTCGCGTCCGAGCAGGTCGGCCAGCTTGGCGACGCCTTCCTGACCGCCGGGCGGGCAGCGGTTGATGTCCGCCTCGCCCTCGGCGATGGCCTCGGCGTAGGGCTTGCAGCCCGGATAGCCGCATTGGCCGCACTGGGTCTGCGGCAGGATGGCCTCGATCTTCTCGACGAGCGGGTTTCCCTCGACCCTGAAGCGGATCGAGGCATAACCGAGCGCCGCGCCGAGGATGACGGCGCCGAGCGCCATGATGAGAATGGCGGCAAGCATCACTGGTATTTGTCGAGTCCGGCGAAGCCCATGAACGCGAGGCTCATCAGGCCGGCGGTGATGAGCGCGATCGACACGCCGCGAAAGGGCGCCGGCACGTCGGCGCCCTCGACGCGCTCGCGGATGCCCGCGAAAAGCGCCAGCGCCAGCGAGAAGCCGGCGGCGCTGGCCGCGCCGAAAACCAGCGATTCCAGGAAATCGTAGCCGTGGGCGACATTGAGCAGCGGCACGCCGAGCACGGCGCAGTTGGTGGTGATGAGCGGCAGATAGATGCCCAGCACCTGATGCAGGACCGGACTCGATTTCTGGATGATCATCTCGGTCAGCTGCACGATCGCGGCGATGGTCACGATGAACGAAATCATGCGCAGGTAGCCGAGTCCGAACGGCGTCAGCAGCAGGTGGTCGATCACGTAGGTCGCGCCGGTCGCGAGCGTCAGCACGAAAGTCGTCGCCGCGCCCATGCCGAAGGCCGTATCCAGTTTCTTGGAAACGCCCATGAAGGGGCACAGGCCGAGAATCCGCACCAGCACGACGTTATTGACCAGCACGGCGCCGATGACGATGAACAGATAATGGAGCATTGTTTCCTTACCGCCAGCCGCGCGGATCGGGCGGCGTCTCATTCAAGGCGGCCATCTTCCGTCCGCGGCCGCAAGAATCGTAATTATGGCCGTTTTCGGCGGCAGCGGCCAGTCCGCCAAGGGCCGCCACGGATTTCCGAAATGGTCCTGGTCCGTCGCGGATTTTGCGGTTGTCCGGTTTCGCGGTTATCGAGTCGTCTGTCCGCATCATGCCGCAGGGCCATTGGCCGCGGGACGTGGCTTGAAGGCTCACGGCACGGCCCAGACTCCAGGCCGTGCGGGAAAGTTTTGCCGTGGCGTTTGTCTCCTTGCTTTTCCTGCCGTGGTCGGCCCGCTTGTGCTGGCCATGCAGGATCGCCGGTGCCTCGTCCGGGTAGCGATACCCCCCGCCTTGGCTTTGACGTAATGCCGCCCGCCGCCTCGTTCGTCGTCACGACCGGATCGCGCCGCTGCGCCGCGAGCCATTCGCGTTGTTCATGTGATTCCATCTCGCAATGTGGAACCACGGCGGGTGTTAACCACAACGGGCACGACAGACACGGCGAAAAGCGGGAGGCGAAAGAAAGCCCCGTCATTCCCGCGCAAGCGGGAATCCAGTTCGTGACCTCCAGCCCGAAGGGCCGCCAATTCAAAGGATGCGGCGCTTCGCGCCGGAAAGTACGTTCCTGGATTTCCGCGTTCGCGGGAATGACGGGGCTTTCTTTGTTTTTCGCCGTGGTCGTCATGGCTGTCGTGGTTGATGATTTTCGCTTTTCGCCGCGCGCGTCGTGGCTGCCGCTTTTTGCTCCCGTTCTCGCTGCGGTTCAGCGGTGGCCGGTGTCAAAGCCGTTACAATGAGCGCCTCAACGCAACGACGGTGTCGTATTCCAGTGACGTTCATCGAAATCAGGCGGTACTTTCCACGGGCGGCATCATGAGGCGCTTTGCCCTTGCGCCGGCGTTGGCGGCGAATCGGGCGCCGCGGCGGGCCGCGCGCGCGCTTGCGTGGGGGTTCTGGACGGTTTATTTCCTGTTCGTCCTGGCGATTCTGTCGCTGCGCTACGCCATTCTGCCGGACATCGAGAATTATCGACCCCTCATCGAGCGGCTGGCCGGGGACGGCCTTGGGCAGAAGGTGAGCATCGGGCGCATCGAGGCGAGCTGGGACGGCATCAATCCCGATCTCACCCTGCGCGACGTCAGCCTGGCCGACGCCGAGGGGCGTCCGACGCTGGCGTTTTCGCGCGTCGAAGCGGTGCTCTCGTGGTGGTCCGTGGTGGAGATGCGGCCGCGCCTGCGTGTGCTGCGTATCGACCGGCCGACGCTGCGGATGCGGCGCGACGCCGACGGCCGCCTGTTCGTCGCGGGGATGGCACTCGGCGGGGGGAGCGGCGAAAACGCCGGGAACGGTGGAAGCGGCGGAAGCGGCGGCGCGCCGTGGGCGTTCGGTCAGCGTCGCATCCGCGTCGCCGGCGCGACGCTGTTCTGGGAAGACGCGCTGCGGGGCGCGCCGGCGCTGGTCTTGCGGGACGTCGACATCGCCATCGACAACGATGGCGGACGCCATCGCTTCGGGATCACGGCCCGGCCGCCCGAAAACCTGGCCTCGCGCATCGACGTGCGCGGTGATTTCCTCGGCGGCGATTTCGGCGCGCCCGATACCTGGCGGGGACAGGCGTTCGTCGAAATCGAACGCGCCGACCTGGCGGCCTGGAGCCGGTGGGTGGACTATCCGGTGGCGCTGCCGCGCGGGCGCGGCGCGGCGCGCGCGTGGCTCGCCTTTGCCGGCGGCGGCCTGCGGGAAGCGACCGCCGACGTGGCGCTCAGGGATTCGAGCCTCCGGTTCGCGGAGGATTTGCCCGAACTGGAGCTTGACAGCGCGTCCGGCCGGCTGCGGGCGAATTTCCAGGCCGGCGGTTTCGCCCTGAGCGGACGCGGCGTCGCGCTGTCGTCGCGCAAGGCGCGGGGGGCGGAGGGCGGGCCGCTGCGCGTCGAGCCGACCGACTTCGACCTCGAATGGCGCGCCGGCCGCGATGCCGGCGTCCGTTCCGGCAGCGCCGGAATCAACCATGCCGACCTCGGAACGCTGGCCCGCCTGGCCGCCTATCTGCCGCTCGACGCGCGGACGCGGCAGGCGCTTGACGACCACGCGCCGCGCGGCCAGATCGGCGCGCTGGCCGCGCGCTGGTCGGGCGGCGCGGACGGAGCGCGGGAGTATTCGCTGAAAGCCGAACTGCGGGATCTGGGGCTGCGCGCCAAGGGGCTGGTTCCCGGATTTTCGGGCATCACCGGCGCGTTCGAGGCCACGGAAAAGGGAGGGCGCGTGACCCTGAATTCGGGAAAATCGTCGCTCGATTTGCCGGCGGTCTTTCCGGAGCCGCTGATCCAGCTCGATTCCCTGAACGTCCAGGCAAGCTGGAAGATTGATCGAAACGTCCTGGAAGTCGAGCTGGCGCGCGCCGATTTCGCCGGCCCCGAAGCCGCCGGTTCGGCGAAAGGAAAGTATCGCGCGACGGGCGACGGTCCGGGCGTCATCGACATGACGGCCGCGCTGACGCGCGCCGACGCGCGCGCCGTCTGGCGCTACCTGCCGCACGCCGTCGGCCGGGACGCCCGCCTCTGGCTGCGCGATTCGCTGCTGGCCGGGCAGGCCACCGAGGCGCGCTTGGTCCTCAAGGGCGACCTGAAGGATTTCCCGTTCCTGGACGAACGCCTCGGACGCTTCCTGGTGACGGTCAAGGCGCGCGACGCGATTCTCGATTACGGCGAAGGCTGGCCGCGCATCGAGGCGATCCAGGGCGATCTGCGTTTCGAAGGCAGCGGCATGACGATCGAGGCGCGGCAGGGCCGGATCCTCGACGCGCGGCTGGGCGACACGCGGGTGTGGATTCCCGATTTCGACGCCCAGGTTCCGCTGCTCTTCGTCAAGGGACAGGCCGACGGCCCGACCGCCGAATTCCTGAAATTCATCGACCGGAGTCCGGTGGCCGGATGGATCGATCACTTCACCCAGGGGATGCGCGCCACGGGCGCCGGGCATCTGGACATCGACCTGACGATCCCGCTCGACGAGAGCCGGCTCGGCGAATCGAAGGTGGCGGGCGCTTATCGTTTCACGAACGACGAGTTGACGGTCGACGCGGCCTTGCCGCCGCTGCGTCAGGTCAACGGCAGCCTCCGTTTTTCCGGGCGCGGCCTCGACGTGCCGGAGATCGACGCCGCGCTGTTCGGCGGGCCGCTGAAAATCCGGGGCGGTACGCAAAAAGACGGCCGCGTGCTGATGACGGTCGACGGCCTGGCGGACATGGAACGCCTGCGCCGGCAATCCCCCCATCCGGCGCTGGCCGGCCTGTCGGGAACGGTTCCGTACCGGGGGGAAATCCGGATCGACGGGCGCAACGCGGACATCGTGGTCGAATCGGATCTCGTCGGTCTAGCGTCGACCCTGCCCGAACCGTTCGCCAAGGCGGCGGGCGAAACCTTGCCGCTGCGCTTCGAGAAACGCCTTCTGCCCACCCCGGAGAACGCGGCGCGGACGGACGCGGCGATCCGCGACCAGATCGGCGTTTCGCTCGGATCGCTGCTGGAGGCGCGGATCGTCCGCCGGAAGACCGCCGACGGTTTCGCGCCGGAGCGCGGCGCCGTCGCCATCGGCCGGCCGCTGCGCCTGCCCGAAAAAGGGTTCGCGCTGGGCGTCACGGCCAAACGGTTGAACCTCGACGCCTGGCGCGGGCTGTTCGACGCGGCGGCCTCCGGGGGGCAGGAACAGGGCGAGGCGGCGTCCGCGTGGCTGCCCGACGCGATCAACCTGCGGGTGGACGAACTGCTCGCGTCGGGCATGTCCTGGAACGACGTCGACCTCTCGGCGGCCCCGATCCAGGAGCAGTGGAAAATCCAGATCGATTCGCGGCAGGCGTCGGGCAAGCTCACGTGGCTTGGCGCGGGCGGCGGACGGCTCGTCGCGCGCCTTGGGCGGCTGGCCATCGAACGCCTGTCGGCGCAATCCGGAACCGATGCCGGCGCGCCGACGCGGCAATTGCCGGCTCTCGACATCGTCGCCGACGATTTTTCCGTGCGGCAACTCAAATTCGGGCGCATCGAACTACAGGCGAGCAACGACGGCGCGGGCTGGAATCTCCACCGCATCCAGGCGTCGAACCCGCATGGCGCCCTGACCGGGGAGGGACTGTGGCGGCAGGAAGGCGGCGGCGGCCGGACGCAGTTGAGTTTCAGGCTCGACAGCGGCGACGTCGGCGGCCTGCTTGCGCGCTTGGGCTATCCGGGCGCCGTGCGGGCCGGGACGGCACAGCTCGACGGAAAACTGTCCTGGGCCGGCGCGCCGACGGAAATCGATTACGCATCGATGGACGGAGAACTGAACCTGACGGCGGCCAAGGGGCAATTCCTCAAGCTCGATCCGGGCGCCGCCGGCAAGCTGCTCGGTCTCGTCAGCCTGCGCAACCTGCCGCGCCGGATTTCGCTCGATTTCAAGGACGTGTTCAGCGAGGGCCTGGCCTTTGACGCCATCGCCGGAAAAATGACCGTGCGGGACGGCGTCATGCAAACCCGCCGCCTGCGGATCGACAGCCCGTCGGCGCAGATCGTGATGCGCGGCGAGGTCGATCTGACGCGCGAAACGCAGCGCCTCGACGTGACGGTGTGGCCGGAAGTCGGCGAAACCGCTGCGGTGGGCGTGGCCCTGTTGAACCCGGTGGCGGGCGCGGCCACCTGGCTGGCCAGCAAAGTGCTGCGCAGGCCGCTGGGAGCCATGTTCGGCTACCGCTATTCGATCACCGGCGCATGGGACGATCCAAAGGTCGAAAAACTGGACGCGACGGCCGCGGAAACCGAAAACCCGCCGGAAGCGCCCGACGACCCCGTCGCGCGATGACCCGATCGTTCCATTTCCAGATAACCCGTGCCGCGAAGGCGGGCCGAGAACAGCGCAGACAGCGCAGACAGCGCGGCGAAAGGCGAGAGCGAGGAGGTTAACCACGGAGGACACGGCGAAAAACAAAGAAAACCCCGTCATTCCCGCGAAAGCGGGAATCCAGGAACGTACCTTCCGGCGCGAAGCGCCGCAAACCAAGTCTCTCTCTTGAGGGAAGCCGCAATCTTTACCCAAGGCGGAATTTTCGACGGACGCCGAGCGTTTCTTATTGGAACGCGCGCGTCCTGCCCGTTTCGTTCGCTTTTTTCGCCGCCATGTTCCACATCACCATGAAAATCTTGAAAAAGAAAATAAATTCACGCCCAACACATTGGAGGAATCGTATTTTCAAAACTTCTCACGGTTATTGTCCGAGGCTTTGGATAAACAGGGATAAGGAATCTGGCCGCGCCGGCCCCGATCCCGGAAAGGGAATGGAGGTTGAACGAGCCGTGCGTCTACCCCGCCTTCTTCACCATCACGTCCTGCATCACCAGATACCGCAGGTCGGAGCCGAAAAACATGTTCAGCGCGTCCGTCGGCGAGCAGATCATCGGTTCTCCCCGGCGGTTCAGTGAAGTGTTCAGGACGACGCCGTTGCCGGTGAGTTTTTCGAGTTCGAGCATCAGGTCGTAATAGCGCGGATTGAATTCGCGCTTCAGGACTTGCGCGCGGGAGGTGCCGTCCTGGTGGACGACTTCCGGGACGCGGGTTTTCCATTCTTCGTCGACATCGAAAGTAAATGTCATGAAAGGCGCGGGATGGTCGGCCCTGAACATTCGCGGGCCGACGGTATCGAGCATCGAGGGGCAGAACGGCCGCCAGCGTTCGCGGAACTTGATCTGCGCGTTGATGCGGTCGGCGACGCCCGGCACGCTCGGACAGCCCAGGATGGAACGGCCTCCCAGCGCGCGCGGGCCGAATTCCATGCGCCCCTGGAACCACGCGACGGGATGACCGTCGGCCAGCAGGCGGGCGGTTTTTCGCGGCACGTCCCCGGCGTCGATCTTTTCCCAGTCGAGCGCCATTCCATGCCCGCGCTCGTAACGGGCGATGGCGGCGATGACGTCCTCGTTCGAGTATTCGGGGCCGAGGTAGACGTGCTCCATTTTCTCCACCGGCGCGCCGCGTTCCTGCGAGACCCAGGCCGCCGCGCCGACCGCCGTGCCGGCGTCGGAGGCGGCGGGCTGCACGTAGAGTTCCTTCACGTCCGGGCGGGAAATGATTCTCTGGTTGAGCTTGACGTTGAGCGCGCAGCCGCCCGCGAAGGCGATTTTGCCGGTTTCGCGGATGATGTCGCCGAGATAATGCTCCATCATTTCCAGCGAGAGCTTTTCAAATAGCGCCTGTATCGCGGCGGCATAATGGACGTAGGGTTCGTCGGCCACGTCGCCCTCGCGCCGGGGGCCGAGCCAGTCGATCAGTTTCGGCGAGAAATAGAAGCCCTTGCCCTTTTCCTTGTAGCGCCTGAAGCCGATGACGTTCACGTAGTCGGTGTTGACCGTGAGTTCGCCGTTTTCGAATTTCGCCAGGCGCGAGAAATCGAACTTTTCCGGGTCGCCGTAGGGCGCCATGCCCATGACCTTGAACTCGCCGTCGAGCATGTCGAAGCCGAGGTACTCGGTGATCGCGCCGTAGAGGCCGCCGAGCGAATCGGGGTCGAAAAATTCCTTGATCTTGTGGATTCGGCCATTTTCGCCCCAGCCGAAGAACGTGGTGGCGTATTCGCCCTTGCCGTCGATGCCGAGGATCGCCGTCTTTTCCCTGAAACCGGAACAAAGATAGGCGCTGGCCGCGTGCGCGAGGTGGTGTTCGACGGGCTGAATCACCGTTTTCCGGAGATCGAACCCAAGTTGCAGCAGGCACCATTCGACGCGCTTTTTGTAGCGCCGGAAGCGGCGATTACCCATGAGAAGGGCATCGAGCGAGCGGTCGGGCGCGTAGAAGTAGCGCCGCGCGTAGTGCCAGCGCGCCGGCCCCGCGAGGCCGATCGGCGCGTAGGGAATGGCGACGGCGTCGACGTCGGCGGGCCGGATTCCCGCCCGCGCGAGGCAGAACTTCGCCGCTTCGTAGGGCATCCGGTTCTTGGCGTGCTTGTCGCGCGCGAAACGCTCCTCCTCGGCGGCGGCGACGAGCTTGCCGTCGATGTAGAGGGCGGCGGAAGGGTCGTGGCCGACAGCGCCGGAAAGTCCAAGTATCGTCAGTGCCAAATCCGCTTCTCTCTCAGGCTCGTTGCAAGGGCGCGGAACTCCTCCGCCGCCGAAGCGATCAAGTATACCTTCCCGCGCGTCTTTGCGGTTCGCCGCGAAATCCCGCAAAATGCCGCCTTCCCCCAACGTGATGTCATCCGCGTGAAAGATTTCATCAACGACCGCTGGCGTCCGATTCTCGCCTTCAACGGACTCGACGATTTCGACGCGCTCTGGAAGCTCGACGCCGAATGGTTCGAAGCGCCGAACGAACGGCGCGGCGGATGGAGCGGCGTGGCGCGCTGCGAACTGCCCCTGCCGGACGGCGGGACGGCCGCGATTTTCCTGAAACGCCAGGAGAATCACCAAACGCGCTCGCTGGCGCATCCGCTGCGCGGCGTGCCGACCTTCCTGCGCGAATTCAGGCGGATCATGGCCTATCGCGGCAAGGCGGTGCCCACGCTGGAGCCGGTCTACTTCGGTATGCGGGGGGGGGGGGAGAAGGGAGGAAACCGGCGCGCCATCCTGGCGACCGAGGAATTGACCGGCTTCGTTTCACTGCACGATTACGAACGCGCCTGGCCGCGCGAAGGCATCCCGCCGCGCCGCGAGCGGCAGGACATTCTCCGGGCGGTGGCCGAGCTGCTGCGCAAGATGCACGCCCACGGCATCCGGCACGGCTGTTTCTACCCCAAGCACGTTTTCGTCCGCGTCCATCCCGGCGGCCCCGCCGAGGCGCGCGTGATCGATCTGGAAAAATCGCGCTGGCGTCCGCGCTTCCTGTGCGCCCCGCGCGACCTGTATTCCCTGAATCACTATGCGTCGCCCGCCTGGAGCCGCGCCGACCGGATCGGATTCCTCAAACGCTATCTGGACATCCCCCGCCTGGACGATCGCGCCAAACGCCTCTGCCGCGCCGTCGCCGCCCTCTCCGCGCGCAAGGACGCGGCGCGCGAAGAAAGCTAGCGCGTTTGCGGTTTAACCCGATACGTTGCGGGAGGCGAAAAAGCGAATGTTACGCGAGGCGGACAGTATCTGCCCCCGCCCGCCCCTCCGGCGCGCAGCGCCGCAAGAACGAACCTCCCTCAGGAGGGAGGTGGCCTGCGGCAAAGCCGCAGGCCGGAAGGAGTGGTGCGGTTGGATTTCCAGACGCGGACAAACAGGAAAACCCGTCATTTCCGCGCAAGCGGGAATCCAGCGCGTACCTTCCGGCGCGCAGCGCCGCATCCCTTGGATTTGACCATGCCCCCTTCGGGCTGGAGGTCACGAACCGGATTCCCGCGTGCGCGGCAATGACGGGGAGGCGGGGCGTCGTCGCTTGAACCGGAAACGCTTCGGCCACGGAATGCACGGGGAGGCGCGGGGGAAATCCCGTGATAAGTCCTTGTTTCCCTTAGTGTTTTC
>JAIRPF010000102.1 GCA_031257115.1 Accumulibacter sp.
GGGCATCGGCGAGCGCATCCTGCTGGGATCGCGCAACAGCGTCATCCAGATGGCGGCCGTCGTGGCCCGGAACCACCATGAAAACTGGGACGGTTCCGGTTATCCGCAAGGACTGAAAGGAGAGGGAATCCCCCTGGAAGCCCGCATCGTTTCCGTGGTGGACGTCTATGACGCGCTCCTGTCCGACCGGATTTACCGCAAGGGGCTGCCGGAGGATGAGGTGCTGTCCATCATCGCCAAGGGCAAGGAAACCAAGTTCGACCCGGAAATATGCCAGCTTTTCATCGACCGCTACGCCCAGATCCGCGCCCACTGCCATGAACGGGAGGCGGACAACCCGCTGCCGGAACCCGAATACGGAAAGTAGGGCGCGATTCCGTTTCCGGATCACGGCAACCGCCGCGACCCCGCCCTGGCGCCTGCCCTGTACCGGCGCAACCCCCCGCCCGATCCGGAATCGTCATGCGCCGATCGCCACCAGGCACGCATTGCCATAGGCCAAAACATCCAGACCAAGACACGGCACACCCAGGCGAACGGCATCCGCAGACGCTTCTACAAAACAATCCTGCCGGCGTTTTATCGGATCGCCTGTCTTGACCGATGACGACGACGCGCGAACCCATTCGGGCGAGATGTGGTCGCGGCCGCTCCCCGCAAATCCCGATTGACGGAAATGAGGCCCGGAATGAAAAGCCTGGCCCCTGAATCGATCCGGCAGCCACGTACCGTCATAACGGAAATCGACGGATCAAGCCGGCATTTCCACAGATGAAAGAGAACCCGTCATTCCCGCTTTCGCGGGAATCCGGAAAAGCCAGGGCGTTACCGCTTGGACGGTGCCGCCATTCCCTTGACAAGCGGGAATCCGGTTTGCACGTCAAAAATGGAGCGCGTGCGTCCCGCCCGCAAAAAAGCAAACGAAGCGGGCGGGACGCCCGTGTTCCAATATAAAAACCTTCCTCCAGAGGGAGGTGTCGCGCCGGAGGCGTGACAGAAGGAGTCAGGCGGTGGAATTCCCTAACCGCGAACAAGCAGAATAGAAACCGTCATTCCCGTGCAAGCAGGAATAGAAACCGTCATTCCCGCGAAAGCGGGAATCCAGTTCCTTGCCTCCAGCCCGAAGGGCTGCCAATTCAAAGAATGCGGCGCTTCGCGCCGGAATGTACGCGCTGGATTCCCGCGTTCGCGGGAATGACGGTTTCCTCCAGTGAATGACGATTTCCCCCTGTTCATCCGCGTTCGACGATTCACTCCCCGACCCCTCCCAACCCGCGCCCGCGCGAGCCACCTTCCTCAAGAGGAAAGCCAAAACCGCCGCCGCGCGATGCCGTGGCGCGGCAAGACACCATCCCCGCAAACCGAAACCAGCGAAATCACCCGACCTCGAAGCTGATGCGCTCGAAGTCGGGACCGGTGTCCAGGACGGTTTTCAGGTACGCGCGCCAGGCTCTGTCGGTGAAAACTTCGATGACTCGCCCCAGCCGATACCATCCCGCCGGCAGTACCAGCGACTGTTCGGCGTGGGCCGGGTTCGGCGTGGACATCAGGAAAGCGCGCTGGTACGGCTCATGCCGCTCTTCCGCGACGGCCGCCGGGCGCGCGCAAATGGCCGCCGGCAATCCGGGCAGGGCGCGGATGCCGGCGATGAGGCCGCCCCGGCTCTCCTGCATCAGCCACGTCGTCTGGGCGAGGAGAAAACGGTCGCCGTCGTGCGGGCGCAAGGCCAGCAATTGACCGTAGGCCAGCTTTCGCCCGCCGAGGCCGCGCATCAGGCGAAAACCGTCGGCCGACTGGTTGACGACCTCCCACGTATCCGCGCTGTAAGTCGCCGTGATCGGCTGCCGGATCGGCGGCGCGTATCGCGGATTTTCCTGGAAGCGCATGGCGAACGTATCCTCGAAATCCCGGCGCGAATAAACGTCCGTCTCGCAGGGCTGCCGGAACTCCTTGCCGGAGATGAAATAGTGTATTTCCTCGAAACCCGTGCACACCTGGATGACCCCCGACGTCGCGCGGCGCTTGAAGCGGCGCGTCGCGTGCGCCTGCGTCCAGCGGCTCGCCAGATGGCCCAGCAGATGGGCGCACTGCCGCGCCGTGCAATCGTCGCCGAGCGCGAGCTGGGACGGCAGCGCGCGCTGCCGCAACTGCTGCCGGACATGCTCGATATGCGCCGCCAGGCGCGACGTATCGAGATACCGGATCTGATCGGTATGCAGACATTCGGCGACCGGCCGCAGGGCGACATCCTGCACCAGATCGATGACGAGCGGCGGCAGCGTTTTCCCCGCGCCCGCCGGATGCACCCCGGCCAGATCCGACCAGGCGGCCGCCCAGCGGCTGATGATCGCCTGATCGCGCGAATCGAGGCTATAGCAGCCGGCCATGTCGCACAGAATGAAAGCGAGATAAGCGGCGGCGCAATGCGTGCCGCCGGCGGACGCTTCGGGAACGCCCGGAACGGGCAGGGTCGCCAGCCCCATATCCTCCGCCGTCCCGTAATACCCGTGCATATCCAGCCACAACCCCCACGGCAATTGCCGGTGCGCGCGAAAATGTTCAAGGATGGCCCGCCCGGTGAAATGGATGCAGCGATGCAGCAACGTGGCGAAACGCCCCGGTTGCGGGGACTCCGGCGAAGCCCGCTCGGCGCAGGAAGCATAAGCCTTGCCCGTCTTGATCCAGAGCGCCGCCGCCTCGCGGAACGCCTCCTCCTCGGCGTCGCCGAAGGGCACGGGCTTATCCTCATACCGCTTGCCCAACTCCTCGGCGACAAAAGCGGCCGGCTGCCGCACGCGCTCCAGCAACCGGAAATGCGTCTCATGCTCCGGCGGCGCGACAAGAAAACCATCGAGAATCCGCCCGATCTCCCGCGCCGCAGCGAGCGGATCGGTCAGCGGAAGGCGCGCGATGATTTCGTTGCCGGTCTGCAAATCCGGAATACGAATGGCCGTCGAAGAAGAAATGTTCATGGCAGCGTCCAGGGAATGAAAAGACAGAGAAATTTTTTAACCACGGAGAAAGGCGAGGGCGGAAATGTTAACCACGGCGGGCGCGGCGGGCACGGCGTGCGCGACGGCCACGACGAAAAACAGAGGCGAAAAGCCTTGAAATGTTCCCAATTCAACCGCCCCCGCATCCCCGTCATTCCCGCGAAAGCGGGAATCCAGCGCGTACCCTCCGGCGCGAAGCGCCGCAAGCCAAACCTCCCTCTTGAGGGATGTGTCGCGCCAAAGGCGTGACGGAAGGAGTCGGGCGGTCGAATTCCCGGATGCGAATATACAGAAGCAGGAGTCGTCATTCTCGAATTCAAAGGATGCGGCGCTTCGCGCCGGAAGGTACATACTGGATTCCCGCGTTCGCGGGAATGACGGGAATTGGTTGGCGATTGGTTCAAAAACGCGGCAAACATGGCAGGCACGGTGGAAAATCCTTTCAACCACGACGGGTGCGGCGGCCACGACGTGCGCGACGGCCACGACGAAAAACAGAGGCGAAAAGCCTTGAAATGTTCCCGATTCAACCGCCCCGTCCCCGCACCCCCGTCATTCCCGCGAAAGCGGGAATCCAGCGCGTACCCTCCGGCGCGAAGCGCCGCAAGCCAAGCCTCCCTCCTGAGGGAGGCGTCGCGCCGAAGGCGTGACGGAAGGAGTCGGGCGGTCGAATTCCCGGATAGATCGGAAGAGCACACG
>JAIRPF010000212.1 GCA_031257115.1 Accumulibacter sp.
TTTTGCCTTTTCCAGCATCTTCGGGTAGTCGCGGGAAAAATGCAGGCCGCGGCTTTCGTGGCGTTTCAGGGCGCAGCGGACAATCAGGTCGGCGGTGACCACGAGGTTCCGCAGTTCGATCAGGTCGTGGCAGACGCGGAAGTTCGAGTAATACTCGTGGATTTCCTTTTCCAGCAGGCGGATGCGGTGCTGGGCGCGCTGCAGGCGCTTGGTCGTGCGCACGATGCCGACGTAATCCCACATGAAGCGGCGCAGTTCTTCCCAGTTGTGCGCGATCACGACCTCTTCGTCGGGATCCGACACCCGGCTTTCGTCCCATTCGGGCAGCGCGGGCGTCTTCCGTTTCGGCTGCGCGCGGATGTCCCTGACCGCGGCTTCCGCGTAGACAAGGCATTCGAGCAGGGAATTGCTGGCCAGCCGGTTGGCGCCGTGGAGGCCGGTGCAGGAGGCTTCGCCGGCCGCGTAGAGGCCGGGAATGTCGGTGCGCGCGTCGAGGCCGGTGACGATGCCGCCGCAGGTGTAATGCGCCGCCGGAACGACCGGAATGGGGTCGCGGGTGATGTCGATGCCCAGCTCCAGACAGCGCGCCAGGATGTTCGGAAAGTGCTCCCTGAGGAATTCCGCCGGCTTGTGCGAAATATCCAGGTAAACGCAATCCAGGCCGCGCTTTTTCATCTCGAAATCGATGGCCCGCGCGACGACGTCCCGTGGCGCGAGTTCGGCGCGCGGATCGTGTTCCGGCATGAAGCGCGTTCCGTCGGGCAGTTTCAGCA
Organism: Accumulibacter sp.; assembly: GCA_031257115.1. Lineage (GTDB taxonomy): Bacteria > Pseudomonadota > Gammaproteobacteria > Burkholderiales > Rhodocyclaceae > Propionivibrio. The sequence goes on from JAIRPF010000212.1 coordinate 774, forward strand.
GGCCGCCCTCGCCGCGCACGGCCTCGGAGATCAGGAAGGACTTGGCCTGCGGGTGATAGAGGCAGGTCGGGTGGAACTGGATGAATTCCATGTTGGCCACCCGGCATCCGGCCCGCCAAGCCATGGCGATGCCGTCGCCGCACGAAGTGTCCGGACTCGTCGTATACAAGTAAACCTTGCCCGCGCCGCCGGTGGCGATCAGCGTATGCGGCGCGCCGATGGCGACGACTTCGCCCTTCGTGTTATCAAGGACATACGCGCCGTGGCAGCGGTTTTCCGGCAGCCCCAGCTTCTCGCCGGTGATGAGGTCGATGGCGATGTGATGTTCGAGCGCCGTGATGTTGGGATGCCGGCGGACGATCCGGGTCAGCGTTTCCTGCACCGCGAATCCCGTCGCGTCGGCCACGTGGATCACGCGGCGCGCGCTGTGGCCGCCTTCGCGCGTGAGGTGATAGCCGGTGTCGTCGCGCGTAAACCTGACGCCTTGCCCGATGAGCCATTCGATGGCCCGCTTGCCGTTTTCGACGACGAGCCGCGTCGCCGCGGGATCGTTGAGGTGGGCGCCCGCGATGAAGGTATCGCGGATGTGATCCTCGATCGAATCCTTGCTGTCCAGGACGGCGGCGATTCCGCCCTGGGCGCGTGCCGAGGCGCTGTCCTCCAGGGTGCGCTTGCTGATCAGGCCGACCTTGCAGAATTCGGCCAGGCGTATGGCCGCCGCCTGCCCGGCCAAGCCGCTACCGATGATGAGAACGTCGAAATGGAGCGCCATGCGCGGATTCCTCCGTAGGGAAAACCGGGAAAATATAGCACCGATCACGGCGAACGGTTCCCCTGCCCCTGAAAAGAAGGCAAAAGTCAGCGGCGCTTTGCGCCAAAGACAGGAAATTTTCCGTAGAATGGCGATGCTCATCGAAGACTCGCTTTGTTGAGCCGGGAAACATGGTAAAGTAAACCTTAATTCGATGGACAGTAATTTATTACCATAGACGTCGAATGATCCGGTTCCCGGCAGGGTTGCCCCGCGTTTCATCGGGCGCGCGGCGCTTCGATCGGTGAGCGGGTTGGGATGCGCCGCGGTCCGCCGGACCGGATTGCGATTCAAACGAGAGGCTGGGGCCGCGATCGTGGTTTCCGCCGTTTTTTCCGAATCGAGCCATGGAGACTTGAATGTCATTGAGTATCGGAGTTCCACGTGAGGTTTTCCCTGGGGAAAAACGTGTCGCCACCGTTCCCGAGGTCGCGGCGAAGCTGATCAAGCTCGGATTCAGGGTTTTGGTCGAGTCCGGCGCGGGCGAGGCGGCCAATTTCAGCGACGACGCCTACCGCGAGGCGGGCGCTGAAATCGCCGAAAACGCGGCGGCGCTCTGGGCGTCGGCCGACATCGTTCTCAAGGTGCGCGGCCCGAACGCCGGCGAGGTCGGGCTGATGCGCGAGGGCGGTACGCTGATCTCCTTCATCTGGCCGGCGCAAAATCCCGAACTGATGCGGCAGATGGCCGCCCGGAAAGCCACCGTGCTGGCCATCGACTGCCTGCCGCGCCAGCTCTCCCGCGCCCAGAAGATGGACGCGCTGACTTCCACCGCCGGCATCAGCGGCTACCGCGCCGTCATTGAGGCGGCCAACGCCTTCGGGCGTTTCTTCAACGGCAAGATCACCGCCGCCGGCAAGGTGCCGCCGGCCAGGGTCTTCATCGCCGGCGCGGGCGTGGCCGGTCTGGAAGCGATCGGCACGGCGGCCAACATGGGCGCCGTCGTGCGCGCCAACGACACGCGCGCCGAGGTGGCCGACCAGGTCAAGTCGCTCGGCGGCGAGTTCGTCAAGGTCGATTACGAGGAAGAAGGTTCGGGCGGCGGCGGTTACGCCAAGGTCATGAGCGAAGGCTTCCAGCAGGCTCAGCGCGAAATGTACGCCAAGGAGGCCAGGGAGGCGGACATCATCGTCACCACCGCGCTCATTCCCGGCAAGCCCGCGCCCAAGCTCATCACCGCCGAAATGGTGCGGAGCATGAAACCCGGCAGCGTGATCGTCGACATGGCGGGCGAGCAGGGCGGCAACTGTGAGCTGACCGAACCCGGCCAGGCCGTGGTGGAACACGGCGTCACCATCATCGGCTACACCGACCTGCCCAGCCGCCTCGCCCGGCAGTCCTCGATGCTGTACGCGAACAACCTGCTGCGTCTCGCCGAGGAACTGTGCAAGACGAAGGACGGCCAGATCGACGTCAATATGGAGGATGACGCGATCCGCGGCCTGACGGTCATCAAGGATGGCGAAATCACCTGGCCGGCCCCGCCGCTGAAGCTCCCCGCGCCGCCGCCCAAGCCGGTCGCCGCCGCCGTGCCCGCCGCCAGGAAATCGGGGCACGGGCACGGCAAGGGCGAGCCGATGTCCCCCCGGGCGATGACCCTCGTCTTCAGCCTCGGCGTGGCGCTGTTCTGGCTGATCGGCGCCTTCGCGCCGACCGCCTTCCTCGGCCACCTGACGGTTTTCGTGCTGGGCTGCTTCGTCGGCTACATGGTCGTCTGGAACGTGACGCCCTCGCTGCACACGCCGCTGATGAGCGTGACCAACGCGGTCAGCAGCATCATCGCCATCGGCGCGCTGGTGCAGATCGCCCCGCCGCTGACCGAGGGCGTTTCCCGTCCCGACGGGGTCATCCGGCTCCTGGCGGTCGTCGCGATCGCGCTGGCCACGATCAATATGTTCGGCGGCTTCGCCGTCACCCGGCGAATGCTGGAAATGTTCCGCAAGTAAGGAGATAAAACATGTCTGAAGGTCTGTCCGTCGTCTCCTACCTCGGAGCCACGATTCTTTTCATCCTCTGCCTGGGCGGCCTCTCCAACCAGGAAACCGCGCGCCGCGGCAACGTCTACGGCATCGCCGGCATGACCATCGCCGTGCTGGCGACCGTGTTCGGGCAGCGCGTCGGCTCGGCCGGCCTGCCCTGGATCATCGCCGCGATGGTCGTCGGCGCCGTCATCGGCCTCTACGCCGCGCGCAAGGTGCAAATGACGCAGATGCCGGAACTGGTCGCGCTGATGCACAGCCTGGTCGGCCTCGCCGCCTGCCTGATCGGTTTCGCCAGCTATGTCGACACCTCGATCGTCTTCACCGGCGCCGAAAAAACGATCCACGAAGTCGAAATCTACGTCGGCATCCTGATCGGCGCGGTCACTTTCTCCGGTTCGGTGATCGCCTTCGGCAAGCTGTCGGGCAAGATCGGCGGCAAGCCCGTGCTGCTGCCGGGCCGGCATTTCATCAACTTGGCCTGCCTGTTGATTGTCGTCTGGTTCGGCTACGGCTTCCTGCATTCGGAAGCGATCTCCGACGGCATGACGCCGCTCATCGTCATGACCATCGTTTCGTTGGCCTTCGGCGTGCACATGGTCATGGCCATCGGCGGCGCCGACATGCCGGTCGTCATCTCGATGCTCAACAGCTATTCGGGCTGGGCGGCGGCGGCCACCGGCTTCATGCTCAGCAACGACCTCCTGATCGTCACCGGCGCGCTGGTCGGCTCCTCCGGCGCCATCCTCTCGTACATCATGTGCAACGCCATGAACCGCAACTTCATCAGCGTGATCGCCGGCGGCTTCGGTTCCGACGGCGGCGCGCCGAAGAAAAAACCGGCGGGCGCCGCCGCCGAGCCGGTCGGAGAAGTGGCGCCGATCGACCCGGCGGAGACCGCCGAACTCCTGAAGGAAGCCAAGAGCGTCATCATCGTCCCCGGCTACGGCATGGCCGTGGCGCAGGCGCAGCACGCCGTCTACCAGATCACCACGCTGCTGCGGGAAAAGGGCGTCAACGTCCGCTTCGGCATTCACCCCGTCGCCGGCCGCATGCCCGGCCACATGAACGTGCTGCTGGCCGAAGCCAAGGTACCCTATGACATCGTGTTTGAAATGGACGAACTGAACGACGATTTTCCGGACACCGACGTGGCGATGGTGATCGGCGCCAACGACACCGTGAACCCGGCCGCCGCCGAGGATCCGACCAGCCCGATCGCCGGCATGCCGGTGCTCGAAGTCTGGAAGGCCAAAACCTCGATCGTCATGAAACGCAGCATGGCGTCCGGTTATGCCGGCGTCGACAACCCGCTGTTCTACAAGGAAAACAACCGTATGCTCTTCGGCGACGCCAAAAAGATGCTGGAAGAAGTACGCACCGCGCTGACGGCCAGCGCCTGATTCGGCGCTCCGCATCCTGAAATGTAAACGCCCGCTCGACGCGATAATGCCGTTCATTCAAGGTTGAACGGCATTATCTTTTTCCGCATAAGCTGTTGTAAGCATCAGGAAATGCTGTTGCCCCTGATTCGATGCCCTCGATCCCGCGCCATGCGACGAGGAATGGTCTGCCGATAGCCGCCTCGGGGCGGCGGGCGGCGCATCTTCCGGGTGCGTGGATCACAAGGAAGCGCCCGGCGCGACGGGGACGGCCCCGTCTCCTTCGCGCGCTGCCTACCCTGCCGCGCGAAATGATCCGGGCCGCCGGCAATGGTTCCCGGAAAACAAAGCCTTCCCGAAACGCCATGCCGGCCAATACCTGCCTGAAAAAACCTCAACTGAACGGCATTACCCTCCAGAGGGGAGGCTTGTGACGCTTCGCGCCGATGGCGTTAACCACGGAGCGCCTGGAGAAAATCCCGGAAAAGCCTTCTAACCACGCCGGGCACGGCGAAAAGCGGAACCAAAAACGAATTGGCATGGGAGGGTGAAACGTGAAAAATGAAACGTGAAACGTGAGAAACCCGCTCGGAGAGATGGTTTTTCGTTCATCAAATCTCCATGTTTCACTTTTCACGTTTCACCTTTCACGGGTTTACCCTTCCCCCTTCCCCCTTCTCCCTTCACTTTCTCCCCCCTCCCCCCACCGTTATAATTCCCGTTTGACCTCCAGGCATCGCCGTTCATGTCCGACTTACTCGCCTCGCTCAATCCCGAGCAGCTTGCCGCTGTCACCCTGCCGCCGCAACATGCGCTGATCCTCGCCGGGGCCGGCAGTGGCAAGACGCGGGTGCTGACCACCCGCATCGCCTGGCTGATTTCGACGGGACAGGTCAGGCCGCACGCCATCCTGGCGGTGACATTCACCAACAAGGCCGCGAAGGAAATGCTCTCGCGCCTGGCGGCGATGCTGCCGATCAACGTCCGCAGCATGTGGATTGGCACGTTCCACGGGCTGTGCAATCGCCTGCTGCGCGCCCATCACCGCGACGCCGGATTGCCGTCGACTTTCCAGATACTCGATTCCGCCGATCAGCTCTCGGCCATCAGACGCTTGCTGAAGAACCTCGGCGTCGACGAGGAAAAACATCCGCCGCGCGAGCTGGCCAGCTTCATCAACGCGCACAAGGAGCAAGGCGTCCGCGCGGCCCAGGCCGAGGCTTACGACGATTACACGCGCCGCCGCGTCGCGCTGTACGCCGAGTATGACGCGCAGTGCCAGCGCGAAGGCGTGGCCGATTTCGCCGAGCTGCTGCTGCGCACCCACGAACTGCTGGGCCGCAACGAGCCGTTGCGGCGGCATTATCAGGAGCGTTTCCGGCACATCCTGGTCGACGAATTCCAGGACACCAACCGCCTGCAATATGCGTGGCTCAAGCGGCTGGCCGGCCACGGCGAGCGCCGTCCGGCCGCCGAACCGCCCGGAGAGGAGGGATTGGACGAAGGCGCGCGCATTTTCGCGGTGGGCGACGACGATCAGAGCATCTACGCCTTCCGTGGCGCCGAGGTCGGCAACATGCGCCGCCTGGAGCAGGAATTCGGCATCGCCAACGTCATCCGCCTCGAACGCAATTACCGCTCGCAGGGCAACATTCTCGACGCGGCCAACGCCCTGATAAAACACAATCGCGGGCGGCTCGGCAAGAATTTGTGGACCGACGCCGGCGCGGGCGAGCCGATCCGCGTCTTCGAGGGTTTTTCGGATCTCGACGAAGCGCGTTTCGTCGTCGACGAGGCGCGCGAACTGATCCGCGATGGCTTCGAACGCTGCCAGATGGCCCTGCTCTATCGCTCCAACGCCCAGTCGCGCGCGCTCGAACACCAGTTGTTTACGGCGGGCGTGCCGTACCGCGTCCACGGCGGGCTGCGTTTTTTCGACCGCCAGGAGATCAAGCACGCGCTCGCCTATCTGCGGCTGATCGCCAATCCGGATGACGACACGGCGTTTTCCCGCGTGGTCAATTTTCCGGCGCGCGGCATCGGCGACCGCAGCCTCGAAGCCCTACTGGAAGCGGCGCATCGCGCCAATTCCAGCCTGTACAACGCGGCGGCGGCCCTTTCGGGCAAGGCCGGGGCGGTGGTCGGAAATTTCATCCGCCTGATCGAGACCCTGCGCGCCGAGACGGCCGGACTGCCGCTGCCGGAAGTCATCGAACACCTGATCGAGAAAAGCGGCTTGCGCCAGCATTACCTGAGCGAAAAGGAAGGCAAGGATCGCCTGGAGAATCTCGACGAACTGATCAGCGCGGCCGCCCGTTTCGTCCAGGAGGAAAACGATACCCTGGCCAATCCGGCGGAGGCCGATCCGCTGGCTTCCTTTCTGGCGCACGCCTCGCTCGAAGCCGGCGAATCGCAGGCCGGGGAAGGGCAGGACGCGGTGCAGTTGATGACCGTCCATGCCGCGAAGGGGCTGGAATTCGACGCGGTGTTCATCACCGGCCTGGAACAGGGCTTGTTTCCGCACGAGAATTCGTCCACGGAACGCGAAGGGCTGGAGGAGGAGCGGCGGCTGATGTACGTGGCGATGACGCGCGCCAGAAAGCGGCTGTATCTCACCCACGCGCAAACGCGCCTGCTGCACGGGCAGACGCGCTACTGCCTCCCCTCGCTGTTCCTCGATGAACTGCCGGAGGAACTGCTGCGGCCGATCGGCCCCCGGCCGGCTCCCGCCGCGCCGTTCGTTCCGGAAAAGAGAAAGACCCGCGGCGGCGCTTTTTACGCCGGCAAGCCCGAAAGCGCCGGTGGCTTCCGCATCGGCCAGAACGTCCGGCACGCCAAGTTCGGCCCCGGCGTCATCGTCGCCGTCGAGGCTTACGGCAACGACGCGCGCGTCCAGGTCAATTTCGGCGCGCAGGGAATGAAGTGGCTGGCGCTGGAGTACGCGAAACTCGCGCCGGCGTGACGTGATTCCATTTCCGAATCGTCCGCGCCTTTGTCGACTTCACCTCGCCGTGCCAAAGCACTGTCTTCGGCTCGTCTTCGCGGCGCGGACGATTCGGAAATGGAATCACAATTCCCAGATTGCCCGCGCCTTTGCCAACTTCGCCTCGCCGCGCCAAAGCACCGTCTTCGGCTCGTCTCTGCGGCTAGAGCGGTTTCGGTTCAAGTGATAGCAATTCCATTTCCTCGTCATTCCCGCGAACGCGGGAATCCAGTTCGTAGCCTCCAGCCCGAAGGGCTGCGAATTTTATAAGTGTTTGAATGAAGTAGCACAGCGCGCCTCATGCCGCTTCATGCCCATTCCCGTGGCAAGACCACTGGGTATTACGACACGAAACCGGCGCGCATCGCCAGAGGCAAGCCAAAACCTGAAACGTTCCCCGCGCCAGGATCGTGGGAAATCAAAAGTTCAAAAACGCGCTGGAACGATTCGGAAATGGCGTGAAGCGCGGCGGGCGATTCGTTCAGAACGCCATGCACACCGTGTAGAGCATGGCGTCGTTGGCGGCCAGGACGTCGATGGCGTCGGTCGTGTTCACCGCGCCATCGGGTATCACGCGCACGCTGCCGGTCTGGGTGTTTCCGTCGTCGATGGTCGTATCGATCTGCCGCGCGTAACGGCCCTGGATTCCTTGCGAGCACACATAGAAAGTCGCCGGATAGGGCCTCGTCGCCGGCGTCGCGGTGAGAATGGGGTCCCCCGTGATTCCGATCCGCCCGCCCTCGGCGTTGCGCGGAATGTAGTCGGGCGACGAAACGTCGGGCGTTCCGGTGGCCAGGCCGGCAAGGCGGACATGCTGCCAGAAGAGGTAACTTTCGTCCGTCTGGATGGTCGAATTCCAGGCGCCGTTGATGCGCGCGTTACCCAGGGTGCCGCCCGGACTCGTGGCGTTGATGCCGCCGTTGAGATGCGTGGCGGCCGCCGGATCGTCCCCCGGCAGGGCGCGGAAACGATCCTGGTAGGCGTAGACGAAGGAAGAAATCGCGCGGAAATCGTTGATCAGGTTTTTCACCTTGGCGCTGTTGATCAATTCCTGCCCTTTCAGCACGCCCCCCAGCAGCAGGCCGATGATGACGAGCACGATGGCGATCTCGACCAGCGTAAAACCGGATTGCGTTTTCTTCGAAATTCGCATGTTGCTTTTCTTCCCATGACGTTTGGCGTACCGGAGATTATCCGTTTTTTTTCGCCGGCTTGATAGGGGCGCGGGATTCGCCATGACCCGGCTCCCGCTCAAAACCGGCCCACGGCTGGCCCAGCATCGCGTTGGCGTCATCCCATCACTGAATCGCCCGCGCCTCTGTCGACTTCGTCTTGCCGCGCCACGGCATTGTCCTTGACTTGTTTTCGTGCTACGGGCAAATCAGGAGAACATCCGGAACGGGATGGCAGGTCTTGTGTAACATATTGGTTTTACGCAATGTTTTATCTCCCCATCCTCCTCCCCGATGCAATGCTCCCCAAACTGGAGCGCTTCCGGTTCAAGCGATGACCATCTCCTTCCCTCGTCATTCCCGCACAAGCCGGAATCCAGTTCGACCACCAAAAATGGAGCGCGGGCGTCCCGCCCGCGCTCCAATATCAAAGCCTCCCTCTTGAGGGGGGTACGCGGCAAGGCCGCGTAACGGAAGGAGTTTGACGATCAACTCCCTCTGTTACGCCTTTCCCAAAAGGGAAGTAACCCTCGGCGAAATCGCGTGTCGGAAGGTGTTCGGCGATCGAGGAAGAATTCGGGGGGTACGCGCCAGGAACGGGCGGGGGCTTCCAGTCCGGTTCCGCGAAACAGCTTCAGCCGGCCACGACGCGGTTCTTGCCGGCGCGTTTCGCCGCGTAAGTCGCGGTGTCGGCCCGCTGGATGACCTCGTCGAGCGATTCGGGATTATTGTGGCCAACCACGCCGGCACTGAACGTCACGGCCAGATCCATGTCAGGCGACTTCACCGACGAAAACCTGGCAAGAAAGCGCCGCACGGCCTTGCAGGCGTCACCGACCGGGGTGTCCGGCAGCATCAGCACGAATTCCTCGCCGCCGAACCGGCACAACACGTCCGACGGGCGCATCGATTCGCGCAGCAGGCGCACCAGCTGGACCAGAACCCTGTCGCCGGCCAGATGCCCGTAGCGATCGTTGAGCGCCTTGAAGTCGTCGAGATCAATCATCACCAGCGCCAGGCGTTTCCCGTTCCGGCGGGATCGCGCCATTTCACGCGCGTAGGCGCGCTCGAAGCCGCGGCGGTTCAGGGCGCCGGTCAGCGGATCGGCAAAGGCCGCGTTCCGGGCTTCCTCCAGCGCCTTTTCCAGTTCGGCGATGCGCATCTCGGCGGCCAGGAGCTGCAACATGCCCGCGTCGCGGACCATCTCGTCCGACAAGCCAACCAGCGTTCGCGGCGACGGCGGCGCGGACGATCCGGGGACGGCGCACGACGACGCGAAAACGGATTGCGCGAGGCGGCGGCGCTGGCGGCGCGAAACCGGCCTGTTCGACTGGAGTGGCGAGATATTGCCGTGGCCCATGATGTCTTTCCTTCCCGCGAAACATGAACGCGCTTTTGCGCCGGAAATGCCAAAAGAATCCGACTGCCCCCGCCGCGTTCCGAAAACCTCGAACCCGTTACCACCCGTGGCCGGATTCCGGTTTTTACCGGAGCAAGCGCCGTTTCCTAAGCTTCTTAACGGAAAGAAACCGTAAAACTTTATACTTATTTTAAGAAAACGCTATAACATATTGTTTTTACGTTAATTTTAGACTCGTTTCATCTCGTTGCGAAATACGGTAGCAACGCCCGGACGCCCGAATCGCTCCATTTCCGGCCCACGATGGCGCAAAGACGCTTCATTCCAATTCCAAATTGCCCGTGCCTTTCCCGGCTTCGTCTTGCCGTGCTACAGCACTGCCTGGGGCCCGTCTCTCAGCGGCTTACGCAGCCGTAAAGCACCCGTCGCTGCTTCCCCGGCATCGCGGCATTTCTCAGCGGCTTACGCAGCCGTAAAGGACATCGCGCCACCGATCATCGCCGACGACGATTTCTCAGCGGCTTACGCAGCCGTAAAGGTCATTATTCAGCACCGATCGCACCGCTTCGCTTTCTCAGCGGCTTACGCAGCCGTAAAGCGGGCGCAAGGCGTGGCTCGATCGCGGGAAGTTTTCTCAGCGGCTTACGCAGCCGTAAAGTTATTGCCTCGCCGTCGCGGGCGGCGCGGTGCTTTCTCAGCGGCTTACGCAGCCGTAAAGCATCCGGGGCCGCGTTCTCCCTGTAGCCCCTGTTTCTCAGCGGCTTACGCAGCCGTAAAGTCAGGTCTTTTATTTTCCACGGTTGGGAGACATTTCTCAGCGGCTTACGCAGCCGTAAAGGAAAGGCCAAGCGACGTTCAGAAGACCCATCATTTCTCAGCGGCTTACGCAGCCGTAAAGTGTACCAACGCTCATGCGCCGCGATGTCTCGCTTTCTCAGCGGCTTACGCAGCCGTAAAGTAGATACTCAGCGCCTCGTTTTTTCTGATTCATTTCTCAGCGGCTTACGCAGCCGTAAAGGTGAGCGGCATTCAGGAAACGCCGTTCGTCAATTTCTCAGCGGCTTACGCAGCCGTAAAGTATATACTCAGCGCCCCTTTTTTTCTGATTCATTTCTCAGCGGCTTACGCAGCCGTAAAGGCGGGAGGACGGGGACGAGCCGGGGGCGCGGATTTCTCAGCGGCTTACGCAGCCGTAAAGCGGGATTTGGCTTGGTTTTCTCTGGCACTCCTTTTCTCAGCGGCTTACGCAGCCGTAAAGTAGCAGACTTGCAGTGCCATGTTGGTTAGCATTTTCTCAGCGGCTTACGCAGCCGTAAAGACGCCTATCCGCCACCTCAATTTTTTTCCCTCCTTTCTCAGCGGCTTACGCAGCCGTAAAGTTCTGCAAAGCTCGCATGGATCGGTCGCTACTTTTCTCAGCGGCTTACGCAGCCGTAAAGTCCCCGGCGTCCTATCCCGTCCAGTTCGCGCTTTTCTCAGCGGCTTACGCAGCCGTAAAGCGCGCGCCCGGCTCCGCGCCGTCCATGCGCAATTTCTCAGCGGCTTACGCAACCGTAAAGACCGTGTTTTCGACGAGACCGCCGCCCCAGATTTTCTCAGCGGCTTACGCAG
>JAIRPF010000041.1 GCA_031257115.1 Accumulibacter sp.
GATCTCCTCTTCCAGGCGCTCGAACGCCAGCAGCGCGGAACCGACCGGCAGGCGGAAATCGTTCTGCCACTGGTACTGCGTTTGCCGCGTGCGGTAGCGGTCTTTGCTGGTGCCCTGGCTGCTTTTCTTATAGTTGCGCGAATCGTCGATGCTCTGGCCCAGGCGCACGGTGCTCGTCCAGAAACGGGCGAAGCGGTTGATGCTGTACAGGTTGAACGAAGAGACGCGCGCCTTTTGGTAATCGTCCGACGTCGAGCCGGCGTCGTAATCGTTCCGGCCGTCGGCGTAGAGGAATTTCAGCCCCAATTCATGATTCTTGTTGGGGAAAGTGTAGGAAAGGCCGCCGCTGGCGCTGGTGTTGCGGTAGCCGTCCCTGTCCGGGTTATGGCTCCAGGCGTTGTCGCGGTTGGTGGCCGAAAATCCGCGCGTGCGCTGGTTGGCCACTTGCAGGCTGTAGCTCCAGCCATTGGCCCCGCCGGATAGCCCGGCGTTGACGGCGGTGGCGTGGTGAGTGCCGAAACCCGCCTCGGCGGTAAACGCCATCGGGCCTTGGCCTTTCTTGGTGAACACCTGAATGACGCCGCCGATGGCGTCGGAGCCGTACAGCGAGGACGCCGCGCCGCGCAGGATTTCGACGCGCTCGATCTGTTGCAGCGGCAGGTACGCCCAGTTGGGCGACCCCGCCGTGGCGGAATTGGCGCGCATTCCATCGATCAGCAGCAGGGCGTGCCTGGGAGCGTTGCCGCGAATGAAGATGCCGGTCGTCGAACCGGGACTGCCGTTGGCGTAAATCTCCAGACCCGGCTGCCGCGCCAGGAGTTCGGGCAGACTGGTCGACGGGCCGGCCTTTTCGATTTCCTCGCGGTCGATGACCGTCACGTCGGAAAGCAGTTCGCTGGCGCGGGCCGGCTGCCGGCTGGCGGTCACGACGATGGCCTCATCGGGAGCGGCCGTGGAAACATCGGGAAAAACGGAAAACAGCGCCAAGGCGCCCAGTGTCAGGGAGTTGCGTGGATTCATGGAAAATCTCTCCGTCATGCCGACGCACGTCCCCGCGCGCCGGCAAACAATAAACCGAAGCGCCACGAAGAAAAAACGGAGAGAAAACATGGATTCCACCATCCGGCCGGGAATCCGCGCGACACACACCATCCTCACCCCGCGGCGCTTCCTTCTTTGCGCATGAGGCCGGTATCCGGGCTTGCGAGTCCTGACGCATCGCCTTCCCAGGCCCTGAGGCCCAGTGGCATGTCGATACGCCCACTCTCGCTTACCGTTGCGGGGGCAGCACAGGCCTTGTGTCTTCCGGCACGCACCTGTTTCCCGTTTGACCGCGGCGGAGAATCCGCTTGGCGGCACCTTGCGCTTTTTCCACCGCCCAGGGGCGGTGAAGTGGCGAAGTATAGCGCAAGCCCCCGACGCCTTGTCTACAAAATTCATCGCCGTCGACAATTCACATTCAAAAGCAATGCTTATCCCTTGACTCGACAGGGTTTATGAAACTATAGTCCGTACATGCTCAATGAACTCGACGCGCTGGAAGGAAAAATCGTCCAAGTGGCTTCGCTTTGCCGCGCGCTGCGCACGGAGAACAACCAGCTCCGGCAGCAGCTCGCCGCCGTCGAAGCCGAGAGAAAGGGTCTGGCGGCGCGCATGGAAACGGCGCGCGGGCGGATCGAACGGATCGCGCAACAGTTGCCGCAAGCCGGCGCGCCCCACTGACGCCATGCCCAGCGAAGCCAATTTTCTCGACATCGTCCTGCTCGGCCGGGAGTACCGGGTCGCCTGCTCGCCGGAGGACAAGGAGGCGTTGTCGCGCGCCGCCGCCTACGTCGACGGCAAGATGCGCGAGATCGCCGGAAAAACCCGCAGCAACGCCGCCGAGCGCATCGCGGTCATGGCGGCGCTCAACATCGCCCACGAACTTCTCTCCGTCGAGAGCGCGCCCCCCGGAGACGGCCTCGCGGCGGAGGGTCATGTCGAAACAGGGGTAGACTTCGGCGCCGTAAGGCGTAGAATCTTCCTCATGGAAGCGCAGCTCGACGCTCTGCTGGAACCGCAAGACAAGCTGATCTGAGTTTCCGACCGTTTTTCCCTGCGGTGTTCGTCAAGGCCATAGACTCCTTGAACCAATGCTGATTGGCATCGGGTGGCCGACCTAAAAACCGCTGTTGTGCCCGCCCCTCGTCGGGTGGACCTGATGCGGAAGGAAGGCTGCCTACTCTGGACTCCGGTTCAGGATGCCGGCCTAACGGCACAGGCGGGGATCCCGTCCGGCAGCCCGGAAGACGAAAATCTTCCGGGCTGTTTTTCTTGGCCGTTTCCGCTTCTGAAAGCGATAAGCACGGCGGATACGGTGGAAGATAGCAATCACGACGAACACGGCGGGCACGGCGAGAAGCAAGGAAAAACCCCGTCATTCCCGCGAACGCGGGAATCCAGGAACGTACATTCCGGCGCGACGCGCCGCAAGAGAAGCCTCACTCAAGAGGGAGATTCATCCTTGCGGGAAAGCACGCGCTGGATTCCCGCTCGCGCGGGAATGACGGGAATCCGTAGGCGGTTACGGGAATCGATAGGCGGTCGATTCGGACGGAAAGGGTCGGGCGGTGGAATTTCCGAACGCGGTTGGAAGAATGACCGCCGTTACTCCTTCCGTCTCGCGGCTTCGCCGTGGGCCACCTCTCTCAAGAGGAAAGCTTGATTTTTCCGCAAGACGCCCGGCTTGCGTCGCAAGAGAATGAGCGAAAAACACCCCAATTACGTACAGGCCCTACGGCATACCCGCCCGATGTGTCCGCCGTGTTCGCCGGGATCATTCGCTCTCCCTCGACGTTCAATCGAAAATCTTGCCCGGATTCATGATGCCGTTTGGGTCCAGCGCGCGCTTGACGGCGCGCATGGCGTCGATTTCCGCCGCGCCGCGGCTGATGCCCAGGAAAGGTTTCTTGAGCGTTCCGACGCCGTGCTCGGCCGAGATCGAACCGGCGAAGGGCGGCAATTCGGCGAAAACGACCGCCTCGACGTCGTAGGCCGTCGTGCCGGCGGGCAGAACGGCGGCGTCGACGATGATGTGAAGGTTGCCGTCGCCGATGTGCCCGAAATAATAGGCGCGATGATCGGGCCAGCGCCTGGCGAGCGCCGCCTGGACGGCGGCGCGGAATTCGCCGATGCGGGGGACGGGCACGGAGAGATCGAAATTCACCGGCTTCATGTGCGTCCACAGCTCGGCCATGCAATCGCGCAACTGCCAGAGCTGCGCCGCCTGCGCGAGCGACGTGGCGATCACCGCGTCGTCGATCCAGCCGCTTTCGATCCCCTCGCCGAGAGCATCCTCCAGCGCCTGCCCGATCGCCGCCTCGTCGTTGCCGGTGACGTCGATCAGCGCCGTCAGGGGCGGGATCGGATCGAAAGGCTGTGGCACGGGAACCCAGCGTTTCGCCGCGCCGAGGAAATCGTCCCACATGATCTCGAAAGCGGCGATTTGCTGCGGCAGGCGCTGGCGCAGCCGCGCGAGCAGATCGAGCGCGCCGTCGACCCCGGACAGGGCCAGGCAGGCCGTTTTGCGGGCGGTCGGCAGCGGCACGGCCTTGAGCACCGCGCGGGTAATCACGCCGAGCGTTCCTTCCGAACCGATGAACCATTGCGCGAGGTCGTAGCCGGTACAGTTCTTCTGCAACGCGCGCAGGGGCAGGACGTCGCCGCCCGGCAGCACGCATTCGAGGCCGATGACCTGGGCGCGCGCCGCGCCGTGCTGGATGACGTTCAATCCGCCGGCGTTGCAAGCGAGCAGGCCGCCGATCTGGCAGGTGCCGCGCGGCGCGAGATCGACGCCGAACTGGAGATGATGCCCGGCGAGGGCTTCCTGCAAACGCTGGAGAATGACGCCGGCCTGGACGGTGACGGTGGAAGCGGCGGGGTCGATTTGCTCGATCCGGTCGAGGCGCGCGAGCGACAGGACGATGCCGCGGGCGACCGGCTGCGCCGCGCCGGACAGCCCGGTCAGCCCGCCGTGCGGAACGACCGGGACGCCGTGCGCGTTGCACAGCCTGAGCACGGCGGCGACTTCTTCCGTGCCGTTGGGCCGCGCGACCGCCAACGGCGCGACCGCCCCCGCGCCGCTCCAGTCGGCATGGTGATGCTCCGGAATGTCGCCGCCGGTGAGCACGGCCCCGGCGGACAGCGTCCGACGCAGGGATTCGAGGAAGGATGAAGGATCGAAGGTTGGCATACGTTTGGAGAAAACGGAACGGGAAGCGGGAAAAACCCGGATGATAGCCAACAGCCGGGATGCAGTGCAAAAAAGAAGGGATAACCGCGGCGGGTACGACGGACACGACGAAGAACAAGAACGAAAACCAGAGAACCTTGACCACGAAAGGCATGGAGAGCGCGGAGAAAAAGCGGGAAACGTTAACCACGAAGGGCACGGAGAAAGACAAAAGCGAAAAACAGTAACCACGACGAACACGACAGGCACGACGAAAAACAAAGAAAGAACCCGTCATTCCCGCGCAAGCGGGAATCCAGCGCGTAAACTCCGGCGCAAAGCGCCGCAAGGCAAGCCTCCTTCCTGAGGGAAGTGTCACGCCGAAGGCATGACGGAAGGAGTTTGGCCGTTGAATTCCCAGACGGGAACAAACAGAAACACCCCCCCGATCGTCGGAATCCAGTTCGTTCACCAACCATCCGCGTCTGAAATCCAACCGCCCGACTCCTTCCGGCTCGTGGCTTCGCCGCGAGCCACCTCCCTCTTGAGGGAGGTTTGAATTGGAGCGCGGACGTTCCGCTCGCGCTCCAATTCATATATCCGTTTGAATCCCAGGCTTTCCTTTTTCGCGGCGGCTATTCGCAGGCGTAGCTCGCCGCCTGGGTGTTGTCTCCTCCCTTATAGACCAGTTTCCCGGGATAGGAGCAGACCGGGCGAGTCACCGTGCCCGCGGCGTTCGATCCCGTCAGACTGGGCGCGAGGCCGTCTTCGACCCATTTGTCGAGCGCGGAAAGGATATCCCCTACTGGCGCTACACGGCGGTCATGGACAGCCGCACGCGGCCAGCGCACCGCGTCATGCACGGGCGCGTGTTCCGTTACGACGATGCCGCGTGGTCAGTGGCCTACCCGCCCTGCGGCTGGCGTTGCCGCTGCCGCGCCGTGCCCATGATGGCGAGCGAGGTCAAGCGCGATGGTTTGCCGGTCAGCAAGGCCGAGGGCTACATCCAGACCGTGGACGTGCCGCAAAAGGATGGCTCGGTGATTCCGGTGATGCAGCTCAAGCTGCCGGGCATGGCACGGCCTTTCCAGCCGGATGTGGGGTGGGACTACAACCCGGCCACCGACTATCACGGGAGCCAGCCGTGACCACGTTCAAGATCGAGGTCAAGGGCGATGCCATCGCCAAGCTCGCCCGGCTCCAGCGCCGCATTTCCGACACCGCGCCGCTGATGGCGGGCGCTGCCGTCGCGCTCCGCAAGCTGACCGAGGAAGCCTTCGAGCGCGAGGGCGTGGTCGGTGGAGAAAGCTGGAAGCCGCTGGCGCTTTCGACCATCCGGCAGCGTGAGAAGAAGGGAACGTGGCCGGGCAAGAAGCTCCAGTCAAAGGAGTGGGGCGCGGGCGGGATGCTGTCGAGCCTGTCGGCCACCCACACGGCGACTGCGGCCACGGTGAGCGTGGGCAAGAAATACTCGGCCATCCATCAGTTCGGCGGCATGGCCGGTCGCGGCCGCAAGGTGGAGATTCCCGTCCGCACCTTCCTGCCCATCAAGGGCGATGCCCGGAACGCCGAACTCACCCCTCGCGCCAACTCGGTGCTTTCCGAGGTCATGCAGGCGTTCGTCGAGGCCGCTGGTTCTTGAATGCGCCGATGTCGGCGTTTTTGCAAATGATTTGCAGCGCCCGTCCCGATTCTTTCCCTTTGTTCCAGTGGCTTCCCGGACTTATCGCGTTTTTCCACGTGGATTTATCGTGAACGGAACCAGCATTCTTTGAAATGGCAGCCCTTCGGGTTGGAAGCTACGAATTGGATTTCCGCTTGCGCGGGAATAACGGGTTCTTTCTTTGTTTTTCGTCATGCCCGTCGTGGTTACTGCTTTTCGTTCTTGTCTTTCTCTGTGTTCCTCGTGCCTTTCGTGGTTAATCCGAACCGCCCAACTCCCTTCGTCACGCCTTCGGCGTGACACATCCCTCAAGAGGAAGGCTTGCCTTGCGGCGCTTTGCGCCGGGATGGGACTTTCTCCGCCGCGCCTTCGGCGTGATACCTCTCTCGAAAGGGAGGATTTGGACGGAGCGCGGACGCTGTGGGAAGTGGGCCGTGAAAAAATTTCCGTCATCCCGGCGGGGATTGAACTGGTAATCGTTTTCATTTATAGTAATAATCGTTCTCACGGAATCTTTATCGACCCAGAGAGTTGTCCCATGCGTCATCCGCTTTTCAAAACTTCACGCTTTCTTTTTTCCGCCGCCTCGCTTGCCGCTCTCGCGGCGTTTTCGGGGTCTTCCCTGGCATTGCAGCCGCTGATTACCGACGATACGGGGACGCAGGGTTCCGGGCGGCATCAGTTCGAGGCGTCGTACAACCGGGAGCGCGCCCGCGCGGGCGGGGAAACCGAGCGGACGCGTTCCGTTCCGGTGGTCTATACCTATGGGGTGACGGAGAGCCTCGACCTTTTTGCGGGCATCGACCATTCGAGCATCCGTGCTTCCGGCGATCGCGCCAGCGGTTTCGGCAACACGGTGATCGGCGCGAAATGGCGGTTTTTCGAAAACGAAGCCGCCGGTTTCAGCCTCGCCCTCAAGCCGGAAATCGCGATTCCCGTCGGCGCGCGGTGCGAGGACGACGGATTGGGAACCGGCAAGGTTTCGGGCAACCTGACCTTCATCCTCAGCCAGGATGTGCCGTTCGGTTCGCTGCACGTCAACGCGGGCGTGGGGCGCGACCGCTATCGCCACGCGGACAACAACGCCACGAACAGGCATCTTTCCATCGCGCCCGTCTGGGAAGTTTCGGAACGCTGGAAGCTGGCGCTGGACGCGGGGATCGACTGGTCGCGCTCCGGTGGCGGCACGGTGCGCTCGCGGTTCGCCGAAATCGGGGCGATCTATTCGCCAAGCGAGGACCTGGAGTTCGCGGTCGGCTACATACGCGCGACCGATGACGACAAACCGAAATCGACGACTCACGGTTTGACGCTTGGGGTGACCTGGCGTTTTTGACGGCTTGCCCATGATTGGAATGAGGAGATTGCCTTGGATATGAATGAATCGGGTGTTTCGTGTTCGACGCTGGATTGCGCGGCCATCGGTGAAACCTTGGCGGTGGTGCGCGTCGAAGCGCCCGCGCGCCTGCCCGAATGGGGCCGCTGGCTCGAGGAGATCGGTTTCGTCGCCGGAGAACAGGTGCGCCTGATGGCCAAGGCGATTCCCGGCGGTGATCCGATGGTGGTGCGCGTCGGCCAGTCGACGTTCGCCCTGCGGCGCGCCGAGGCGGCGTGCATCGGCGTCGTGCCGGCGGGCGCGCTGGCCGGTTCCCCGGTCGACCGGACGCTTGCCGAGGGAGTGAGCGTGTAATGAGCGCCTGTTGCCAGAACGAGGCGGTCATCCACCTGTATCCGAACGGGCCGCTGATGGCCTTGGTGGGCAATCCCAACAGCGGCAAGACCGCGCTGTTCAACCTGCTGACCGGCGGGCGGCAGAAAGTCGCCAACTACGCGGGAGTCACCGTCGAACGCAAGGAAGGCCGGTTCGTCACCGCGTCCGGCAAGACGATCCGCGTGCTGGATCTGCCGGGCGCGTACAGCCTCTATCCGCGTTCGCCCGACGAGCGCGTGACCTGCGACGTCCTGTTCGGGCGGGCGGCGGGCGAAAAGCGTCCGGATCTCGTCGTCTGCGTCGTCGACGCCACCAACCTGCGCCGCAACCTGCGCCTGGCGCTGGCCATCAAACGGCTGGGACTGCCCTGCGTGGTGGCGCTCAACATGTTCGACCTCGCGGAAAAACGCGGCATCCGCGTCGATCCGGAGGCGCTTTCCGCCGAACTTGGGCTTCCGGTCGTGAGCACGGTGGCGGTGCAGAAGAACGGCATCGAATCGCTGCTCGCGCTGATCGACGATCAGGGCGTGTGGCGGGCCGCCGCGCCGGAGGCCGATGAGGATACCCAGGACGCCCAGGACGCCGGGCAGGGCGACCACGTCGCCGTGCGCAGGATTCTGCGCAAGCTCGGCCTCGACGAAATCATCCCGCATACGGCGAGCGACCGCATCGATCGCTTCGCGCTGCATCCCGTGCTCGGCCCCGCGCTGCTGGCCGCCATGCTGTTCCTGGTTTTCCAGGCCGTGTTTTCGTGGGCCGAGGCGCCGATGGGCTGGATCGAGGACGCTTTCGCCTGGCTCGGCGGCCTGGCCGGCGGCTACCTGGGCGACGGCTGGGCGAAGAGCCTGATCGTCGACGGCATCATCGCCGGCGCCGGCAGCGTGCTGGTGTTCCTGCCGCAAATCCTGATCCTTTTCTTTTTCATTCTCGTGCTGGAGGAATCGGGCTACCTGCCGCGCGCCGCGTTCCTGCTCGACCGGCTGATGGGCTGGGTCGGGCTGTCGGGGCGTTCCTTCATTCCGATGCTGTCGAGTTTCGCCTGCGCCATTCCCGGCGTCATGGCGACGCGCACCATCGGCGATCCGCGCGACCGGCTGGTGACGATCCTGATCGCGCCGCTGATGACCTGTTCGGCGCGCCTGCCCGTCTATGCCCTGCTGATCGGCGCTTTCATTCCGCCGCGCGAAGTGTGGGGAGTCTTCCAGTTGCAGGGGCTGGCGCTGTTCGCCCTCTATCTCGCCGGAATCCTCGGCGCCACGGCCGTCGCCTGGGCGCTTAAGCGTTTCACGGCGGCGGGGCGTCAGCCGCGGCCGCTGATGATGGAATTGCCGATCTACCATTTGCCGACCGCGCGCAACGTCGCCATCGGCCTGTGGCAGCGCGCGATGATCTTCGTCCGCCGCGTCGGCGGAATCATCCTGCTTTCGAGCATCCTGATCTGGTTCCTCTCCAGCTACCCGGCCGCGCCGGAAGACGCCGGGGAATCCGCGATCGAATACAGTTTCGCCGGACGGATGGGCAAGGCGATGGCGGTCGTTTTCGAACCCGTGGGATTCAACTGGCAGCTTTCCGCCGCGCTGGTTCCCGCGATGGCCGCGCGCGAGGCGGTCATCAGCGCGCTGGGCACGGTGTATTCGCTCTCCTCCGACGACGAGGAGGAAACCGAGCGGGCGCTGGGCGAGCATCTCGCCGGCTCGTGGAGCCTGGCCACGGCGCTGTCCATGCTCGCCTGGTTCGTTTTCGCGCCGCACTGCCTCGCCACGCTGGCGGCCGTCAAGCGCGAGACGGGGGGCTGGAAGACTCCGCTCATCATGGCCGGCTACCTGTTCGTCCTCGCCTATCTGGCCGCGTTCGTGACGTATCGGGTGGCGCTCTTTTTCGGTGCGGGTTGACCGGATTGACGCCGCGCCGGGGGGCGGTTTATGGTAAATGGAGATCGGGTTCGCCCCCGGCGGGGGCGACCCGGCAATCCCGTAATCCCGTAATCCCGTAATCCCGGCTTCGCCGGGGCCATCGTGATTCATTGACTCATCAAGCAAGGAGGTATCGCCATGTCGATCCAGAAAGACCACATCATGTTCGCGCTGGGAGGTTTTCTCCTGGGCACGCTGGGATTGAAAGCGATCAAGAGCCAGCCCGCCAAGAAGCTCGCGGTCAACGTCGTGGCCCAGGGGCTGAAAATGAAATCCGGCTGCGAAGGCGTTTTCGAGGAAGCCAAGGCGCGGTTCGGCGACATCGTGGCCGAGGCCGGGTATCTCAACGATTCCGGGAACGCCGCCGCGGCAAGCAAGCCGAAGTCCCCGGCAAGGCCCGCGAAATCCAAGTGACCCGATGAACGACGCGGCCGCCGGCCGCATCGAGGAAATCTCGCGGTGCAGTATTCCCTGGTCTCGGACATTCCCGGCCGGATGCGCGTCAAGCTCAAGGGGCGCGTCCCGGCGGGCGATCTCGCGCCTCTCCACGCCGCCTTGCGCGGACACGCGCGGGTCGAGCGCGCGCGGATCCATTCCCAGGCCGGCAGCGTAACCGTCTGGTACTCGACCGAAGGACCCGGCAAGGACGCGGAAGGCGTCGCGCGGAGCGAGGTTCTCGCCTGGCTCGACGCCATCGACGCGCGGATCGTCGAATCGTTCCGGGACGAGGCCGGGGCGCGGGAATTCCGGCAAAACGGCGCGCCGGATTTTTGCCTGTTCTGGCGCGTCGCGGGCTACGCCTTCAGGCGCATGGTTCTGCCCGCGCCGCTGAGCGCCGTCTGCGCGCTGGTCAATTTCGTTCCCTTCGCCCTGGCCGCCCTGGGATCGTTGAGGAAAGCGCGGCTCGACGTTCCCGTGCTCGACGCCGCCTCCGTGGCCTCCTCGCTCGTCCAGGGCGACTTCACCACCGCCGGGCAGACGATGTGGCTCCTGGGCCTTGGGGATATGCTCGAAGAACACACGCGCCGGCGCTCCAGGAGCGAACTGATACACACCCTGCTCGGCTTCGATTCCCGTGTCGTCCGCGTCGAAGGCGGCGAGGAAACCGTGATCGACGCGAGCGAAGTCGCGCCCGGCGACCTCGTCGTCGTGCGCACCGGCATGCCGATCAACGTCGATGGCGAGGTCGAACGCGGTTCCGCCCTCGTCAACCAGGCGTCGTTGACGGGCGAACCCTTCGGCATCGGGCGGGCGGCGGGGGATTCGGTGTTCGCCGGCACGGTCGTGGAAGAGGGGGAACTCTACGTCCGCGTCCGCGTCTCGGACGCCGACACGCGCATCCGCGCCGTCGCCTCGCTGGTCCAGCGATCCGAGGCCATGAAAGCCGGAATGCAGTTGCGCATGGAAAGAATCGCCGATCGCATCGTGCCCTACAACTTCCTTCTGGCGGCCGTGACGGGCCTGCTGACGCGGAATTTCACGCGCGCCTCGGCGGCGCTGATGGTGGACTATTCCTGCGCGCTGAAAATGGGCGGCTCGATCGCCGTGCTCGGCGCCATGCGCGACGCCGCGCGGGCCGGTTTCACCGTGAAGGGCGCCAAGTTTTTCGAAGCCTTCGCCTCGGCCGACACCCTCGTCTTCGACAAGACCGGCACGCTGACCCAGGCCAAGCCCGAACTGCGGGTGATCTTTCCGGTCGCCGGCCCCGGCGGGGTTTTCGACGAAAAGGAAATCCTGCGCCTGGCGGCCTGCCTCGAAGAACACTTTCCGCACCCCCTGGCGCGCGCGGTCGTGCACGCGGCCAGCGAGCGCGGCATCGACCACCGCGAGCACCACGCCGCCGTGGAATACATCATGGCGCACGGCATCGTCTCGACCCTCGACGGAAAGCGCGTGGTCATCGGCTCGGAACATTTCGTCGTCCACGACGAACGCGTGCCGGTCGCGCCCGGACTCGCGGAACAAATCGTCGCGGCGACCGACGGACTCACGCCGCTCTATCTGGCCATCGACGGCCGCCTGGTGGGCGTCCTGGGCATCGACGACCCGTTGAAGGAAGGCGTCCGGGAAACCATGCGGGATCTGCGCGAAATGGGATTCGCGCGCATCGTCATGCTGACGGGCGACAACGCGCACTCCGCCGCGCGCGTCGCGGAGAGCGCGGGCATCGGCGAGTATTACGCCGACCTCCTGCCCGAGGACAAGCACCGCATCGTGGAACGGCTCCGGGAAGAAGGCGCGACGGTCGTCATGGTGGGCGACGGCGTCAACGATTCCCCCGCCCTGGCCCGCGCCGACGTGGGCGTGGCCCTTGGGCAGGGAACGGCGATCGCCCGCGAGGTCGCGGACATCACCTGCGCCGGCGACGATCTGCGCGCCCTGATCGAATTGCGCTCTCTCTCCCGCGAGCTGAAACGGCGGCTGGAACGCACCTCGCGGAACGCCATCGGCTTCAACAGCGCCATGATGGCGGGAGGAATCCTCGGCCTGCTCCAGCCGGGAACTTCCTCGCTGCTGCACAATTCCTCGACCGTGGCCCTCTGCCTCAAGAACGCCTCGCCCTATTCGACGCGCCGGTAAGAGCGGCGGCCAGATCGGGACCGCCCACGAACGGCCGGCCGCCCCCGCCTCTTTCGCGCGCCGCGCTGAAACCAAGCCCCGTCATTCTGGCGGAAATCCCCGCCAGTCCGACGAAATCCCCGCCAGTCCGACGAAAATCCCCGCCAGTCCGACGAAAATCCCCGTCATTCCCGCGAACGCGGGAATCCAGGGCGTACTCTCCGGCGCATCGCGCCGCATCCTTTGAACACCCCCCTCCCCCTCCGGGAGAGGGGGTGGGGTTGGGTGTGGGGGTGGGGGTGAGGGAAATCACCTCTCGGAGGTCACCCCTCGGAACCCGGAACTCGGAACCCGGAACCCGGAACCCGGAACTCAGAACCCGGGGATCAGAACCCGGGGATCAGAACCCAGACCCCAGCCCCCGGAACTCACCCCTTTCCCCCGGACTCCCCCCTCAGAACTCATACCTCACCCTGAGACTTCCGGTGGCGCCTTCGCGTTTTCCGGCGTGGCCTTGCAGGCTCAGGTC